>JAOPZA010000052.1 GCA_025964325.1 Conexibacter sp.
CGATGATCAGCGTGCGCTCGAACTGGCCCATGTTCTCGGTGTTGATGCGGAAGTAGGCCTGCAGCGGCATCTCGACGTGGACGCCCGGCGGCACGTAGACGAACGAGCCGCCGGACCAGACGGCCGAGTTGAGGGCCGCCAGCTTGTTGTCGTTCGGCGGGATGATCGTCGCGAAGTACTCCCGCAGCAGGTCGGGGTGCTCGCGCAGCGCCGTGTCCATGTCGGTGAAGATCACGCCCTGGTCCTCCAGGTCTCTGTGGACCTGGTGGTAGACGACCTCGGACTCGTACTGCGCGCCGACGCCGGAGAGGAATCTGCGCTCCGCCTCCGGGATGCCGAGGCGGTCGAACGTCTTCTTGACGTCGTCGGGCACGTCGTCCCACGAGCGCTCCGAGCGCTCGGAGGCGCGCACGAAGTAGTGGATGTTGTCGAAGTCGACCTCGGCCAGCATCGGCGAGCCCCACGTCGGCATCGGACGGGCGAGGAAGTACTCGAGCGCCTTCAGGCGGAACTCGCGCATCCACTGAGGCTCGTCCTTGAACTCGGAGATTCTCTCGACGATCTCGCGGTTGATGCCCTTCGGGGCCTTGTAGAGGTAGTTCTCGGCGTCATGGAAACCGAAGCGCTCGGTGTAGTCGGCGTTGATTCCCTTGAGCCCCTCCTGCTCTGCGAGGACTTCGGGCGTGGCCATGTCAGTCAACCTCCAGCTTGATCATGTTGTCGTCGATGACCACGGGGAACGTGTCCACCGGGACGTATGCCGGCAGCGTGGTCGGCTTGCCGGTCTTCAGGTCGAAGAGGGATCCGTGGCGCGGGCATTCGATCGCGCACGACTCCTCGTGCAGCACGCCTTCGACGAGCGGACCGTCGTCGTGCGAGCAGCGGTCCTCGATCGCGTAGATCGCGCCGTTGCAGTTGAAGACGCCGATCTCCAGGTCGTCCCACTCGACCAGGCGCTTGGCGCCGGGCGGGAGCTCGCTGA
Organism: Conexibacter sp.; assembly: GCA_025964325.1. GTDB lineage: Bacteria > Actinomycetota > Thermoleophilia > Solirubrobacterales > Solirubrobacteraceae > Conexibacter. The sequence continues at coordinate 983 of JAOPZA010000052.1, forward strand.
GAGGGCAGACGGTCAGGGTTTCGGGCACGACGGAGAAAGTCCTAGTGAGGAGATCGGATTTCGACCACGGATTGTAGCGGGCAGCACGCAAGCGACCGCTCGCCGACGGCGAGTCGGGCTACGCGGCCTCGTCGGCGTCCGGCCAGGCGGCCGCGCCGCCGAGGGCCGCGCTTCTCAAGACCTTCAGCGACAGCAGGGCGCATCTGATGCGCGTGGCCGAGATGTCGATCCCGAGCAGGTCGAGCACGAAGGACTTGTCGAGTCTCATGAGGTCGTCGACCGACATCCCGACGATCTCCTCGGAGCTCATCGAGGCGGCCGCCTGCGAGATCGCGCAGCCGTGGCCCGAGAAGCGCACGTCGGTGACGCGTCGGTCGCCGTCGACCGCGAGCTGCACCCGCAGCGTGTCGCCGCAGAGCGGGTTGGCGTCCTCGAACTCGAGATCCGCGTGCTCCAGCTCTGGCTGCGGCGGACTCCAGTTCCGCGGGCGCTTGTAGTGCTCGAGGATGTACTCGCGGTAGAGGTCGTCCATCTGTCCTACACCCTATCTGGCGTGGTCGAGGGCACTATTTACTTGAGTTCGGCATAACGAGGCACTACGATCTCGGGATCCGGTCGAGCGAGGCGCGTAGCGCTTTCGTGGAGACGCCGGACCAGCCGCCATCCATCTGCTCGCGGGGACGCGGGCTGCAGCGGCGAAGCGGCGGGGCTGAGCGCGACCCTCAGCCCCGTCGTCGTTAACGGACGGTCCGGGTCGCATGGTCAGAGCTGGAAGACCTTGCGCACGCCGTGCAGGCCGTCGATCAGCGCGTCGACCTCCGCCGTCGTCGTGTGCGCGGCGAAGCTCGCGCGCGTCGTGGCGGGGACGCCGAGCCGGCGCATCAGCGGCTGGGCGCAGTGGTGGCCGGCGCGGACGCAGATCTGCGAGCGGCCGAGGATGTCGGCGACGTCGTGCGGATGGACGCCGTCGAGCGCGAACGAGACGAGCGCGCCACGGTGCTCGGCGGCCGGCCCGTAGATCGTCAGCCCCGGCACCTCGGCGAGGCGCTCGAGCGCGTACGCCGTGATCTCGGCCTCGTGCGTGCGGACGGCCTCGACCCCGAGGCCGCCGAGCCAGTCGATCGCCGTGCCGAGCGCGGTCGCCTCCGCGTACGCGGTCGTGCCCGCCTCGAACTTCCACGGCAGCTCTCTCCAGGTCGAGGACTCGAAGTCGACCTGTCCGATCATGTCGCCGCCGGCGAGGAACGGCGGCATCGCCTCGAGCAGCTCGCGGCGCGCCCACAGCACGCCGACCCCGGTCGGTCCGTAGACCTTGTGGCCGGTGAAGCCGTAGAAGTCGGCGCCGAGCGCCTTCACGTCGACCGGACCGTGCGGAACCGCCTGGGCGCCGTCGACGAGCACGAGCGCGCCGGCCGCGTGCGACCGTGAGACGATCTCCTCGATCGGATTGCGGGTGCCGAGCACGTTCGAGATGTGCGCGACGGCGACGAGCTTCGGCCCCTGCGCGAGGAGCGCGTCGAGCGAGTCGAGGTCGAGGCGGCCGTCCTCGGTCAGATCGACGTAGGCGAGCTTCGCGCCGACCTCCTGCGCGAGCAGCTGCCACGGCACGATGTTGGAGTGGTGCTCCATCGGCGTCAGCACGATCGTGTCGCCCGCGCCGACGTTGCGGCGCCCCCACGAGTAGGCGACGAGGTTGATCGCCTCCGTCACGTTCTTCGTGAAGATCGTCTCGGAGGGACGGCCGCCGACGAAGCGCGCGATCCGCTCGCGCGCCCCCTCGAAACGCTCCGTCGCCTCCTGCGCGAGCGCGTAGACGCCGCGATGGATGTTGGCGTTGTGGAGCCGTAGCGAAGCGTCGAGCGCGTCGAGCACGGCTTCCGGCTTCTGCGCCGTCGCACCCGAGTCGAGGTAGACGATCCGCTTGCCGTCGATCTCGCGCTTGAGGATCGGGAACTGCGCCGCGACGGCGGCGACATCGAACGTGCTGGGGACGGCGCTCGCGGTCATCGGATCAGGCCGCCGCGGCCTCGACCTCGTCCTTGATCCAGCCGTAGCCCTTCTCCTCGAGCACCGTGACGAGCTCGGGACCGCCCTCCTTGACGATCCGGCCCTGGTACATCACGTGCACGTGGCTCGGCTCGACGAGGTGGAGGATGCGCTGGTAGTGCGTGATGATCAGCACGCCCATGTTGCCGTCGGCGACGGCGTTGATGCCCTTCGAGACGGTCCGCAGCGCGTCGATGTCGAGGCCGGAGTCGGTCTCGTCGAGGATCGCCATGGCGGGCTTCTGCAGCGCCAGCTGCAGGATCTCAAGGCGCTTCTTCTCGCCGCCGGAGAAGCCGTCGTTGAGGTAGCGGCTGGAGAACTCGCGCGGGACCTCGGTCAGTCTCATCGCGGTCTCGACCGTCTGGCGGAAGTCTCTCAGCGAGATCGGCTCCTCGCCGTTGCTCTCGCGGTGCGCGTTGATGATCGTGCGCAGGTACTTGGTGATCGTCACGCCCGGCACGGCGACCGGGTACTGGAACGCCATGAAGAGCCCGGCGCGGGCGCGCTCGTCGGTGGCCGCCTCCGTGATGTCCTCGCCCTTGAAGATGATCTGGCCCTCGGTCACCTCGAGGTTCGGGTGACCCATGACGGCATTGGCGAGGGTCGACTTGCCGGAGCCGTTCGGGCCCATCAGCGCGTGGATCTCGCCCTTGCCGACTGCGAGATCGAGACCTCTAAGGATCTCCTTGTCGCCGGCGCGGACGTGGAGGTTGCGGATTTCGAGCTCGGCCATGGTCTCCGTCGGGTTCGTGGGGATGATCAGACCGCCGGGGCGGTCGTGGCAGGCGCGGACGCGCCAGCGGAAGCGGACACGGTCACGTGCGCGGGAAGACGTCCCACCTCGCGCCGCGAGAACTCCACCAGCTCGGCGAGCGTGGTGGTCTGGAGCGAGCGCGCGATGCCGCCCTGCACGCGCGTCCAGAGCAGCTTGGTGGCGCAGGTGTGGCCGGCGTCCGGCGCGGAGTGCGAGCACAGCACGCGCTCGGTGTGCTCCGTCACGAAGCACTCCATCGGCGCGATCGCGCCCTCGAGCGCGAGCACGACCTGGTCCATCGTGATCTCGTCCGCGGGGCGCGCGAGCCAGTAGCCGCCGTGCGCGCCGCGGGCGCTCATCACGAGTCCCGCCTTCTTGAGACGGGCGACGACCTGCTCGAGGTAGGCGAGCGGCAGCGACTCGGCCGCGGCGATCGCCTTCAGGCTGGTCGGCTGCTCCGGCGTCTGCCGGCCCAGCTCGACCATCAGGCGGACCCCGTACTCGGCCTTCGAAGAGAAGATCATCGGGGAAATCCTACCACTGGGGTTGGATAACCCTGGGAGGCCACGGCGACCGGCGCAGGCGGGCGCGCGCGGGCGCGCGGCGACGACTCCGGGCAGCGTCGGTCATGATGGTACGTGCATGACCGCCGACACGATCCCCACGCTCGCGGCGCCCGGCGAGGTCGCCGAGGTCGCCCGGCTGGCGCGCGCCGCGGGTCGGCTCGGGATCGACACGGAGTTCATGTCGGAGGGCCGCTACCGCGCGCTGCTCTGCCTCGTCCAGGTGGTCGCACCGGATCCGAGCGCGCCGGACGGGCTGCGGATCGCGCTGTTCGACCCGCTCGCCCCGCTCGATCCCGGGCCCCTCGCCGAGGTGCTGGCCGATCCCGAGATCGAGATCGTCCTGCACGCGGCCCGCCAGGACGTCGCGATCCTGCGGCGCGCCTGGAGCACCGAGATACGCAACGTCTTCGACACGCAGGTGGCCGCCGGCTTCGCCGGCTTCGGCGCCCAGACCGGCTACGGCAACCTGCTCGGCGGCCTGCTCGGGCTGCGCGTCGGCAAGACCGCCAGCTACACGCGCTGGGATGCCCGTCCGCTGACGGAGGAGCAGCTCTCCTACGCGCGCGAGGACGTCCTGCACCTGCTCGAGCTGAGCGACGAGCTGCACACGCGGCTGACCGCCAGCGGGCGGCTCGAGTGGGCGCGCGAGGAGTGCCGCCGGCTCGAGGACGCGACCGACGAGCGCGATCCCGAGACGGCCTTCGAGCGCCTCGGGCGCGCGGGCGCGCTCGACGGCCGCTCGCGCGCGGTCGCGCAGCAGGTCGCCGCCTGGCGCGAGCGCACGGCGCAGGACGAGGACAAGCCGGTCGGCACGATCCTGCCCGACCCCGCGCTCGTCGAGATCGCCAAGCGCAAGCCGTCGCAGCCGTCCGAGCTGGAGCAGATCCGCGGCCTCCACGGCGGTCATGTGCGCCGCCGCGGGCCCGCGATCATCGCCGCCGTCGACCGCGGCCGCGACGCCGAGCCGCTCGCGCGCGATCCGCGCGGGCCCGGCTCCGAGCCCGGCGACGCGCCCCTGATATCGCTGATCGAGGCCGTCATCCGAGCGCGCGCGCTCGACGCCGAGCTGGCCTACGAGCTGGTCGCCTCCCGCTCCGAGCTCGAGCAGATCGTCGTCGCCGCGCGCCGCGGCGACGAGGAGCCGAGCGTGCGGGCGCTGAACGGCTGGCGCCGCGAGCTGGTCGGCGCGGAGATCGCCGCGCTGCTCGCGGGCGAGCGGGCGGTCACGATCGCCGACGGCGCCCTCGTCGTCGAAGCCTCGCGCTGAGCGTCGAAGCCTCGCGCTGAGCGCTCGGCTTCGATTGCGGGTGTTCGCCCAGGGGGCGAAACGAGCGCCCGCGGCTCGGCCTAGCGCTGCCGTCGCCCGGTTGGCGCCGACGGCTGCGAGTGCCGGTGCGCCAAATGCACGGAATCGTGCTCAGCTGGCGCGCGCCAGCTCCGATCCATATGGTGCACCCGCCCCATGCGCCGCCCTCGCTCCTCCACCACCCTCCCGGTCGTCATCGCCGTCGTCGTCGCCGCGGCCGGCATCGCCGCCTCCGCGCCAGCCGCGTCGCCCTATGACCTCGTGCTGAACAACGGCGGCGCGAGCACGGTCCCCGCGGCCGCTCCGGCGGGCGGCGCGACGACCGACGGCGCCGGCGGGGCCGCCCCCGGCGCGGCGCCGAGCACCGGCGCGGCGAGCACCACGCCGACGACGACCACGCCGCCGGCGACGCCCGCCGTGCCGCGGATCGCCCCGCTCCGGCTCCACGCCGCGACGCTCAGACAGGACGGCCATGCGCTCGTCTTCGACCTCTCGACGCGCGACCCGTGGACGGCGGCCTCGCTGCTGCGCGGCAAGCGCTCGCTCTGCGTGCGACTCGTCTACGACGACGGCGGCTTCCAGTCGCGGGACGTGTGCGCGAGCCGCCGGGGCGCTGGCATGACGATCGCGCGCGTGTTGCAGTCGGGCCGGCACGGCCCGCTCCACACGCTCGACGGCGCCCGCACGAGCCGGCCGACGCGGCGCAGCCTCCTCGCACGGCTCGACCCGCACACGATCGGCCTGCCCTACGCCCCCGTCCACTGGCGCGCCCTCTCGACCACCGACGGATGCATCGTCAGCGAGCGCGCCTCCTGCTACGAGGCGCTCCCCCAGGCCAGCGCCATAATCGACCTCCATGCGCCGCAGCCGATCGGCTGCACGGCGACGGGCCCCAGCTACGTCACGAACGGATCGCGCACGAAGAAGGTCGTCGCGCTCACGTTCGACGACGGGCCCTCGATCTACACCTCGCGCTACCTCGACGTGCTCGAGGGCGCGAAGATCCCGGCCGCCACGTTCTTCATGATCGGCGAGCAGGTCGCCGGCAACGGCGCGCTGCTGAAGCGCGAGCTGGCCGACGGCTACGAGCTCGGCGACCACACGTGGAGTCACCCGAACGTCGCCGGCGGCGGCGCGTTCGCGGCCGGCCAGATCACCTCGACCGCCAACGCGATCCAGACCGCGAGCGGCTTCCGCCCGTGCCTCTTCCGGGCCCCCGGTGGCGCCGTCAGCGGCTCGCTCACGAGCGGGGCGCGCGCGCTCGGCTTCACGACGATCGAGTGGGACGTCGACCCGCAGGACTGGGCACGGCCCGGAACCGACGCGATCTACTCGCGGATCATGAGCCAGGTGCGGCCCGGCTCGATCATCCTGATGCACGACGGCGGTGGCCCGCGCGAGCAGACGCTCGCCGCCCTGCCGCGCGTGATCGCGTCGCTGAAGGCGCGCGGCTATGGCTTCGTGACCGTCGGTCAGATGATCGGCTCTCAGCTGCGCTACGGCTAGCCCAGGACCCAACGCCGCCCGCAGGTTCGGCGCCAGCCGAACCTGCAATGGAGCCGGCGCCAGCCGGCTCCACCGCCAGCCGAACCTGCAATGGAGCCGGCGCCAGCCGGCTCCGCCGCCTCCAGAATCCAAGCTCCATGTAGCGGAATTTTGGTATGGTGGCGCAGCCGATTGGGAACACGGATGTTCTCCGTTAACGAGTCCACGCCGCGCGGCTGCCATGCTGCGTCCACCCAGGGGGCCCGCCGCATGTCGTCCAGGGACTTCGGAGCGAAGCCGCGACGCCAATGGGCGCCCGACGCCCGCGCCCTCAGCGTGGTCGGCGACCGCTGGCTGATGGTGATCGTCCGCGACCTCGCCGCCGGCCCGCTGCGCCTCGACGAGCTGCGCCGCTGGCTGCCCGGCGTCTCGGCCGGTGCGCTCGAGGCGCGGCTCGTCCGGATGGTCGACGAGGGCCTGATCGCGCGGCGCCGCTACCGCTCGCTGCCGCCGCGCGTCGACCTCGAGCTGACCGAGCGCGGTCGCGAGCTGCTGACCGTGATCGGCGAGCTCGCGCGCTGGGAGCTGCGCACGCACTGGTCGCGCCCGCGCGAGGACGAATGGGTCGACGTGGCGGCCTGCTTCCGGCTCGCGCCGTTCCTCGTCCCGGGCCCCGGCGCCGTCGACGGCGAATTGGGGCTGACGATCTCCGACGCGCACGATGCGAGCAACGAGGAGCGCTACGCGTTCGTGCGCGAGCGCGGCCGCGCGAAGGTCGAGCACCGACCGGCGTCCGGGGCCGACGCCGAGATCAACGGCAGCGAGGCGGCATGGGTCAGAGCGATCAGCCCGACGCACGACCCGGACGAGCTCGACGTCGCCGGCGACCGCGGCCTCGCGCAGGGCTTCCTCGACCTCTTCGTCGTCGGCGCGCCGCGCGACTGACCCGGCCGCCTCGCCGGCAAGGTTCTCGGCGACCGTCGCGTCCCCCACGCGACGGTCGCCGAAGCCGAGGGCCGGCCGATGGCCCTACGGGCGGGTGGCGGTGCTGGCGCTCGGCTGGCGCGACCAGGGCGAGGCCCCGGGGTAGAAGACGCCGAGCCGCTCGTCGGGCTCGGGGCTCCGGGTCCACGTCCCCGCCCGGTCGCGCGCCTGGGCGCGCACCGCCACGCGCTGCCGATGGGGATGCGCCACGCCGCGTACCGGCGTGACGGTGCCTCCGTCGCGCCCGAGCGCCCCGTGCAGGAGAGCGTTCTTCGCGAGCCGGCGCACGTGTCGATCCCCGATCGACAGGTCTGTGAAGGTAATCATTCGCAATTTGGAGAATGGTGAATAAAGCGCAGCGACAGACTGCCGTCGCTGCCCCACTGTGCGAAACAGCCCGCTCAAGCGCGACTTCGCGATGCGGACGCTAACGGAGGCGGCCGGCATCAGTCAAGCGCCGAATTCAGGCCGGGGACGAATCCCGCCGGTCAGAACACACGCGCATTTCCAGCGCACAGCGGCAGGCTCGTTGTTCGCCTTCTTGAGGAAACGATCCGCATCGTCGCGACCTGGACGGATGTACGAGGTCGAACGGTGAGCATCGGTTGAGCATTCGCTCGTGGCCCCTCCGCACTGCTTCGCGGGCGCCCGGCTGCCGGCCGATCTGACACGGAATCTTGGTACCCTCCGTTTCCGAATCCCGGAAACGAGGAGCGTCTCGAAATTCCCAGGCAGGTGAGGAATCCGGCGATCGTCCAGTCCGTCGCGCGCGGCTTCGATCTGCTCGAGGCCGTCGCGGCCGCCGACGAGGTCGGCCTCGTCGAGCTGGCGAATCAGACCGGCCTGCAGCCGAGCACGACGCATCGGCTGCTGACCACGTTGATCGAGTGCGGCTACGTCGTGCAGAACCCGCAGACGAGCCGCTACCGGCTCAGCCACAAGGTGGTGGAGCTGGCGGGCGGCGCGGAGGCGCGGATCGAGCGTCTGCGGACGGCCGTGCGCGGGCACCTCGTCGCGATCCGCGACATCACCGGCGAGACGACGAACCTCTGCGTGCTGGACCGCTTCACGATCGTCTACGCCGACCAGGTCGAGAGCCGTCGCACCGTCCGCATGTTCAGCGAGACCGGGCGGCGCGTGCCCGCGCACGCCTGCAGCGCCGGCAAGGCGATGCTCGCCTTCCAACCGCCGAACGCGCTCGGCGACCTGATGGCGCGCGCGCCGTTCGCCTCGCTCACGCCGCACACGCTGACGAGCCCCGAGCAGCTCGAGGGCGAGCTGCGACGCGCGCGCACGCGCGGGTACGCGATCGACCGCGAGGAGTTCGAGGAGGGCGTCGTCTGCGTCTCGGCGCCGATCTTCGGCCCGACCGGCGACGTGCTGGCGGCGACCAGCGTCTCGGGTCCGGCTGCGCGGCTGCAGCGCGTCGACCTGGCCGAGCTGGGCGCGCTCGTGCGGGGCCGCATGCTCGAGGTCTCGCGCGAGCTCGGGCACCGGCCCGTCGAGGAGCCGGCGACGGCCTGAGAGGCGGCGGCGCCCGGGCGGGCACGCCGCTGCACACAACTGGGCGGGACGACGTTGGACACGCGCTCGGTTGCCGGCACTTCCCCGCATTGCGAGAGTAGGCGCATGCCCTCCACCGAGCACACGGGAGCGCCGGCCGGCGACACGCGGCTGTGGCATCCCTTCTCCGACATGTCCGTCGTCCGCGCGGCCGAGTTCGTCGTCACGCGCGCCGACGGCGTGTGGGTGTGGGACGACCAGGACCGCCGCTACCTCGACGGCACCGCGAGCCTCTGGTACGCGAACGTCGGACACGGGCGCCGCGAGATCGCCGACGCCGCGCACGCCCAGATGCTGCGGCTGGAGACGTACTCGGCGTTCGGCGACTACGCGAACGAGCCGGCGCGCGAGCTCGCCGCCCGCATCGCCGACCTCGCCCCCGTCGACGACGCCCGCATCTTCTTCACGACCGGCGGAGGCGAGGCGATCGACACGGCCGCGAAGATCGTCCGCCGCTACTGGTCGGCGCGCCGCCAGCCCGAGCGGGTCCACCTGATCGGCCGCACGTCGGGATACCACGGGACGAACGGCTACGGCACGTCGATCGGCGGGATCGAGCCCAACCGCGCCGGCTTCGGCCCGCTGCTGCCGGGCACCTCGTCGGTGCAGCACGACTCGCTCGAGGCGCTCGAGCGGGAGATCCTGCGCGTCGGCTCCGAACGCGTCGCGGCTGTCTTCGCCGAGCCGGTGATCTGCGCCGGCGGCCTCTACCCGCCGGCCGACGGCTACCTCGAGGGCGTACAGGCGATCTGCCAGGAGCACGGCGTCCTCTTCGTCGCCGACGAGGTGATCTGCGCCTGGGGTCGCCTCGGCGAGTGGTTCGGCTCGAACCGCTGGGAGCTGCGGCCCGACCTGATCACCTTCGCGAAGGGCGTCACGAGCGGCTACCTGCCGCTCGGCGGCGTCGTCGTCTCGGGCACGGTCGCCGAGCCGTTCTGGGACGAGCCGGGGAACGTGCTGCGCCACGGCGCGACCTACTCGGCCCACGCGACCTGCTGCGCGGCCGCCGCGGCCAACCTCGACCTGCTGGCGCAGGACGGGCTCGTCGCGCGCGGGCGCGAGCTGGAGCGCGAGCTGCTCGCGGCGCTGACGCCGCTCGCCGAGCACGAGCTGGTCCGCCAGGTGCGCGGCGGCGTCGGGCTGCTGGCCGCGGTCGAGATCGCGCCCGAGCACCTGCGTGGCGGCGCGACGGTGCAGGAGGTCTTCCAGGCGGCGCGCGAGCGGGGCGTGATCGTCCGCCCGCTCGCCAGCGGACTCGCCCTCTCGCCGCCGCTCATCGTCAGCCCCGCGGAGATCGCGCTGGCGGCGCGGACGCTGGAGCACGCGCTCGACGCCGTGCTCGCCGTCCACTGAGCGCGAGCGGCCCGACGGAGCGCCGATGCGCCACTTCGCTGGCCGCCGGGTGATTTGATAAAAGTTTGTCTGCTGTCGACAGACAGCGGCCCCGGCCACGCTGCCCCGCGTGGCTTGGAACCGGCCGGTCGCGCTCCCCCTGGCGCGGCCGGCCACCCTTCCTGCCCGGGAAGGAGCCCGAAGCGCGCCGGCTGCGCCAGGCGGCCGGCCACTTCTTGCTTCTCGTTACGCCCCGACGTGCTCCCGCCCGTGCGGGCGGTCGAGGTCGAGCGCGGGGCCTCTCGGGACGATCCGCGTCGGGTTGAGCTGCGGGTGCGTGCCGTAGTAGTGGCGCTTGATCTGGTCGAAGTCGACGGTCGCGGCGATCCCGGGCTGCTGGAAGAGGTCGCGCAGGTAGCCCGACAGGTGCTCGTAGTCGGCGATCCGCCGCAGGTTGCACTTGAAGTGGCCGACGTAGACGGCGTCGAAGCGCACGAGCGTGACGAAGAGCCGCCAATCGGCCTCGGTGATCGCGTCGCCGAGCAGGTAGCGGCGCGTCGCGAGCCGCTCGTCGAGCCAGTCGAGGGAGGCGAACAGCTCGTCGAATGCCTCCTCGTAGGCCGCCTGCCGCGTCGCGAAGCCGGCCTTGTAGACGCCGTTGTTGACGGTGTCGTAGACGCGTGCGTTGAGCGCGTCGATCTCGCCGCGGTCAGCGGCGGGATAGAGGTCGATCGAGGGATCGCCGTAGGCGTCGAACGCGGAGTTCAGCATCCGCACGATGTCGGCGCTCTCGTTGTTGACGATCCGCCGCGTCTCGGTGTCCCACAGCACGGGGACCGTCACACGACCCTGGAAATCCGGGTCGCTCGCAAGGTAGGCCTCCGAGAGGAAGGCGAAGCCGTTGATCGGATCGGGCTCCTCGGTCGTGAAGCGCCAGCCGCGCTCGTCGCGGACGGGGTCGACGACGGTGATCGAGATCACGTCCTCGAGCCGCTTGAGCTGGCGCACGATCACCGCGCGGGAGGCCCACGGACAGGCGAGCGAGACGTAGAGGTGGTAGCGGCCGGGAACGGCCGGATAGCCGCTCGAGCCGTCGGCCGTGACCCAGTCGCGGAACGTGCTCTGCTGCCGCACGAACGCGCCGCGGCGGTCGGATTCGCGCGGGAACTGCGCGGTGCTGCCGGACGTGCTCATCGAGCCTCCCAAGATCGTTGCATGCACAACTACTGTAGCGGGCGACGACGCGCCCTGCCTCGCTACGCTGGCGGGCATGGCATCGACGCGCGAGGGAGGGAACGACGCGGTCCCCGACGAGCGCGAGCTGATGACCTGGCCGGAGCTCGGCGTCGCCTCGCGGCTGCTGGCCCAGCAGGTCCACGACGACGGCTACCGCCCCGACATCGTCTTCGCGATCGCGCGCGGCGGGCTGCTGGTCGCGGCGACGATGGCGTACGCGCTCGGCGTCAAGAACACGTACACGATGAACGTCGAGTTCTACACCGACGTCGACACGCGGATGGAGCTGCCGATCATCCTGCCGCCGGTCCCCGAGCTGGTCCAGCTCGAGGACGCGAAGCTGCTGATCGCCGACGACGTCGCCGACACCGGCGCCACGCTGGCCCTCGTGCGCGAGTTCTGCGAGGGGAAAGTCGCAGAGGTGCGCACCGCCGTGCTCTACGAGAAGCCACGATCTCTCGTCAGATGCGATTACGTGTGGCGACGGACCGAGCGCTGGATCACCTTCCCATGGAGCGCGGAGGCGCCGGTCGGCTCCCCGCCGGCCGCGCGGCCGACCGGTTGAGCCGGGCGGCGGCGACCCCGCCGGCCGACGGGGACCCGTTCGCCGGCGACGTGCTCGTGCGGTCGCGGCGGTTCGCCAGCGAGGAGAGCGGCTTCGCGGTCCTGGACGGCGAGGTCGGCGGCGAGCGCGTCGTCCTCGTCGGTCCGCTCGTCCATCTCGAGGAGGGCGAGCGCGCGACCGTCACCGGCGTCTGGGTGCGCGACCCGCGCTACGGGCCGCAGGTGAAGGTGCGCGAGGCGCATCCGGCCGCGCTCGCGGGCGACGACGCGCTCGCCGCCTACCTGCGCAGAGTCCGCCACATCGGCGCGCGCCGCGCCGCCGGGCTCCTGGCCGCGCACGGCGACCAGGTGCTGAGCGCGATCGACGCCGATCCGCGGGCGGCGTTCGCACACGCCGGCCTCTCCCCCGCGCGCGCCTCCGAGGCCGCGCACTCGTGGGACGCGCTGCGCGCGACGCGCTCGCTCCACCTGCTGCTGGCGCCGCGCGGCCTCGCCCACCTCGCCAACCGCATCCACAAGCACTACGGCGACCGCGCGTACCGGATCGTGCGCGAGCAGCCGTACGAGCTGACGGCCGTCTTCGGCGTCGGCTTCCCGACCGCCGACGCGATCGCGCACGGCGTCGGCGTGCCGCCGCAGAGCCCGGCCCGCGCGCGTGCCGCGCTGCTGCACGTGCTCGCCGAGGCCGAGCGGGACGGCTCGACCTGCCTGCCGGCCGGGGTGCTGTGCGCGCGCGCCGGGGAGCTGCTGGGGCTCGCCTCGCCGGGGATCGAGCTGCTGCGCGAGCTGGCCGAGCACGGCGACGTCGAGCTCGACCAGGACGCCGAGGCGACCTGGGTCTACCGCGCCGAGACCGCGCAGCTGGAGCGCGAGCTGGCGGAGCGGGTGCACGAGCTGCTGACCGGCGGCTCCTCGGAGAAGCTGGCGGCGCCCGACGAGCCGCCGAGTGGCGTGCTGCCGGACGGCGTCGAGCTGGCGCCGGAGCAGTGGGCGGGCGTGCAGGGTGCGTTCGTCCACCGCCTCTCGCTCGTGACCGGCGGCCCGGGCACGGGCAAGACGGCCTCGATCCGGATGATCGGCGCGGTCGCGATCGCGCAGGGTGCGCACGTGCTGCTGGCGGCGCCGACCGGGCGCGCGGCGCTGCGGATGACGGAGGCGACGGGGCTCGACGCGACGACCGTCCACTCGGCGCTCGGGTGGATCCCCGGGCAGGGGCCGACGCACGACGCGGACGCGCCGCTGCGCTGCGACCTGCTGATCGTCGACGAGACCTCGATGGCGAACCTCGAGCTGCTCGTCACGCTGCTGCGCGCGATCGGCGCCGGCACGCACGTCGTGCTGGTCGGCGACGCCGACCAGCTCGCCCCGGTCGGCGCCGGCAAGCCGTTCGCGGAGCTGGTCGGCTCCGGGCTCGTGCCGACCGCGCGGCTCGCCCACATCTTCCGCCAAGCGGCCGGCAGCATGATCGTGCAGGGCGCGCACGCGATCCGCGCGGGACGGCCGCCGTCGTTCGCGCGCTCGGAGGAAATGCGCCACGACCTCTTCCTGATCGCGCGCGAGGACCCGGTCGCCGCCCGCGACGAGATCGTCAGCCTCGTCAGCGAGCGGCTGCCGGCGCACTACGGCGTCGACCCGCTCAGCGAGATCCAGGTCTTCGCGCCCGTCTATCGGGGCGAGCTGGGGATCGACGCGATCAACGGCGCGCTGCGGGACGCGCTCAATCCCGCCGGCGCGCCGGTCGGCAACGGCCGCCTGCGGATCGGCGACAAGCTGATGCTGGTCGGGCGCAACCTGCACGACCTCGGCGTCATGAACGGGACGCTGCTGCGGCTGTTGGAGGAGCTGGAGGACGGCGGCGAGGAGGACGACGGCGACGGCGGGCTGCTCGTGAGCGCCGACGGCCGCGCGCTCGTCGAGATCCCCGCCGCGGAGGTGCGCGGGCTGCAGCTCGCGTACGCCTGCTCGGTCCATCGCGGCCAGGGGATCGAGCTGCCGATCGCGATCGTCGTCGCGCACCCGGCCGCCGGCGGCCGCTTCCTGCGTCGCGAGATGCTCTACACCGCGATCACCCGCTCGACCGTCGCCACCGTCGTCGTCGGCACCCGCGAGATGGTCGCGCGCGCTGCCCGCACGGCGGACACGGGCCGGCGTCACAGCCGGCTGGCCGCGCGGCTCGAGCGGGCGTGAGGCTGCCCGCCGGGCCGGCCTGCGTCGACGGCTGCTCGCGAGCCGATCGCCGACGTCGACGCCGTCGCGCGCCGGGCCGTATCGTTTCCGACAGTAAACCGAAAACCGTAATTCTGCGGCCGCGACGCGCGACCCGCAGCTCCGCGCCGTCGCGTGTGCGAAGCTCGGCGCACCCGCGCCGCCGCTGCGGGAGCCGGGCGAGCGCCCGCAGCGCGCGCCGCCGCATCCCTGACCACGCCTGACGAGGACACCGATCGACCAGATGACGAGCCTCAACCTCGGCCGCCACGCCACGCCGTCGCCGGTGCTCGCGCCCGGCCAGCACGCCGTCAAGCTCGATCGCAGCGTCTACTCCGGCCGCGTCGCGTCGATCCTGCGGGAGGCGATCATCGAGGGCGAGCTGACGGCGGAGGCGCCGCTCGTCGAGGCGCGCCTGGCGGAGCAGCTCTCGGTCAGCCGCGGCCCCGTCCGCAACGCTTTGCAGGTGCTCGAGGGCGAGGGGCTCGTGCGCACGCGACCGAACGGCCGCACCGTCGTCGTCGGCTTCGACGCCGCCGATCTCGAGGACCTCACGGGCGTGCGCTACGAGCTGGAGGCGGCGGCGATCCGGCGCGGCGTCGAACGGCGCGCCGACATCGCACCGGTGCAGGAGGCGTTCGCCGCGATCGAGCGCGAGGGCGCCTCGACGCAGCGACTCGTCGACCTCGACATCGATTTCCACCTGCGCCTGCTGGAGCTCTCCGGGAGCCGCTTCCTGACGCAGGCATGGCTCGCGATCGCGCCGGTGATCCACACCGTCATAACGATCGGCAACCGCCGCCTCGCCGAGCGCGAGCCGGAGCAGAACTTCGCCCGCATCGTCGACGCCCACCGGCCGCTCGTCGCGGCGATCGCCCGCTACGACGCGAGACGCGCGACCGCGCTGCTGGCGAAGCAGTTCGACGTCACGACGTCGATGTTCAGCGGCCGCACGGTGGAGCGGGCCTAGCCCACGAGCCGCTCCGGCTCCTGCAGCCCGTCGCGGACGTCGCCGAGGAAGCGCGCGGCGTCGGCGCCGTAGAGGATGCGGTGGTCGCAGGTCAGCGTCAGCGTCAGCTGCTGGACGGCGACGATCGCGCCGTCGCGCGGGACGGCGACGCCGCGCACCGCGCCGACGGCGAGGATCGCCGCCTGCGGGGGGTTGATCACGGCGTCGAAGTGACGGACGCCGAACATCCCGAGATTCGAGACGGTGAAGGTGCCGTCGGCGAGCGCAGCCGGCGCGATCGTCCGCTCCCGCACCGCCTGGGCGAGCGCGCGCGTCTCCTGCGCCACCTCCGCGAGCGACTTGCGGTCGGCGTCGACGATCGTCGGCACGAGGAGGCCGTCCTCGGAGGCGACCGCGACGCCGACGTTGACGTGCTCCCAGAGGCGGAAGGCGCCGCCCTCCTCGAAGGAGCCGTTCACGCGCGGGTGCGCCCGCAGGGCGAGCGCGCAGGCGCGCACGACCATGTCGTTGTAGGACGGCACGGGCGTGCCGCCTGCGGCCGCCGTCTTCAGCTGCGTCCGCAGGCCAGCGGCCGCGTCCATCTCGACGTCGAGCGCGACCGAGAACTCCGGCACGCCGGCCTTCGCCTCGACCATCCGGCGCGCGATCGTCCTCTGCGTGCGCGTCAGGCGCTGCGGCGCGCCGGGGCCGCGGCCGTCGACCTCCGCGGGCGCGCCGAGGTCCGTCATGCCGCGAGCTCCTGCGCAATGCGGACGACGACGTCGCCGACGCTGCACTCCTGGCCCTCGCTGACGAGGATCTCGGCGATCGTGCCCTCGGCGCCGGCCTCGACCTCGAAGGTCGCCTTGTCGCCCTCGACCTCGACGACCGAGTCCTCCGCGCCGACCCGCTGCCCGACCTCGACCATCACGGCGAGGATCTCCACCTCGACCGTAGACATGCCCATCTTCGGGATGTGGACGTCGATCATCGGAGCGCCTCCTTGGTCAACACGGCACGGACCGCCGTCACGAGCTGCTCGCGGTTCGGCAGCAGCGCGAGCTCGAGCTCGACGGCGAACGGGATCGGCGCGTCGGCGCGCGTGACGCGCTTCGGCGCCACGACGAGCGGGAACTCCTCCGCCGCCGTCGCGAGCACCTCCGCGGCGAGGCCGCAGGTGCGGTTGGTGTCGTCGAAGACGACCAGCCGGCCGGTCTTCTCGACCGACGCGCGCAGCCCCTCCCAGTCGAACGGCAGGATCGAGCGCGGGTCCCAGACCTCGGCCGAGATGCCCTCCTCCGCGAGGTCGGCGGCGACCACGAGCGCGTCGCGCACGAGGTGCCCGATCGCGACGATCGTGACGTCGTCGCCGGCGCGATGGACGCGGCCGCTGCCGAGCGGGATCGCGTCGAGCTCGTCCGGCACCTCCTCTCTCGTGCCGAGCACGGCGGCCGGCGCGAAGAAGACGACGGGGTCGTCCTCGCGGATCGCGCCGATCAGCAGCCCGTAGGCGTCGGCGGCGGTCGCCGGCACGACGGTCTTGACGCCGGCCTGCGCGAAGAGCGCGTAGGGATGGTCGGAGTGCTGCGCCGCGAGCCCCAGTCGCGCGCCGGAGCCGGGGACGATGTAGGTCACCGGCACGGTCGCCTGCCCGCCCGTCATCAGGCGGAACTTCTGCGCCTGGTTGACGATCGGCTCGAACGCCGTGAACAGCAGCGACGGGATCTGGTACTCGACGACCGGCCGGTGGCCGGCGAGCGCGGCGCCCATCGCAAAGCCGGTGAAGGCCTGCTCGGAGATCGGCGTGTCGATCACGCGCTGGCGCCCGAAGTCGGCGACGAGCCCTCTCGAGACGCCGCGCAGGGAGGCGCGCACGTCCTCGCCGATGATGAAGACCTTCTCGTCGCGCGTCATCTCGTCGCGCAGCGCCTTCGCGAGCGCCTGCTGATATCGCATCCGGGCCATCAGGCCGACACCCCCTGTCGCGGCGCTGGGCCGGTCGCGTACACGTACTCCATCGCGTCGGCGGCCTGCGGCCGCGGGCTCTCGCGCGCGAACGCGAGCGCCTCCTGCAGCAGCGCCTCGACCTCCGCGTCGACCGCCGCGACGTCGTCCGGCGACATCCGGCCGCCGGTCACGAGCAGCGGGTCGCGCAGGCGCCAGCGCTCGATCTCCTCGTCGGTGCGGTAGCCGAGCCCCATCGTGCGCTCGGCGGTGTGGTGGCCGACGAAGCGGTAGGTCGTGCACTCGACGAAGCTCGGTCCCTCGCCCGCGCGGGCGCGGGCGACGGCGCGCTCGGTCGCCTCGAGCACGACCTCGGCATCCATCCCGTCGACTCTCTCGGCCGGCATCCCGTAGGCGGCGGCGCGCTCGACGATCGAGCCGGCGGTCGCCTCCTCCTGCGCGAACGAGACGGCGTAGCCGTTGTTCTCGCAGACGAACAGCAGCGGCAGCTTCCAGATCCCGGCCATGTTCATCGTCTCGTGCAGGACGCCCTGGTTGACGGCGCCGTCGCCGAAGAAGCAGACGGCGACGCGGTCGCTCCCGGCCTGGACGCCGGCCCACGCGGCGCCCGCCGCGATCGGGGCGCCGGCGGCGACGATCCCGTTCGCGCCGTAGATCCCGAGCGAGACGTCGGCGATGTGCATCGAGCCGCCGCGGGCGTGGTTGAGCCCCGTCGTGCGGCCGAGCAGCTCGGCCATCATGCCGCGCACCGCGGCGCCTTTCGCGATCACGTGCCCGTGGCCGCGGTGGGTGCTCGTGATCACGTCGTCGCGGCGCAGCGCGGCGCAGACGCCGCTGGCGACGGCCTCCTGGCCGATGTACTCGTGCGTCACGCCCGCGATCTCGTTCGCGTTGACGAGCTCGACGATCTGCTCCTCGAAGCGGCGGATCGTACGCATCGTGCGGTAGAGGTCGCGCCTCATCGCGACACCGGCACCGGGTCGCGGGGTGACTGGCCGGCGAGCACGCGCAGGACGTCGTCGAGCGCGCGCGTGCGCACCTCGGCGAGCGCCTGCTCGGAGAACGCCGCCGAGTGGGGGGTGACCACAGCAGACTCCATTCTGAGCAAGGGACTTTCGGGGGAGAGCGGCTCGGCCTCGAAGACGTCGAGGCCGGCGCCGCCGAGACGGCCGTCGGCGAGCGCCGCGGCGAGCGCGGCCTCGTCGACGATCTCGCCGCGGCTGGTGTTTACGAGCAGCGCGCCGGGCCGCATCCGCGCCAGCTCCGCGGCGCCGATCAGTCCGCGCGTCGCGGCGGTGAGGGGAAGGTGGATCGAGACGGCGTCGGCCTCCGCCAGCAGCGCGTCTGCGTCGGCCGCGCGCCGCGCGCCGGCGATCGAAAGGTCGATCTCCTCGACGCCCGGGTCATGGACGAGCAGCTCCATCCCGAACGCCTGCGCGCGGGCGCCGACGGCGCGCGCGATGCGACCAAAGCCGAGCAGGCCGAGCACGCCGCCGCGCAGGCGCCGCATCTCGCCGAGCTGCGCGTAGGCGAGCCAGCGGCCGTCGCGCAGCGCGCGGTCGGAGGCGGGCACGCGCCGCGCGAGGGCGAGCAGCAGCGCGAGCGTGTGGTCGGCGACGTCCTCGACGCCGTAGTCGGGCACGTAGAGCACCTCGATCCCCCGCGCGCGGGCGGCCGCGACGTCGATGTTGTCGTAGCCGCTGCCGCAGCGGGCGATCGCGCGCAGCGCCGGCAGCCGCGCGATCAGCCCGGCCGTCAGCTTCGCGTGGTAGACGAAGACGGCCGCCGCCTCGCGGCCGGCCGCGGCGATCGCGTCCGCCGCATGGCCGTCGCACTCGGTCAGCGCGACGCCCGCCGAAGCGAGCGTCGCGCGGTTGGCCGCGTCGAACGGGAAGCGGTCGCGGTCGGTCAGCAGGACCTCGGTCATCGGCCGCTCATGGGCGCACCTGGAAGCTGTCGACCTGCACGATGGCAGCGGTCGCGTCGTAGTTGCGCTCGCCGAGCACCTCCACCGTCAGCGTGTGCGTCCCGCCGGTCGGGAAGGTCGCCTGGTAGAGCGCGGCCTGCGCGACGTCGGGCCCGCGGTAGCCGTAGGTGTCGACGCGCGCGGCGAACGTCCCGTCGAGCGAGACGTCGGCCTTGCCGCAGGCCGGGCAGAGTCTCCCGACCCAGGTGATCCGCCGGCCCGTGAAGGTGACGGTCGCGGTGTCGCCGGCGTGCGCGCTGACGTGCGCGACGCCGCCCGAGGAGGCCGTGCTCGACGCCGTCGACCAGCCGCTGCCGGCGTAGGCGACGGCGCTGTCGCCGTCCTCCTTCACGCTGGCCGCGTTCGTCAGTGCCTGGAAGCCGTCGACGTTGATCGCGTGCCCGCTCGCGCGCCCCCCGGTCGTGCCCGACTCGACGACCTCGATCGTATGCGTCCCGTTGGTCGGGAACGTCTTCGTGTAGACCGGGATCGACCAGTTGTCGTCGTCGGGCGCGTAGAGGTCGATCGTCGCGTCGGTGACGCCGTCGATCTTGACCGTCGCCTTGCCCTGGTCGGGGCCGAGCTTCGCGAGCCAGCTGACCTGGCCGCCGGTGAACGTCCAGCTCGCCTTCGGCGTCGAGGTGCTGGGCGGCGGGTCGCCCTGGTAGGTGACGTAGGGATCCCAGCTGGTCGCGTCGTTGACGTAGTCGCCGTTGCGGTTGATCTCGAAGCGGATCGCGTCGCCGGCCGCGACCGTCACGTTCGCGACGTTCGCGTCGACCCCGGTCACGTCGTTGCCGGCGATCGTCGTCGGCCCCCAGATCGTCGTGCCGTTCTTCGTGATCTTCACGATCACGCCGTCGCCCTGGGTGTTCATCTTCGCGGCGTGGCTGGCCACGTCGACCGTGCCCGCTCTCGGCGCCACCCAGGTGCGGGCGGTGTCGTTCGCGGAGCCCGGGTGCTCGGCGCCCGGCCAGACGAAGCCGCCGGTGCCGTCGTGCCACTCGCGCATGCCGAGGTAGCCGCTCGCGCTGTAGGCGGCGATGTCCTGCCACGACGAGCCGACGAGGTCCTGGTAGCGCCAGTCGTTCGCCCCCTGCGTGGACGAGAAGCCGGTGCAGGCGTCGTGGCAGGAGGTCGAGCTCGACAGCGTTCCGCCGGAGGCGTCCGGGATCCCGGTCGTCACATGCGACCAGCTGCCGGTGTAGGCGACGCCGGCGTCGGCGTCGTCGGCGGCGACCGTGTCGGCGGTGAAGCCGGGCGCGGTGGCGGCGGCCGATCTGTTGCCGTCGCCGTCGACGGTCTTGATCACGTACGGCGCGTTCGGCGAGTTGAGGTGCCCGTGGTCGAAGAACGTCGTGCCCTTCGCGACGAAGCCGATCACGTTGCCGAGCAGCGAGACCTCGTAGCCGCTGACGTGGGTGTCGTCGGTGCCCGCGCCCCAGGTGACCTCGGTGCCCGCGTAGCCCATGTTCGTCGCGATCCGCGCCCCCACGTGGGTGGGCGCGATCGGCGCGGTCGTGTCCTGGCCGCCGCCGGGATGGTTCGCGAGGCCGATCCAGATCAGCTCGCCGGCCTGGATCGACGGCAGCGTGACGCCGTTGGCCATCAGGTCGGCGCCGGTGCGCGAGGCGCTGCCGGAGGCGAGCTGGTAGCGGACGTCGTAGGTGCGTCTCGGGTCGAGGCCCTTCGGCATCACCGTGACGGAGCTGCCGGAGCCCGCGCCCTTGTAGACGACGAGCGCGCGCTGCTGATGGCGAGAGACGCGCTCGAACCAGTTGCGGTCGGCGTCGGTCGCGGTCGGGTGGAACTGGTGCACCCAGCGGCCGGCCACGCCCTGCTCGCGGATGTAGTGGTAGAGGTCGACGAGCTTGCGCATGCAGGCGAGCTTCGTCGGGTCGCTCGTGTCACCGGTGAAGTCGGGGTTGAAGGCGAGCAGTGCGTTCCACGCCGTCGTGCAGCTGCCGGGGTTCCAGGCGTCCGGGATCCCGCTGATCTTGTCGGCCGGGAAGAGGCGCGAGGCATCGTAGGACTCGCCGGCGCCGTCGCGGTCGGTGATCGAGAAGCTCGACGTCATCCGCATGAACTCCCAGCTGACCTCGTTGCCGCCGCTGTCGACCGCCTGGATCGCGGAGCCGGGGCGGGTGTCGAGGAAGCGCTGCTGGACGCGGCGGAAGGCCTGGTCCTGCGCGAGCTGCCGGCCGCCGCTCCAGTCGCCGACCGGGCACGAGTCGTTGCGCCACTGGAAGTCGCCCCAGGCGGCCGCTCTGCCGATCAGCAGGTCGCCCATCCAGGTCTCGGCGGCCGGGTTCGTGAGGTCGATCAGCTTGTCGGCGTACCCGCACGGCGAGTTCGTGGCGAACCAGTCGGGGTGGTCTCTGTAGACCTGCGAATTCGTGTTCGCGTCGTAGGCCATGAAGTAGACGAGCTGCTTCATCCCCGACTTGCCGAGGTAGTCGACGCTCTGCTTGAAGTCCGGCCCGTTCCAATTGCCGGGCGTGTCCCACCAGCCGTTGTCGCGGTGGTAGGTGTCCGCGCCCATCGTCTGCAGGTGGCCGGCGATGCCGAAGATCTTCTGCAGCGTCCCGGCCTGGTCCCACGAGCCCGTCCACTGGCTGCCGTCGTACCAGTAGCCGAGCATCCGGATCGCGCCGAAGTAGGGGTTGCGCGTGTAGTCCCAGAGGTAGCGGTACTGCCAGTCGAGCAGCCGGTTCGTCATGTCGTCGGTGTCGTTCACGTAGACGGACGTGAACGCCTTCGGGCCGCTCATCACAGCGTTCGGCGCGAGCGACTCGGAGTAGTTGGGGATGCTCAGCGAGAGGCTGCCGGTGCCGGTGCCCTGGTCGCCGGCGGACATCGCCCAGCGGCCGTCGTAGTCGAAGCCGATCGCGATGCCGTCTCTCTGCGTGCGGTTGAAGACGCTGAACCACGGGATGTAGACCGCCGAGGTCTCGCTCCAGCCGGCGTTCGCGCAGCCGGTCGCGGCGTCGAAGTCCTGGTAGCGCCAGGCGTTCGCGCCCTGCGTCGCGGAGAAGCCGGTCGAGGCGGTGAAGGAGGCGCCGCCGCTG
This sequence comes from Conexibacter sp., assembly GCA_025964325.1. Classification (GTDB taxonomy): domain Bacteria; phylum Actinomycetota; class Thermoleophilia; order Solirubrobacterales; family Solirubrobacteraceae; genus Conexibacter. Next base: position 22,972 of record JAOPZA010000052.1, read on the forward strand.
CCCTGGTATCCGACCGTCGGATCCCAGCTCGTCGCGTCGAACGCCCAGTCGCCGTTGTTGCCGATCACGAAGCGGATCACGTCGCCGGCGGTGACGGCGACGTTCGCCACGTTCGCGTCGATGCCGGTCGTGTCGCTGCCCGCGATCGTGTGGTTCGACCAGATCGCGCTGCCGTTCTTCGTGATCGAGACGACGACGCCGTTGCCCGACGTGTTCATCTTCGCGACGTGGCTGGTGATGTCGACGGTGCCGCTGGTCGGCGCCGTCCAGGCGCGCGCCGTGTCGTTCGACGGGCCGGGGTGCACGGCGCCGGGCCAGACGAAGCCGCCGGAGCTGTCGTGCCACTCGCTCATGCCGTTGTAGCCGCTCGCGCTGTAGGCGGAGATGTCGTGCCAGCCGGCGACGCCGGCCGTGGTCGCGGGGCAGTCGAAGCTGTCGTAGGAGTCGAACGTCCGCGCGTAGCTGCTCGAGAGCGGCGTCGAGCGCTGCTGCCACGAGTTGTCGACCGCGCGTGCGCCGCTCATCCACGAGAGCGTCGAGTCGGCCGTCTCGTCGCCCATCACGTGCTGTTCGAGGAACGACGGTCTCGCGAGCGTGTGCGCGCTCGCGTCGGTGTTGCGGATGTCGGTCCACTCGCGCACGACGCCGGTGCGCGGGTGCACGACGTAGTGCTTCGTCGCGCGCAGGCCGGTGCGCGCGAGCGTCACGTCGAGCTGGATCGCGGCCGCGCCGCCGACGGTCGTGCTGGCCGCGGAGCCCGACGTGCAGCTCCAGCCGGCGGTCGCGCCGGTGATCGTCGCGCCGTCCCAGTCGAAGCGCAGCTCGCTCGAGGGCGTGCTCGCGTCGACGTACTCGCGCACCGGGCTGGTCAGCTTGTTCTTGAAGCTGGTCAGCGCGTAGGTGCCCGAGGCGCTCGAGAAGGACAGCACCTTCTCGACCGCGGCGGTGCCGATCGTCCACGTGCACGCGTTCGCACCCTGCGTGGCATAGGCATCGCCGACCGTCAACGCGCCGGCATCGGCGGCACCGGCGGCGAGCACGACGAGCGCGACAGACAGGGCGAGCGCGACCGCTCGCGTGGGATGACGTCGGAGCAGGTGGCGCATGACAGGACGACCCTTCCTCACAGCAGCGCGCCGCCGTTCACGCGCAGGACGTGACCGGTGACGAAGGTGGACAGGGGACTGAGCAGGTAGACGCAGCCGGCCGCGATCTCCTGCGGCTGGCCGAGACGGGCGAAGAGCGTGCGCGAGCCGGCGAGCGCCTTCTGCTCGGGCGTCGTCGCGCGCAGCGCGGCGGTCTCGATCGGGCCGGGCGAGAGGGCGTTGACGCGCACGCCGGCCGGACCGGCCTCGCGGGCAAGGGACTTCGTCAGTCCGATCACCCCGGCCTTGGCGGCGGCGTAGTGGGCGGCCGGGCTGATCGAGCCGTACTCGCCGGCGGTCGAGGCGACGTTGACGATCGAGCCGCTGCCGCGCGCGACCATCGCCGGCAGGACCGCGAGGCAGCCGGCCGCGGCGGTGCCGAGGTTGGCGGCGACGATCCGCGACCAGGCGGTCGCGTCGATCGTCTCGAACGCCGCGATCTCGAACAGGCCGGCGCAGTTGACGAGCCCGTCGACCGGCCCGAGCTCCGCCGCCACGCGCTCGTGCAGCGCGGCGAAGGCCGCCTGGTCGCTCGCGTCGATCGCGACCGCCAGCACGTCGGTGCCGGCCTCGCGCAGCTCGCGCTCGACCGGCGCGAGCGCGCCGGCGTCGAGGTCGGTGAGGGCGACGCGCGCGCCGGCGGCGCCGAGCACGCGCGCGGTCGTGCGGCCGATGCCGCCGCTCGCCCCGGTCAGGATCACGGTGCTGCCGGCGAGCAGCGGCACGTGGCCGCCGACCGCCGCCTCGACGGCGCTCGCCCCTACGGCCACGTCACTGCTCATCGTCCTGCTCCCCCGTCGGCGTTGAGGCCGTCACCGTCGAACATCGAGCCGGTGAGGCCGAACTGGTCCCGCAGCAGCGCGAGCGCCTCCTCCGTCTCGCGCCGGCGGACCGCGTCCATCAGCGGCCGGTGCGAGGAGATGATGCGTCCGAAGTGCTGGGTCGGGTCGGCGACCGTGAGGCGCCGGTTGCCGACCGTGATGACGGTCTGGATGACGGGCGCGATCGCCTGCCACGCCTCCAGCAGGAAGCGGCTGCCGGAGCACTCCAGCAGCGTCCGGTGGAAGGCGATGTCGAGCTCGACCAGCCGCGGCGTCGTCTCGCCCTCGACCTCGAAGGCGGCCAGCGCCCGTTCGAGCGGCGCCAGCGGCGCGGCGCGCTCGACGCCCCAGCGGATCGCCGTGCTCTCGAGCTCGTAGCGCACGCGCAGCAGGTCCTGCAGGTCCTCGGTGCCGAAGCCGACGACGCTCGTGCGGCCGTTCGGCAGCGTGCGCACGAGGCCCTCGCCCTCGAGCACGTGCAGCGCGCTCCGGACCGGGCCGCGGCTGACCGCCAGCTCCTCCGCGACGCGCATCTCGACGAGCGGCGTGCCGGCCGCGAGCGTGCCGTCGACGATCGCCTCGCGCAGGACGCCGGCGACCCAGCCGGAGTAGATGCTGCGGCCCAGCTTGGTCGCGTGCTGACCGCTCGCCGGCCCGCTCGCGGGGCCGCCGAGCTGCACCAGCCGCGTGCGCGCGAGCGCCTCGGCGCGGTCGCGCAGCGGCGTCACGCGAGCACCTCGCCGACCGGCGGGGCGGCGGTCGTCGTCGCCTCGATCACGCGCGCCTCGGAGCCCTCGCCGCGGGCGAACTCGTCGACCACGGCGCCGTCCGCGAGCACGAGGCAGCGGTCGCAGATGCCGACCAGCTCGACGATCTCGGAGGAGACGACGAGCAGCGTCACGCCGCGGTCGGCGAGCTCGATGATCAGCCGGTAGATCTCCTGGCGCGTCTCGACGTCGACGCCCTTCGTCGGCTCGTCGAGCAGCATCACCTTCGGCGCGTTCATCAGCACCCGCGCGAGCAGGATCTTCTGCTGGTTGCCGCCGCTCAAATGCGCGACGTCGGCGGACGCCGAGGGCGCCTTGATCTGCAGCGACTGGACGAAGCCCTGGGCCGCGCGCCCCTCGGCGCGGCGGTCGACGACGCCCCAGCGCGCGATCCCGCCGAGGTTGCCGATCGTGACGTTCTCGCGCAGCGCGAAGTTGAACAGGAGGCCGCTGCCCTTGCGGTCCTCGGTGAGCATCGCGATGCCCGCGCGGCGCGCGTCGGCGGGACCGCGCAGCTTCCGCTCGCGTCCCTCGACGCAGATCGTGCCGCTGTGCGGCAGGCGGCCGTAGATCGCGCTCAGCAGCTCGGTGCGGCCGGAGCCGACGACGCCGGCGATCCCGAGGATCTCGCCGCGCCGGGCGCGGAAGGAGACGTCGCGGACGACGTCGTGGGCGCGGGCGGGGTGCGGGACGCTCACATGCTCCAGCCGCAGCACCTCCTCCTCGCCGGGAACGGACTCGCGCCGTGGGTAGAGCGCCTCGATCCGGCGCCCGACCATCGCCGCGACGATGTCGCGCTCGTTGAAGGCCGCGCGCTCGAGCTCCGCGACCGAGCGGCCGTCGCGCAGCACGGTGGCGCGATCGCACATCCGCATCACCTCGGGGATGCGGTGCGTGATGAAGATCATCGTCACGCCCGTCTCGCGCAGGCGGTTCAGGACGCCGAAGAGGCGGTCGGTCTCGCGGCCCGCGAGCGACGCGGTCGGCTCGTCGAGGATCAGCACGCGCGGATCGGTCGCGAGCGCGCGGGCGATCATCACGAGCTGGCGCTGCGTCGCGCTCAGCGCGCCGACGGGGGTGCTGGGATCGAGCGGCACGTCGAGCCGCGCGAGCAGCTCGGCGGCGCGCCGCCGCAGCTCGCGGAAGGAGACGAGCGGGCCGCGCGCGAGCCCGGTCTGGCCGACGTAGACGTTCTCGGCGACCGTCAGCTGCTCGACCACCTGGATCTCCTGCGGCACGTAGGAGATGCCGTTGGCGCGCGCCTGCGCCGGCGAGCCGAAGCGCATCGTCTGCCCGTCGAGCTTGATCTCGCCGTCGTAGGAGCCGGCCGGGTGCACGCCCGTCAGGACCTTCACGAGCGTCGACTTGCCGGCGCCGTTGTGGCCGATCAGCGCGTGGATCGTGCCGGGCGCGAGGCGGAAGTCGACGCCGCTCAGCGCGGGCACGCCGGCGAACTGCTTGCCGAGCCGTTCGGTTTCGAGGACGTAGGTCATGTCAGCTCTCGCTCGGACGGGAGCGGCCGGCGCCGGAAGGAGGAGCGGCGCCGGCCGCGGTGCCCGTTGTTCGTGGGTCCTCTAGAGGCCCTTCGTGGCCGCGTCGGCCTCGTCGAGCAGGGACGTGTATCTCGGCACGTCGGCTCTCGTGATGATCGCCGCGGGGAGCGGGTTCTCGTACGAGACCGTCTTGCCGGAGGCCAGCTCGTCGAGCAGGTCGGCGGTTCTCGCGCCCTCCTGGAAGAGCGGCTGGCCGACGACCGCGAAGACCTGACCGCTGCTGACGAGGTCGAGGTTCTGACGGACGTAGTCCATCCCGATGATCGTCAGTCTCTTGCCCGACTGCTGCTGCGCGCCGGCCCATGTGACGGGGCCGCCGCCGGTCGTCGAGAAGGCGGCGTTGATGCTCGGATCCGACTGCAGGATCGAGACCGCCTTCGCCTTCGCGGCGGGGGCGTCGAAGCCCTCCTCCTGCGGCTTCAGCACCTTCACGTTCGGGTACTGCGCCTTCATCGTGTCGGTGAACGTCTTCGCGACGAGGTTCTCGACCGTGTTGAACGAGCCCTCGGTGACGGCGACGGTGCCCTTGCCGCCGATCTGTCTGCCGATCGCGATCGCGGCGTTTCTGGCGTAGTCGGTCGGCACGCAGCCGGTCGTCGCCTTCAGGCCGGGCGCGTCACCCTGTCTGACGGGGATGTGCCAGGAGACGATCGGATGGTCTCTGCCCCATCTCGCGATGAAGGGGTACGTCGAGGGGTCGTAGGCGTAGACGCCCATCCCCTTGATGCCGCCCTTCGAGAGCACGGCGTCGGCGAGCGGCGCGGTCGCCGGCATGTCGAGCGTCTCGGAGCCGACGATCTCGCACTGGTAGCCGAGTCTCTTGCACTCCGACAGGAATCCGCCCTGCATGATCCGGTGGACCGGGTTGTTGCGCAGCGGCTGGACCCACAGCAGCTTGCCCTTCGAGCCGCCGGTGCTGGCCGAGGCGTTCGTGCTGCCACCGCTCGAGGCGCTGCCCGTGCTGCTGTTGCTGCTCTTGCTGCTCGACCCGCACGCTGCGAGCGCGACGGCGGCGAGTCCGGCCACCGCCACGAGCAGAAGCGCGCGCAGGCGCCTCCAGCGTGACGGCATGGTGAATTCAACGTCCATCTCTCTCCTCTCCACAGTGAGCCCGGCCCCGGTGCGGGACTAGGCGCCTTCTGTCGCGGGCGCGGTCTCGGCTGGGGCGCGCCGCTTGCGCGCCCCTCCGGTCAGCGAGACCCGCCGCCGCGCGATGTCGACACCGACGGCGAGCACCATGATCAGCCCGACCGCCACCGTCTGCCAGTTGGGGTTGACCCCGACGACCACCAGGCCGCTCTGCACCACCTGCAGCAGCAGCATCCCGATGATGCCGGCGGCGACCGTCCCGACGCCGCCGAACAGGCTGACGCCGCCGATCACGACGCCGGCGATCACCGTCAGCTCCCAGCCCGTCCCGATCGAGGGCGTCCCGCTCGCCCCGTCGGCCAGCACGAGCATCCCGGCGACCGCCGAGAGCGCGCCGACGATCATGAAGCAGACGACCTTGTAGCGGCGCGTGTCGATGCCGACCAAGCGCGCCACCTCCTCGTTGCCGCCGGTCGCGAACAGGTTGCGCCCGATCGTGGTCCGGCGCAGCACGAGGTCGCCGACGATCGCCAGCACGACGAGGATCACGAAGCTCCAGCCGAGCCCGAACAGGACCTCGGAGCTGCCGATGTTCCCGATCACCTTCGGCAGCGGGTAGATCGGGTAGCCGTTCGTGATGACGTAGGTGAAGCCTCTCGCGGCGTACAGCATCCCCAGCGTCGCGATGAAGGCCGGGATCCCGACGCCGACGACGAGCACCCCGTTGACGAGCCCGACGAGCGCGCCGGTCACGAGGCCGCCGAGGATGCCGAGCGGCACCGGCAGGTGGCCCTTCGCCATCAGCCAGGCGCTGACGATCGCCGAGAGGCCGGCGACCGAGCCGACCGAGAGGTCGAACTCGCCGGCGACGAGCAGCAGCGTCTGGCCGACCGCGATGATCCCCACGAACGAGATCGCCGTCAGCATCGAGCGGATGTTCGTGCCCGACAGGAACGCCGGCTCGAGCAGGTAGAAGACGAGCACGAGCCCGGCGAGCGAGACGAGCACGCCGGCCTCGCTGATCGCGAGCGCCCGGCGCAGCCGGTTGGGGGCGGACGGGGCCGCGACGACGGCGCCGGCATCGGCGGCGCCGGCCGGCGCGGGCGCGCCGGACCGCTCTCGCTGCATGAGGGTCACATCTCTCTCCTGGACTTGTCGCCGCCGTCTCGCACCCCGGGGGAGGTGCAAACGAAAACGGTAAACAATTTACGAAGACGGTATACAGGCGAGATATGCGGTGTCAAGAAATTCGTGCGTCGCTAGACGAGCCGGGCCAGCAGACCCGCGTCGGCGACGACCGTCGTGCCGTTGAGGACCGCCGCGTCGGGCGATGCCAGCCACGCGATCACCGCGGCGATCTCCTCCGGCGCCGCCACACGGCCGATCGCCGTGCTGCCCGCCTCCCCGCTCGCGAACCCCGCCTCCTCCGCCGAGACGCCGCGCCGCGCCAGCTCGTGGCGCGTCATCGGCGTGTCGACCGAGCCGGGCGCGACCGCGACCGCGCGGATCCGATCCGGTGCGAGGTCGAGCGCCAGCTGCCGCGTCAGCGCCGTGATCGCGCCCTTCGAGGCGGCGTACGCGGCGTTGTCGGTCATCGTCGCGAAGGCGTGGACCGAGCTCGTGTTCACGATCACGCCGCCGCCGGCGGCCCGCATCAGCGGGATCGCGTGGCGTCCGAGGCGGAAGATCGCGCCGACGTTGACCTGCAGCACGAGCTCGAGCTGCGCGTCGGAGATCGTCTCGACGCCGTCGGGCGCGGTCGTCATGCCGGCGACGTTGACGAGCCCGCCGAGCGGCCCGAGGCGCGCCGCGGCGGCGACCGCCGCGGCGCAGTCGTCGCTCGAGGCGACGTCGAGGACCGCCGGCTGCGCGCGGCCGCCACACGCCGCGATCTCCCGCGCGACGCGCGCGAGGCCCTCGCCGTCGCGATCGGCGAGCAGCACGACGTCGCCGGCCGCCGCGAGCCGCACGGCGGTCGCGCGACCGATTCCCGACGCCGCGCCGGTGACGATCACGACTCGTTCGCTCTGCTCCACGCCCGTTCCTCCGCCCCGCGCCCGCGGAACTTCGTCCCGCGCTTCTGCCCGGGATTCGTTTTCTGTTGACAATCCCTCCGGGACCGTAGAGGGTTGGCGCGCGCGCCGTCAAGCATGCCGGGCGCGGCGAAAGCAGGCGGGCGGCCGCCGGTCCGCCGCGCGGCGGTCGTCGGCAACGGTCACTACCCTGTGGCGCTGCGTGGATGCCTTGCAAGCCATCGTCCTGGGAATCGTCCAGGGTCTGACCGAGTTCCTGCCGATCTCCTCGACCGCGCATCTGCGCATCGTCCCGGCGATCTTCGGCTGGCAGGATCCCGGCACCGCGTTCACGGCGGTCGTCCAGCTGGGAACGATGCTGGCGGTGCTGATCTACTTCCGCGACGATCTCTGGCGGATCCTCAAGGCATGGGTCGCGGGCCTGCGCGACCCGCGTCAGCGCAGAACCCTCGACGCGCGACTCGGCTGGTACATCATCCTCGGCACGATCCCGATCGGGATCCTCGGGCTCGCGCTCAAGCACCCGATCGAGCATCAATTCCGCAGCCTCTACCTGATCGGCGCGTCGCTGGTCGTCGGCGGCGTCGTGCTCGCGTGGATCGACATCACGGCCCGCCGTCGGCGCCACATCGAGCAGCTCGACGAGCGCGACGGCGCCTTCATCGGCGTCGCCCAGGCGCTCGCGCTCGTGCCCGGCGTCTCGCGCTCGGGCGCGACGATCTCCGCCGGCCTGCTGCGCGGCCTCACGCGCGAGGCGGCGGCGCGCTACTCGTTCCTGCTGTCGGTCCCGGCGGTCGTGCTGTCGGGCCTGTTCGAGCTCAAGGACGTCGGCAGCGGCGGCGGCGCGGGCGCCGTCTCCACGGTGATCGCGGTGCTGCTCGCGTTCGTCGTCGGCTACGCCTCGATCGCCTTCCTGCTCAGATACCTGGCCGAGCACACGCTGCGGATCTTCGTGCTCTACCGCGTCGGAATCGGCCTGCTCGTGATCGTGCTCGCGGCCGCGGGCGCGATCGCCTAGCCGTAGCTCTCGCAGGCGACGCCGTCGTTGTCGGCGTCGTGCTCGGGGTCCGAGCCGGGCGTGACGTTGAACGAGTGGCCGATCTGACTGCAGTTCATGCCCGCGTACTGGCCGCCGTCGCCGGAGGAGGAGCCGCCGCCGGAGGACCCGCCGGAGGACGCGGGCGTCGGGTCCGCGCCCGGCGCCGGCGCCGCGACGGTGACGGTGCGGGTGCGCACCCTCCACTTCACGTGTTCGACCGTCCGCGTCGCGCGCACGGTCTTGACGCGGGTGACGGGAACGGTCTTCGTGACCGTCTCGGTGCGGACGCGGTCGACCGCGCGGGCCTGCGTGACCGTCGTCGTGTCGCCCCCGCCGGAGCTGGCGAGCGCGCCGAGCAGGGCTCCCGCGACGAGCCCGAGGACCGCCATCCCGACCAGCTTCGCTCGTGCGGACGTGCCTGTGATGCCGCGCTCGGGCGGCGTGGTGTCATCTCCCATGCACCGTTTGTCGGCATGAAGCCGGGGGAGCTGTAGCGGCCGGCGCTACGCCACCGGCGGCATCCGCACGATGCACGGCAGCCCGCCGACGCCGCGCCACTCGCGGCACTCGAGCGCGCCGCGGTCGTCCGCGACGCGCAGCGCCTGAGCGATCTCCTCGTCCTCGTCGCCGCGCCCGAGGCGGTGTGCGACGTCACGGCCGTCGACCGCGTCGTCGTGCGCCGACAGCTGGCGCGCGGCTTCGACCACCCGCCGGATGAGGGTCTCGTCGGACATCACAGGCTCTCGTTACCCGCATCGCGCGCGGGCGGACCGCACACCGACGAGATCGTCCCGGGCGACGGGCGGCACCCGGTCCTGGCGCCGCCCCGCCTCCCGTCGTTGCTTATCTGCCGAAGTGGAGCGTCAGGTGCGCGCCCGTCGGGTTGGACCTGACCGTCTTCAGCGTGAAGGCGTACTCCGAGCCGCCCATGAGGAAGCGGGCGTTGCTGATCGAGTAGGAGCCTCTGGATCTCGCCGGCGTGACGGTGACCGATCTCAGCTTGAGGTTTCTGGCGGTCAAGCGGATCACGACGGAGCGGCTGCTCGCTCTGCCGGCGATGCTGACGGTCGCTGTGCACGCCGTCGCGCTGCCGCGGCATCTGACGGTCGTCGTCTTGGCCGCCGGTGCAGCGACCGCGCTTGCGGCGGATACGGCGAGGACGGCGAACGCCATGACGACGGCGATGAGACGTCTGCTGCCGATCATCTGTGAACCTCCTGGGAAGGATGGTGGGGGTATCGCAAGGGTCCCAGCGCCCGCACCGAGGGATGTTGGGGCCGGAGGGCGATCCCGTTAGCCGAGCGGTCCGTTGGCGTCCGTCCGCTGTGCGACCGATCGCGAGGTGCCAGTTCGACGGTCGACGGGGATGATGCCGGCATGCCGATCTCGCTGATGTTGGCGACCCTGACCGACCGTCGCGACTTCGGCGACGACTGGCTGCTGGAGCGCAAGCTCGACGGCGAGCGCTGCGTCGCCCGCAAGGACGGCGGCGACGTGCGGCTCGAGTCGCGCACCGGCAAGGACCTCACCGGCACCTACCCGGAGATCCGCGCCGCGGTGGCAGCTCAGCCGGCCGGGGAGCTCCTGCTCGACGGAGAGGTCGTCGCGTACGACGGCGAGCAGACGTCCTTCGGGCGGCTCCAGCAACGCCTCGGGGTCGCCACGCCCTCGCCAGAGCAGCTGGCGGCGAACCCCGTCGTCTACTGCGTCTTCGACCTCCTCGAGCTCGACGGCGAGGAGCTCACCGGCCGACCACTGATCGAGCGCCGCGCCCGGCTGGCGAGAGCGATCCGGCCGACGGCGGCATTGCAGCTCACCGAAGCCTGGCGCGACGACGCCCAGCGGCGGTTCGCCGAGGCCTGCCGGTCCGGCTGGGAGGGGCTGATCGCCAAGCGCGCCGACGCACCGTACGCGCCGGGCCGCTCGAGGGCCTGGCTGAAGCTGAAGTGCGCCTGGGAGCAGGAGCTCGTGATCGGCGGCTACACGGATCCCGCCGGCAGCCGGACCGACTTCGGTGCCCTGCTCGTGGGCCACTACGAGGACGGCCGACTGCGGTACGCCGGCAAGGTCGGCACGGGCTACGACCAGGCGACGCTCCGCGACCTCGGCGCCCGGCTGCGGGAGCTGGAGACCTCCGAGCCGCCGTTCGCCGACGCGCGACCGGTCCCGCGCGGCACGCACTGGACGCGGCCCGAGCTGGTCGCCCAGGTCGGCTTCGCGGAGTGGACGAGCGACGGGCGGCTGCGGCAGCCGCGCTTCCTCGGGCTGCGTGACGACAAGCGCCCGGCCGAGGTCGTCCGGGAGCGGCCGCGGTGAGCACGGGCCGCGGTCACGAGCGCGGTGGCGCGGAAGCCGGCGACGACCGCTGGGCGGCCGGACGGGAGGTGCTGTGCGCGGTGGACCCGCGGATGGCGGCGCTGGTCGAGGCGGAACCGCGGCTGGACCCCGACGACCTGCTCGACAGCCTGCCGAGTGACCTGTGGGGGGCGCTGGTCCTGCAGGTGATCGGCCAGCAGCTCTCGCTGGCAGCCGCCGCCGCGATCCTGGGTCGGCTCGAGGCGTTGCACGGCGGCCGCCTGCCGACGCCCGCCGAGCTGCTCGACACGGACGCCCAGGCCCTGCGCCAGATCGGCCTGTCGCGGGCGAAGGCCGTGTACCTGCACGACCTCGCGGCGCGGCTGGAGGATGGGCGGCTGGACCCGGAGCGGCTGCGGACCCTCGACGACGACGACGCCCGGACCGAGCTGACCCAGGTCAAGGGCGTCGGTCGCTTCACCGCCGACGGCGTGCTGATGCTCGCGCTGCGCCGGCCCGACGTGTGGCCCGCGGCCGACCTGGCGCTGCGCCGCGCGGTCGAGCAGGTGTGGGAGCTGGATCCCCCGGCGTCGGTCGCGCAGGTCGACGCCCTCGGCGACCGCTTCCGCCCGTGGCGGACGCTCGCGGCCACGTACCTCTATGCGCTGCGGCGGGGCGGGTGACACTCTGCGCGAGCTCGAGACGGCGACCCCTTCATCGGCATCCGCGCCACGTCACAGCCCCAGGCGCATGACGTGCCGGCGCTTGCCGGCCGTCCCCACCCTTTCGAATCCACGGGCCTCGAAGGGCTACGTCGACAACGCCTGGGCGCGCCTCACCGTCGACGTGCGCTGACGGCGGGCCCGAGCATGGTGACCGCGGACATGGCGGCGGTGAGGCCGCCCAGTGCGAAGACGCTCGCCACGCCCGACGCACCGGTGAGCACGCCGGCCACGGCCGAGCCCAGCGCGGCCCCGGTGAAGAGGGCGGCGGTCTGCCAGGTGAACGCCTCGGTCCTCGTGCCCGGCGGCGCGAGCTCGGCCACGAGGCCGTACTGGCACGAGAACACGGGCGCCATCGGCAGTCCGGCGAGCGCGCACAACACCATGCTGAGCGCGAACGAATGCGAGGCCATCAGCGGCAGGTCGCAGACGGCGAGCGCGAACAGCAGCACGCGGTAACGCGGGCGGATCGGGCCGCGCCAGCTGCGCGCGCCGTAGACGACGCCGCCCGCGGCGCTGCCCAGCCCCCAGAGGGCGAGCAGGATCCCGGCGTCCCGCGTGGAGCCGCTCTCCAGCGCGAGGGTGGGGATCGCCACCTGCAGCGCGCCCATCCCGAAGCCCATCAACGCCACGGACGCGACGACGACGCGCAGCTCCGGACTCGACAGCGCCCGGCGGCGCGCGCCGTCGTACACCTCGGCGCGCCAGCGGCGGCTGAGCGGTGACGTGGCGAAGACGCCGGTGCCGACGAGCGTCAGCGCCGCGCACAGCAGGACCGCGGCGGCCGGCGAGGCGACCGCGACCAGCACCGCGACGATCAGCGGACCCCCCACGAAGATCAGCTCCTGCGTGATCGCGTCCAGTGCGAACGTCGCCTCCCGCGTCAGCGGGTCGGGCGGCACCTCCGACCACAGAGCCCGCGCGCACGCGGCGAGCGGCGGCATCAGCGCCCCCGCGGCCGCCGCGACGGCGACGATCGCGGCGTCCGACGCGCCGGACGACGCGACGACGACGAGCGCCACGAGCAGCGCCGCCTGCGTGACAGCGCTGACGAGCAGCACGCGCGGCTGGCCGAGCCGATCGACGAGCGCGCCCTGCACCGGCGCGGCGATCGCTCCTGTGACGGCGAAGGCGCCCACGGTCGCGCCGGCGACGCCGATCGATCCCGTCCGGTCCTCCACGAGCAGCAGGACCGCGAGCGAGTAGATCCCGAGGGGCAGCCGCCCGACGACGCAGCTTACGAGCGCCCGCGGGAGCCCGGCGATGGAGAGGACGGCGCGATACCCCGACATGGCGCGACCGAGCGAGCGCCGTTCAGCCGAGCCGCGACGGCGAGGACGGCGTCTGCGCCCTCGCCGCCGACCCCGCCGCCGCGGTGCTCACGGACCGACGGCGAGGGCGTCCGGCTGGAGCGGGGCATCCGCGTCGCCCGCCGTACCGGGCGCGCCGGCGTCGACGTCGGTGACGAGGACGGTCTCCTCCGGCGGCACGTAGAGCTCGACGGGCTGGCCCACGGCGAGGTCCGCCGCGGCGTGGGCGGCGATCAGCGCGACGACGCGGCCGGCATCCGGCACGTCGAGGATGACCTCGCGCTCGTCGCCGAAGAGCAACGTCTCCGCGACCGTGCCGCGGACGACGAGGCAGTTCGGCGACGGCTCACGGCGCAGGCTGCGCCGGCGCACGGCGAGCTGCACGGGGCCGGCGATCTCACCGGCGACGCGGCAGCTCAGCTCGTCCTGGCCATAGCGCACGCGGGCGGAGTCCGGACCCAGGCGCTCCACGAGCGTGACGGGCAGCAGGTTCGAGCTCGCGAAGAAGCTCGCGACGAAGCTGCTCGCCGGCCGGTAGTAGAGCTCCTCGGGCGTGTCGACGCATTGGAGCCGGCCGTCGCGCATGATCGCGATCCGATCCGACAGCGCGAGGGCCTCCTGCTGATCGTGGGTGACGTAGACGACCGTCGCCTCGAGGTCGCGGTGGATGCGCCGGATGACCTGCTCCATCTCGATCCGGAGCGCGCGGTCGAGCGCGCCGAGCGGCTCGTCCATCAGGATGATCTCGGGGTCGTACGCCAGCGCGCGCGCCAGCGCGACGCGCTGCTGCTGCCCGCCCGAGAGCTGACGCGGGTAGCGCGCCTCGTAGCCCTCCAACCGCACGAGGTCGAGCATCTCCCCCACCCGCTCGCGCTGCTCGGCCCGCGGCCAGCGCCTGAGCTTCAGCCCGTACGCGATGTTGTCCGCCACGGTCATGTGCGGGAACAGCGCGTACTGCTGGAACACCATCCCGGCCGAGCGGTCGGCGGGGCTGAGCCCCGAGATGTCGCGCCCGCCCAGCAGGATCCGCCCCGCGGTCGGCGACTCGAACCCCACGATCATCCGCAGGAGCGTCGTCTTGCCGGACCCGCTCGGACCCAGCAGGGTGAGGAACTCGCCTCGGTGAACCTGGAGCGTGACCCGCTCCAGCGCGTTGGTGGCCCCGAATGCCTTCGAGACCTCCTGGATATCAAGAGCGATTTCGTCAGTCACTGTCCCGTCCTTCGCAGTCGCAGGGCGATAAGCATCAGGACGCTCGTGAACAGCATCAGGAGCGTCGCGATGGCGGTGATCACGGGGTCGACCCCGAACCGCACCGAATCGAAGACGGCCTTCGGCAGCGTCACCTGCCCTGGACCACCCAGGAAGTTGATGAACACGGCCTCGTCGAAGCTCGTGATGAACGCGAGCACGGCGCCCGCGAGGATCGCGGGGATGAGCAGGCGCAGCGTGATGCCCGCCCACGCCCGCAGACGGCTCGCGCCGGCCGTCATCGCGGCGAGCTCGAGCTCGACCGGGATGCGGCTCATGGCCGCCGTCGTGACGACGAGGATCATCGGGAACGCGAGCACCGTGTTGGCGATGACGAGCCCGAGATACGTCGCCAGCAGGTGCAGCTGGACGAACACGCCGTACATCGCCACCGCATACGCCGAGAGCGGCACGATCAGCGACGTGACCCCCGCCGCCTGCAGCGCGTGGCGCAGCGGCAGCCGGCTGCGGTTGATCGCGAACACGGCCGGCACCGCGATCAGCGTCGAGAGCACGACGGCCGGGACCGCGATCTTGACCGACAGCCAGATCGCGTCGCCCCACTGCGGCGAGGTGAACAGCGTGTGGTACTGCCGCGTCCCCCATGATCTCGGGGGGAAGTTGAAGTACTTGTCGTTGGAGAAGGAGAGCGCGACGACCAGCGCTGCCGGGATCAGCAGCAGCAGCGCGGCGATCGTGACGACCGTGCCGCCCCCGAGCCGGGTCGCCCGATCGCTGAGGTGGCGCATCCGCTCGCGACGGTTGCGATCGGCCGTCACGGCGTTCCTGTCGTGAAGCGGGGCCATGGTCACGCCACCGCCCGGACGAGACGCTCGCGGCCGACGAGGCGCAGGGCGATCCCGAGGATGGCGGTTGCCACGACGAGGAGGACGACCGACGCCGCGCTCGCGAAGCCGTAGTCGTAGTAGGTCAGGATGTTCGCCTGGATGACGCTCGCCATGAACGGCGTCTGGCCGCCGCCGAGCAGGACCGGGGTGACGTAGAACCCGACGCTGATCGCGAACACGAGCGCGGCGCTGGCGACCGCGCCGGGCATCGCGAGCGGGACGAGGATCGTGCGCAGCGCCTGGATGCGGCTTGCGCCCATGCTCTGGGCCGCGGAGAGCAGCGACTGGTCGATGCCGGCGAACACGCCGTAGAGCGAGAAGACGGCGTACGGCACCATCGAGTAGACGATCCCGATGACGACCGCGCCGCTCGTGTAGAGGATCTGCTGGCGGCCGATCCCGACCGCGGCGAGCAGGTCGTTGAGCAGGCCGTCGTGGGAGACGAACAGGATGATCGCGTAGTTCTTCACGACGGTGCCCATCCAGAACGGCGCGAGGACCGCGAGCCACAGCACCGCGCGGACGGCCGGGCTGCGCACGGTGACGAGGTGCCACGCCAGCATCGCCCCGATCGCGACCGTGATCGCGGTGACGATCACGCTCGCGATCAGCGTCGTGTAGAGCGCGCGCCGTGTCGATGCGTTCGCGAAGACGTCGGAGTAGTTGCGCAGCCCGTGGTCGGACGTCAGCGAGTCGATCGCGAGCTTGACGAGTGGATAGAAGACGAAGCCGACGAGGAGGGCGACGAGCGGCGCGAGGAGGATCAGCGCCTTGACGTTGCCGACGGTCGGGCTCCACGGGCGCGCGCCCTCCCGTCGCAATGACGGGAGAGCGCGGCGAATGGTCTGTGCGTGGGTAGGCATCGAGCCGGCTCAGCCCCGGACGTAGTTCTGCCACTGCTGGTTCATCGCGGCCGCGTTCTTCGGCTCCGCGTACCACTGGAAGTTCGGCACCGCGAGCTTGCGGAAGTTCGGCGGATAGTCCGCGAGCCGAATCGCCTTGGCCTTCGGCAGCAGCTTCATCGCCTTCGGGCTCGGGACGGAGTAGTCCAGCGCCGCCGCCCATCTCGCCTGGGCCTCCGGATGATCGGCGATCCACTGCATGAACTTCAGTGACTCGTCGACGTGCTTGCTGCCCTTGATGACCGCCCAGATCGCCGGCTCGTAGGCACCGCCGTCGAGGTTGATCTGGATGTTCATGCCGTTGTCCTTCAGGCGCCAGGCGCGACCGCTCCACATCAGCGCCATGTCGACTTCCCCGCTGCGCATCATCTGCTCGGACTGGTCCGCCGACTCCCAGAAGGCCTTCACCTTCGGGCGCAGCTTGCCGAGCGCCGCGAAGGCCGGGGGCAGGTTCGGCGCGATCGTGCTCGTGGCGGACGCGGGCGTGCCGCCCGCGACCGTCGCCATCGTCATCGTGTAGATCGGGGCGCCGCTGGGCAGCGCACGGCTCTGCGGGAATCTCTGGACGTCGAAGAACTCCGGGATGCTCGACGGGCAGGTCTTCATCCGATCCATGTTGCAGACGATCACGTACGCCAAATTGCTCATCGTGAAGCCGAAGTCCGTCACCTTCGTCGGCCCCAGCGTCTTCTTGAGCTGGGTCTTCATCGCCGCCGGCAGGTGAACCAGATACCCCTTGCGGTCGAGCAGGTAGGCGTCCGCAGCGGAGATCGAGTCGACGAGATCCCATGTGACCGAGTGCGATCTCTGCTGCGCCTCGATGCGCGCCACCTGCGTGTCGGAGGCATCGTCGAACTTGACGCTCGCGCCTCCCGCTGCGGCGAAGGGGTCGGCATAGAACTGCTTGGTCCCCTGATCGAACGCCCCTCCCCAGTCCCCGACGACGAGCGCCTCGCCGCTTCCACCCTTACTGGAGCCGCCACCGCCGCTCGAGCTTCCGCAGGCACTGACGACGAGCGCGCAGGACGCCGCGGCGAGGCAGAGCCCCGCCCGCAGCATGCGCGAACGACCGCATAGTTGACCCATCTTCTCTCTCTCCTCTTGATCTCAAACCGGTTGGTTGCTACCGGCCACCGGACCAGCCCTCGCCGAGTCCCAACTCGACGAAGTCGCCCCGGTGGAAGACGAGCGGGTGACCCTGTTCGATCCCCATGTCGTCGATCTCGCCGACGACGACGTCGTGGTCGCCGAGGGTGATGAGCGAGTGCATGCGACAGCTCAGGTAGGCCAGCGCCTTGCGCACGTACAGCTGGCCGTCCGTCGAGCGCGACACGTCCTCGTGCGGGAATGGCTCCCTGGTACGGCTGAACCGCCGCGCGACGTCCTGCTGGCCACGAGCCAGGACGCTGACGGTGAAGCGAGCGCTCACCCGCACGGCCTCGAGCGTCCTGCTCGTGTGACTGAGCGACGCCAGGACGAGCAACGGATCGAGCGAGACGGACGTGAACGAATTGATCGTCGCTCCCGCCGGTCCGCCGGGACCCTCTGCGATGACGACCGTCACTCCGGTCGTGAAGTGACCCATGCACTCGCGGAACCGCTCCCGCGCGAGCGGATCAGCCCGGGCGTCGTCGCCTGACGTGACAGTGAGGGGCCTCTTGGACACAGCATCAACTCCTTCGAGCGCTCGCCCAAGCGAGCCTCCTGTTCAAGCGTGCAGGAGTATAGGCGTTCCTACACAGTTGTGCAAGAGCGGCGAGCCAGCGGATCCCCGACGGCCCGGCGGCACGACCTCGAAGCACGAGGCGCCGCCGTCCGGGGCCGAGATCGCCGCTAGATCTTGGGGCGCGCGGCGCGCGAGGGCGCGGAGCCGGCGCCGTCCGCAAGCGACCCGGAGATCATCTGACGGCACGCGTGCATCATCGCCTCCGGATCGACCGACTCGTGGTTCAGGCACCACTCGAGCCACAAGCCGTCGAGGAGCGCGGACAGCGCGAAGACGAGGCGGTCGTGGTCCGGGCCGCGACCGACCGCCGCCACGAGCAGGTCGCTGAGCATCGTGCGGAAGCTCGAGTAGATCTCGTCGTGGACGCGGCCGACGTCCGCGTCGGTGCGGGCGAGACCCCAGAACAGGAACCGCGCGGTGATGTACTCCTCGTTGAGGAACCGCGGCTCGAACCCGACCCGCAGGAAGGCCATCAGTCGTTCGTACGGGTCCTCACCCGCAGCGTGCAGCGCCTGCGCCTCCGCCTCGCGCATCTGCCGCGAGAGGTACGTATACGCGCCGCTCAGCAGCTCCTTCTTGCCGCCGAAGTGGTACGTGATGAGGCTCGGCGAGAGGTCCGCCTCGCTTGCGATCGCACGGACCGTCGTGCCGACGGGGCCGCGTGTGACGAGGCACCGCAACGTCGCCCGGATGAGCTCCTCGTGACGCACTTCGGGAAGGCCGCGCGTGATGACACGACGGGGCTTCTCGTCAGGCCCGGGGCCCTTGGTCGGCGCGTCTTCTAGCACAGGTGTTCAACGCTACCAGAGCACCCGGGCCGGGATTTCAGTCGTCGCCGGACAGTCGACGCGCAGGGTCCAGCGCCCGCAGTACCCGGCGCTCGATGCTCGCGATCAGCGGTCCGTCGCGCTCGGTGACCTCCCGCACGCGCGTCCAGCGCGCGTCCGCCACGAACGCCTCCCACGTGCGCCGCATCTGCTCCTCGTCGCGCCACGCGAGGACATAGTGCAGGTGGCCGGGACCGTCGTCGTCGCGCCCGAACGCGAGGACCCGCATGCCATGCGCGTCGAACAGCGGGAAGGTGTGCGCATGGAAGCGGCGCACGAGCCGGTCCGCGCAGCCCGGCGCCGCCACGTAGTGGCGCCACTCGAGGATCCCGTCGGCGTCGCCGGTCACCGCTCGTTGACGTACTTGGGGACGAGGTAGGCGGCGAGACCCTCGATGCCGCCCTCGGTTCCGTGGCCGCTGTCCTTGACCCCGCCGAACGGCGACTCGGGCGTCGAGATCTCGAAGCTGTTGATGGCGAGCATGCCGACCGCCAGACGGTCGGCGACCGCGCGCCGCGTCTCGAACGAGCGCGCGAACGCGTAGCCCGCCAAGCCGTAGCCCAGCGCGTTCGCCCGGGTGAGGACCTCGCGCAGGTCGGAGAACGGCGTGATCGGGGCGATCGGCCCGAACGGCTCCTCGCGCATCACGCACACGTCGTCGGACTGCGTGAGCACGACCGTCGGGCGCCAGAACGACCCGCCTTGCGGCACGTCCCGGTCCGAGGTCTGGACCGTCGCGCCGACGGCCGTCGCGGCGTCCTCGACGAGCGCCGCCATCGCAACCACGCGGCGAGCGTTCGCGAGCGGCCCCATCTCGGTCGCCTCGTCCAGGCCGTCTCCGACGCGCAGCGCGAACGCCGTCTTCGTGAAGGCCTCCACGAAGCGGTCGTGGACCTTGCGGTGCACGAAGAACCGCGAGGGCACGACGCAGATCTGGCCGGCATTGCGGAACTTCGCGCGGGCGGCCGCGATCGCGACGGGCACGACGTCCACGTCGTCGAAGACGATGACGGGAGCGTGGCCGCCGAGCTCCAGGCTGACGGGCTTGAGGTGGCGCCCCGCCAGCGCGGCGATCTCGCGGCCGACCGGGATCGAGCCGGTGAAGGAGACCTTGCGGATGATCGGCGAGGCGATCAGGTGCTCGGCGACGACCGGCGGGTCCCCGAAGACGACGTTGACCGCCCGCTCCGTCACGCCCGCGTCGAGACACGCGCGCACGACCTCAAGGAAGCTGCCCGGCGTCTCCTCGGCGGGCTTGATCACGCACGAGCACCCCGCGGCCAGCAGCTCGGCGAGCTTGCGAGCCGGCGACAGGACCGGGAAGTTCCACGGCCCGAACGCGGCGACGGGACCGACCGGCTCTTCGACCACCAGCTGGCGCACGCCCGGGGCGCCGCTCGGCAGCAGGCGGCCGCAGCGGTGGCGCGCCTCCTCCCCGCTCCACTCGAACGTGTCGGCGGTCCGCAGGATCTCGCCGCGCGCCTCGGGCAGCGTCTTGCCCTCCTCGAGCGTGATCACGCGGGCGATCGCGTCGGCCCGCTCGCGCAGCAGCTCGGCGGTGCGCTTCAGCACCGCGCCGCGGTCCCACGCCGAGACCGTGCGCCAGGCCTCGAACCCCTGCTGGGCCGACGCGAGCGCCCGGTCGACGTCGTCCGGCGTCGCGAGCGGCAGCTGCCCGATGACGGCGGAGGTGGCGGGGTTCGTCACGTCCACGCAGTCGCGGTCGCGGGAGCCGATCCACTCGCCGTCCAGGTAGAGCCCCAGCGCGGTGTACTGCGCCGGCACGGAAGTCGCTTGCGGTGTCTGGGTCACGCTGCATCCATGTGTCGTCGGAGGACCTGGCAGAGCTCGCTGCGAGGATCCGCGAGCGACTCGACCAGCGAGTAGTGGTTGTGGCCGGCGAGCACCGCCGTCTCGATCGGAGCCGACCGGCTGTCCCACTGGACCTGCATGGCGCGGGCCTGCCGGATGAACTCGGCGCCCTCGTCGCCGCCGACCGAGAGGTGCAGCGGCGCGCGGACCGTCGGTCCGAGGCGAAGCGGACTGTTGTCGAAGACGTCCTCGATCCCGAGCCGCAGCGTCTCGTCCAGGTAGGACTGGCGGATCGGCTCGAGGTCGAAGAGCCCGCTGAGCGCCAGCCCGCCGCGCACCGCGTCGGGCCCGACGCCCCACGGCTCCCAGTCCGTCGCCATCAGCATCGCGACGATGTGCCCGCCGGCCGAGTGGCCGGTGAGGTGCAGGCGGGTGCTGTCGCAGTGCAGCTGCGCGGCGTTCGCGTGCACGTGGGCCAGCGCCCGGCGGCACTGGTCCAGGAGCTGCGTCATCGTCACCGCCGGCATCAGCGCGTACTCGACCACGACGAGCGTCGCGTCGAGCGCGACGATGCCGTCGGCCAAGAACGAGTAGCGCTCCTTCGTGCTCGCCCGCCAGTACCCGCCGTGGAAGAAGAAGACGGCCGGCGCACCGGGCGTCGCTGCGGGGAAGACGTCGAGCCGCTCGCGCGGGTGCTCGCCGTACGCGACGTCGAGCAGCGGGTCGCTCGCCGCCCGCGCCGCGACGCTGCGCGCCTCGAACCGATCCAGGTACTCGTCGACGTCCGGAACCTGGCGCGCCGCCTCGTACAGCCCGTCGAGCTCCGCCTGGCTGTAGCCGAGATAGCGCCGCCCGCCCCGTCCGCCGTCGCCTGTCATGCGATCGTGGTGCTCACGCCGTCGCGCTGGAACTCCGGCATCACGGACTCCGCGAAGAGCCGCATCGAGCGCATCGTCGTCTCCTGGTCGTAGCCGAGGTCGAAGTACGCGCTGAACTGGTCGACGCCCATCTCCGCGTACTGGCGGATCTGCTCGCGGACGGTGTCGGGGTCGCCGAACGGCACGGTCTCGAGGACCTCCTGCGCGGTGACCTCGTTCTTCACGGGACGGATCTCGATCCTCCCGTTGACGTAGCGCTCGTTGCCCTCGAGCTGCGCGTAGAGCCCGCGGTGGACGTCGATCATCTGCGGGATCGCCTCGTGGACGTCCGCCATCGTCTCGCCGACGTACGTCGTGCGGTTGACGGCGAAGGCGCCGTCGGAGCGGGCGAAGCCGTTGTCGGCGAGCGCCTGCTCGAACGCGTCGTAGCCCTTCTGCAGCTCCGACATCGGGTTGCGGAACGGGCTCGTGATGATCTTCGGCGGGATGCCGAGCTTGCGGCACGTCGCGACCTGCCCGGTGATCGACTGCGGCGTCAGCCCGGACAACCACAGCGCCGGCAGCGGCTTGGTGACGGGGCGCGGCAGGATCGTCACGTCGTCGAAGTCGAAGAAGCGGCCGTGGTGGGAGATGTCGACGTCGCTCATCCACCCCCGCGTCATCACCTCGAGGTGCTCGGAGAAGTACGCGCGGCTCTCCTCGACCTCCATCGCGTTGCCGAGCTTCAGCGCCTCGAAGCGCGACGAGCCGCGACCGACCGCCGTCTCGAACCGACCGGGATACAGGACGTCGATCTGGGCCAGCTTGCCCGCGAGCTGCAGCGGGTGGTGGTTGGGGAGGATGAAGACCGCGACCCCGACGCGGATGCGTTCGGTGCGCTCGAAGATCCGCGTCGCGAGCTGGAGGGGATCCGGGAGCAGGTTGTAGTTGTTGAAGTGGTGCTCGACCAGCCAGACCAGGTCGAAGCCGAGCTCCTCCGCCACGACCGCCTGCTCCGTGAGGTCGTCGAACAGCTGTGACTCGCTGCGCCCGTCCAGGTTGTGCGCCGCCAGGAATGTCGCGAATTCCATGTATCCGTCTCCGGTCGCGCGGCTTTCTCCTCAGAGCCGCTGTTGCACGGTCGTACAGTACCTCCTTCTGCACAGTTGTGCAATAAGCTGCGGTGGCACGCGCACGTTCTCTGCGCGCCACCGCCGAGCTGACGGGCGCGGGCGCTGAGCCCGCCGCCGCGACGCCTGACCGAGGGGAAAGCAACATGGACGCGATGCACGTGAAGGCCGCCACCGTGGGCCTGGACGAATGGGGCGTGCGCAAGGGCGCCGACAGCGGCGAGCCGCTCACGTCGGGCCTGCGCCTGCACGAGAAGGGCTCGAAGCCGGAGGCCGGCGTCTGGGCCTGCACCCCGGGCGGCTGGGCGATCGAGGACCGCCCCAACACGGAGGTCAACGTGATCCTCTCCGGCCGCGCGCGGATCACGAACGAGGACGGGTCCGTGGTCGAGCTGGAACCGGGCGACCTCGTCGTGCTGCCGACGGGCTGGTCGGGGCGCTGGGACATCCTCGAGCCGCTTCGCAAGACGTACGCCATCTGGTAGCGCCTGGGCTCGGGCGGTGGTGGTCGTCGTCATCGCCGCGACCGAAGGTCCCCGGAGATCGAGAGCCGCTGGCGCGCGGCCTCTACGCTGAACGGGTGTCGGTCCTGTCGACCGCCGGGTTGGTCAAGCGCTTCGGCGCCGGGCGCGCCGCACGGGTGATCCTGGACGGCGCGGCGCTCGACGTGGCCGCCGGCGAGCTGGTCGCCGTGATCGGGCGGTCGGGGTCGGGCAAGTCGACGTTGCTGCACCTGCTCGGCGCTCTCGAGCGGCCGGACGCGGGATCGGTAACGGTCGACGGAGTGCGCCTCGAGCGCCTCGGCGAACGCGAGCTCGCGCGGGTGCGAGCGACGCGGATCGGCTTCGTCTTCCAGTTCTTCCACCTCGTGCCCGAGCTGAGCGGGATCGAGAACGTCGCGCTGCCGACGCGGCTGTCGGGGGCGCCGCGTGGCGGCCGCAGCCGCGCGGCCTCGCTCGTCGAGCAGCTTGGCCTCGGCGCGGTCGCCGGCGCGCTCCCGCAGACGCTCTCCGGCGGCGAGCAGCAGCGCTTCGCGATCGCCCGGGCGCTCGTCAACGACCCGCCGCTGCTGCTGGCCGACGAGCCGACCGGCAACCTCGACCGCGACACCGGCTTGGCCGTGGCCGCGCTGCTCCGCGACGCCGCCCGCGCAGGACGCGCGGTCCTGGTCGTCACGCACGACCAGGAGGTCGCCGCGATCGCCGACCGGCTGTTGGCGCTGGAGCACGGTCGGCTCGTGCCGGCAGCGCCGCCGTCGCTGGAGGTCGCCGCACGATGAGTGGCCGGCTCCGCGCGGCGAGCTCGCGCCTGCGGCGCGCATCGGGCGGTGCGAGCGGTGCGGGCGGTGCGCTGCACGAGGCCGCGCAGCGCTTGGGGCGACGTCCGCGCCGCGCGCTGCTGGCCGCGCTCGGCGTGTTCGCCGCCGCGATCATGCTGGGCGCGGCCGTGAGCGTCTCCTACGGGCTCGCGACCGGCTACGGGCGAGCCGCGACCCGCGCCGGGCTGCCCGACGTGATCGCCCGCTTCGAGACCCAGCCGCTGTCGCAGATACGCGCGCGCGTCGAGGCGCTGCCCGACCTCGCGACCGCCTCCTACCGCGAGGAGGCGCTGAGCATCGCGCTGGCAGCGCGGGGCCACGCGACCGGCAGCGGCGCGCTCGAGCTGCTGTACGGCGGCCGCCACGGCTACGCGGTCGTGGCCGGCCACGACCTCCCGCGAGACGGGCTGGCGGTGCTGGTCGAGCGCGGACTCGCCCGCGCATGGAACCTGCGGGTCGGCGATCGGCTGCACGTCGGGCGCCTCGGCGACCTCCCGATCGCGGGGGTCGTCGTCGCACCGGACGACGTCGCCTATCCGCTCGCGCGCGCCGCGCACGTCTACGTCTCGCTGCCGCTGCTCGCCGCCCACGGCGGCGTCGAATCCGCACCCCGCGCGAACGTCGCGCAGCTGTGGCTGCGCGACCGTCGCTACGGCGACATCGTGCTGGCACAGGCGCGCGCGACGAGCGCAGGCGTCGCCGGACTGACGTTCGTGACGCGCAGCGGCGTGGAGGCGCTGATCGACCAGGCCGGCGGGATCGTGATCGCGCTGCTGGTCGCCGTCTCGCTCGTCGCGCTGGCGGCGGCCGCGGTGATGCTGGCGGCGTCGTGGCGCGCGGAGGTGCAGCGGCGGCTACCGTCGATCGGCGTCCGCCGCGCCCTCGGCTTCTCGCGCGGACACGTCGCCGCGCTCCACGGCTTCGAGGCCGCGCTCGTCGGCGCCCCGGCGGCCGCGCTCGGGCTCGCACTCGGCGCGCTGCTGGCGAACGCCCCGAGCGCACGGCTGCTGGAGGCGCTCAACGAGCTGCCGCCGGGCGCCGCCCTGCTGGGACCGCTCGCGCTGACCTGGCTCGGGGTCGTGCTGCTGGTCGCGGCGGCCGCGACGTGGCCGGCGTGGCGCGCGGCCGGCCGCGGCCCGGTCGCGCTGATGCGCGGCG
>JAOPZA010000055.1 GCA_025964325.1 Conexibacter sp.
CGCGTCGCGAGCGGCGCGCCGATCGCGCGCAGCGCGCGGCCGCGGCCGCAGCCGCCCGCGAGGTGCCGGGTCCGAAGGACCGCGCGCACGCGCCGCTGCCGCTGAAGGTGAAGCTGCTCGCGGCGACCGCGGCGACGGTCGTGGTGCTCGCGATCCTCGTCTTCGCCGGTTGGCTCGCGACCCGTGGCGTGTTCTTCGTCGGCACCAACAAGGACGGCCTCGTGACGGTCTATCGCGGCCTGCCGTGGGAGCTGCCGGGCGGCCTGAACCTGTACGAGAAGTACTTCGTCTCGGGCGTGCCGGCGAGCGAGGTGCCGGCGGCACGGCGCAAGGTCCTGCTCAACCACCAGCTGCGCTCACGCGGCGACGTGCGCAGCCTCGTCGCCGACCTGGAGCTCGGGAAGCTCTCGCCATGAGCGCGCGCACCCGGGAGCTGCTTGGACTGATCCCGGCCTCGCTGCTCGTCACCGCAGGATTCGCGGCGGTCTTCATCCAGCGCGGCTCGCTCTCCAACGGCTCGCTCACCTATGGGGCGATCTTCCTCGGCCTCTGCATCGGCGCGCACGTCTTCCTGCGCGTCGCGCTGCCCTACGCCGACCCGTACCTGTTCCCGCTCGTCGCGGTGCTGGCCTGCTTCGGGCTCGTGATGATCTACCGGATCGACACGACCCTCGCGCGCCAGCAGGCGCAGTGGTTCGTCGTCGGGCTGCTGCTGTTCGTCGCGACGATCGTCTTCCTGCGCGACTACCGCAAGCTCGAGCAGTACCGCTACGTGATCGCCGCAACCAGCATCGTGCTGCTGGTGCTCCCGCGCCTGCCGGGGATCGGCGCGCAGGTCAACGGCGCCTACCTCGGCGTCCGCATCCCCGGCGTCTTCATCTTCCAGCCGACCGAGTTCGCGAAGATCGGGATCGTCGTCTTCCTCGCCAGCTACCTGCGCGACACGCGCCAGGTCCTCGTCACCGGCGCGCGCCGCGTGCTCGGCGTCACGATCCCGCCGATCAAGCACTTCGGGCCGCTGCTCGTGGTCTGGGGGATCACGATGCTGCTGCTGGTCGTGATCCGCG
Source organism: Conexibacter sp. (assembly GCA_025964325.1). Lineage (GTDB taxonomy): Bacteria > Actinomycetota > Thermoleophilia > Solirubrobacterales > Solirubrobacteraceae > Conexibacter. The sequence continues at coordinate 1,068 of JAOPZA010000055.1, forward strand.
ACCTGGGCTCCTCGCTGATGTTCTACGGCGCCTTCCTGGCGCTGCTCTACGTCGCCACGAGTCGCCTCTCGTTCGTCGTGATCGGGCTGCTGCTGTTCGGCCTCGGCGCCTGGTACCTCGGCACCCACGTCCCGCACGTGCACGACCGCGTCGACGTCTGGCTCGATCCGTTCAACGCGAAGCGCTATCCCAACATCGGCTACCAGATCGCCAACTCGCTCTTCGCGCAGGCCGACGGCGGCCTGTTCGGGCGCGGCTTCGGCGAGGCGATCCTCAAGACCCCGGGCGGCGACGCGCTCGTCTCGGCCCCGCAGACCGACCTGATCTACTCGGTCATCACGAACGAGCTCGGGCTCGTCGGCGCCGCCGGCGTGCTGATGACCTACCTGCTGATCGTCCAGCGCGGCTTCAAGGTCGCGCTGCTGGCGCGCGACTCGTTCTCGACGCTGCTCGCGATCGGGCTCTCCTCGGTCTTCGCGCTGCAGGTCTTCGTGATCGTCGGCGGCGTCACGAACGTGATCCCGCTGACCGGCGTGACGCTGCCCTTCGTCTCCTACGGCGGCTCGTCGATCCTCGCCAACTTCGTGCTGCTGGCGCTGCTGCTGCTCGTCTCCGACCGCGCCCGCCGACCGGACGCGAGGGTCGCGCGATGAGCAGACCGATCATGCGCCTCTTCCTGCTGTTCGTGCTCCTGTTCGTGGTGCTGATCGCGTGGACCTCGCGCTGGACCGTCTTCGAGGCGAAGGCGCTGCGCGACAACGCGGAGAACAAGCGGCCGCTGTTCGCCGCGCTCCACGTGAAGCGCGGTGCGATCCTCGGCGACGACCGCAGCGTGCTCGCCCGCAGCGTGAAGCAGAGAAACGGGACCTACGCCCGCCGCTACCCGCTCGGCTCGCTGTTCGGCCATCCGGTCGGCTACTCGAATCTGCAGCTGCAGCAGCTGTCGGGCCTGGAGCGCTCGCGCAACGACGCGCTGTCCGGGCAGACGAGCGAGCTCGACTCGATCGTCACCCAGCTGCAGGGCAAGCGCCAGGCCGGCGACAACGTCGTGACGACGCTCGACCCGAAGGCCCAGAAGGTCGCGACCGACGCGCTCGGCGGCCGCGCCGGCTCGGTCGTCGCGCTCGATCCGCGGACCGGTGCCGTGAAGGTGATGGTGAGCGTGCCGGGCTACGACCCGAACGCGGTCGGTGACCCGAAGGTCTTCAGCCAGCTCAACCAGGACCGCACGGGAGCGCCGCTGCTCGACCGCGCGACGCAGGGCCAGTACCCGCCCGGCTCGACCTTCAAGGTGCTGACCGCCGCGGCCGCGATCGACTCGGGCAGATACGCGCCGAGCTCGACGATCAACGGCAACTCGCCGCGGAGAGTCTCCGGCGTCGACCTGCAGAACGACTTCAACCAGAGCTTCGGCGACATCACGCTGACGCAGGCGCTGACGCAGTCGGTCAACACCGTCTTCGCCCAGGTCGGGGAGAAGCTCGGGCGCGCCACGCTGACGGACTACATGAAGCGCTTCGGCTTCTACGCCAAGCCCCAGCTCGACTACCCCGGGAACCAGATGGTCTCCAGCGGCGAACGCGATCCGAGAACCGGCGGGCTGCTGCTGCCGACGAGCTCCCAGGTCGATCTCGGCCGCATGGCGATCGGCCAGGACAAGCTGGCCGTGACGCCGCTCCAGATGGCCGAGGTCGTGGCCGCCGTCGCGAACGGCGGCAAGCTGATGAAGCCGCACCTGACCGACCGGATCGTCGACCCCGACGGGCGAACGGTGACGACGATCGCGCCGAGCGAGCAGAGCCAGGCGATCAAGCCCTCGACCGCGCAGGCGCTGAACCAGATGATGCGCAGCGTCGTCGAGGAGGGCACCGGCACGGCAGTTCAGCTGCCGGGCGTCTCGGTCGCGGGCAAGACGGGTACCGCGCAGAAGGGCGCGCAGGGCTCGAACATCACGCAGCCGTGGTTCGTCGCCTTCGCGCCAGCCGACAACCCCCAGATCGCGATCGCGGTGACGGTCGAGAAGTCCGCCGGCGGCTTCGGCGGTACCGTGGCCGCCCCGATCGCCCGCCAGGTCCTCCTCAGCCTCCTGCACCCATGACCGACATCGTTCCCGACACGCTCGTCGACGCGCGCTACAAGATCCTCACCCGCATCGGCTCCGGCGGCATGGCCGACGTCTTCTGCGCCGAGGACCAGCAGCTCGGCCGCAAGGTCGCGCTGAAGCTGCTGCACCGCCGCTTCGCGAGCGACCCCGAGTTCGTCGAGCGCTTCCGCCGCGAGGCGTCGAGCGCGGCCGGGCTCTCGCACCCGAACGTCGTCGCCGTCTACGACCGCGGCGAGTGGGACGGGACCTCCTACATAGCGATGGAGTACCTGCCGGGCCGCACGCTGAAGGACGTGATCCGCCAGGAGGCGCCGATCGAGCCCGTGCGGGCGATCGACTTCACGCTCCAGATCCTCAAGGCGGCCCGCTTCGCGCACCGGCGCGGGATCATCCACCGCGACCTCAAGCCGCACAACGTGATGGTCGACGACGAGGACCGCGCGAGAGTCACCGACTTCGGGATCGCGCGCGCCGGCGCCTCCGACATGACCGAGACCGGCTCGATCATGGGCACCGCCCAGTACCTCTCGCCGGAGCAGGCACAGGGCCTCGCGGTCAGCCCCGTCTCCGACCTCTACTCGGTCGGCGTGATCCTCTTCGAGCTGCTGACCGGCGAGCTGCCGTTCGACGCCGAGGCGGCCGTCTCGATCGCGCTCAAGCACGTCTCCGAGCAGCCGCCGGCGCCGAGCGCGCTCAACCCCGCCGTGCCGGAGGGACTCGACGCGATCGTGCTGTGGGCGCTCGAGAAGGACCCGGCCGACCGGCCACAGGACGCCGACGCGTTCATCGTCGCGCTCGAGCAGATGCGCGGGCAGCTCGTCGCGGGGGATGGGTCCGGCCAGCGCACGGCGATGTTCGCCCCGCCGATCGCGGCGAGCGAGGCGGCGTACGCGCCGCCGTCCGGCAGCTACGACACGGTCCCGCCAAACTACGGCGACCAGCCCTCGTTCGTCCACGAGCCGGCGCCGCGACGCCGCCCGCCGTGGTGGGTCTGGCTGCTCGTCGTGCTGGCGCTCGCCGGCCTGGGCGTGGGGATCTGGGCGTTGACGCGACCGAACGAGATCAGCGTCCCCGGCGTCGTCGGGCGCGATCAGCAGTCGGCGGCGAGCACGCTCACCGCGCGCGGGCTCAACGTCGACGTGCGGCGCGTCACGAGCGCCGACAAGAAGCGCGACACCGTGCTGGCGCAGGCGCCGGGGCCCGGCGCGAAGGTGAAGAAGGGCACGACCGTCCGCCTGACGGTCTCGAACGGGCCCCAGCAGGTGCGGGTGCCGTCGGTCGACGGGCAGCCGCAGCAGCAGGCGATCGCGGCGCTCGAGCAGCAGGGCCTCCAGCTCGGGAGGGTGCGCAAGCAGCCCGACGGGACCGTGCCGGCCGGCAACGTGATCCGCAGCTCGCCGGAGGCCGGCACCGTCGTCGACAAGGGCTCGAAGGTCGGGCTGATCGTCTCCTCCGGGCCGAAGCTGGTCGCGGTCCCGAACGTGATCGGCTTCACCCGCGGCGGCGCGATCGCGGCGCTGAGAGCCCAGGGCTTCGTCCCTGCGGTGACGGAGCAGGTGACGACGGCGAAGCCGCCCGACACCGTCATCAGCGAGTCGCCGACGGGCCAGCAGAGACCCGGTGCGACGATCGCGATCGTGGTCGCGAAGGCGCCGGCGCAGGTCACCGTGCCCGACGTGACCGGGCAGCCGGCCGACGCGGCGACGCAGCAGCTCAGAGCCCTCGGCTTCGAGGTCCGCACGTCGACGCAGGCGGTCACCGACCAGACCCAGGACGGCGTCGTCGTCGACGAGCGGCCGGTCGCGGGCACGAAGCTCGACAGAGGCGCCCCGGTCCGTATCGTGGTCGGCAGATTCACCGTCCCGACGACCCCGACGACGCCGCCGCCCACCACCCCGACGACCCCGACCGTGCCGCCGGCAGCAGGAGGCCAGTGACCATGAAGCGCATCGCCGTCCTGGGCGGAGGCCGGTCGTCCGAGCACGAGGTCTCGCTCGCCTCCGCCGCGTCCGTCCGGGCGGGGCTCGAGCGCAACGGGCACGAGGTGCTCGCGGTCGAGATCGACCGCGACGGCAGCTGGTCGCACGACGGCGAGCCGGTCACGCTGACGCCGGGCCGCGGGCTGCTCGACGCCGACGTCGTCTTCCCCGTGCTGCACGGGCCGTTCGGCGAGGACGGCACGGTGCAGGGGCTGCTCGAATGCCTCGACGTCCCGTACGTCGGCGCGGGGGTGCTGGCGGCCGCCGTCTGCATGGACAAGGTCACCTCGAAGGAGCTGCTCGCCCGCGGCGGCCTGCCGCAGGTCGACTACCGCGCCGTGCGCCACGCGCGCTACGCGGCCGCGCCGGCGGCGGTGCTGGCCGACGTCGCCGAGCTGGGGCTGCCCGTCTTCGTGAAGCCGGCGCGCCTCGGCTCCTCGGTCGGGATCGCGCGCGTCGCCGCGGCCGACGAGCTGGCCGGCGCGCTCGAGGCCGCGTTCGCGCACGATCCGCTCGTGATCGTCGAGGCGAGCGCGCGCGGGCTCGAGGTCGAGTGCGCGGTGCTCGGCAACGACGAGCCGATCGCCTCCGAGCCGGGCGAGATCGTGCTGACCGGTGGCGCCGCCGACGGCTGGTACGACTACGAGGCGAAGTACACGCCGGGCGGGATGGAGCTGGTCGTGCCGGCGCGCATCTCGGCGTCCGCGCGGGAGCGCGTGCGCACGCTCGCGGTCGAGACCTTCGTCGCCCTGGGCTGCAGCGGCCTGGCGCGCGCCGACTTCTTCGTCGACGGCGAGACCGTGCTCGTGAACGAGCTCAACACGATGCCGGGCTTCACCGAGACGAGCGTCTACGGGAAGCTCTTCGCAACCTCCGGCGTGCCCTACGAGGAGCTGCTCGAGCGGCTCGTCGAGCTGGCGCTGGCGCGGCACGCGAGCGAGCGCGCCTACCACTTCTGAGCGCCGCGGGTTTCGCGCTCTGCGCGAATACCCGCAAGCGAAGCAGCCCGCAGCCCGCAGCTTCGCCTATCTCCGCTGGTAGAGGCTGAGCTGGGTGATCTCCACGTGGTCGCCGCCGGGCGGCAGCTTCGTGATCCACAGCAGCACGTAGCGCGCCTGGTGCGCTCTGTCGAAGGGGATCTTGGCCTTCATCGCGACGCTCGGCACGCTCGCGACCTTCGTCCAACCGGCGGGGAAGCCGGTCGGCGCGTTGCCCGGCCCGGCGACGTAGACGTCGGCCGCGAAGCCCGGCGTCGGCGTCGCGACGTCGAGCCGCGCGGCGTTCGCGCTCGGCTTCGCGTCGAGGTAGATGCCGACGCCCTTCTTCGGCATCACGCCGCCCTGGTAGGTCTCCGTCGTCCAGTAGGTCGACGGGTCGCTGTCGAGCGCGGAGGTCGTGTCGGCGTGGTGCTCGGCCTTGTCGCCGAGCGGGTCGAAGTCGTGCGCGGCGTCGGCGTGGAGGCTGACGCCGGCGAGTCTCGCCTGAACCGCCGCCCGGTCCGGCGCCACGGTCCCGGTGCCGCTGTGCGTGTTGTCGCCGAGCAGCGCGATCACGGCGACGACGGCCGCCGCGGTCGCGATCAGCGCGACGAGCGCGACCCACGCCGGGCGCCGCATCCGCAGCGGCAGTCGCCGGCGCGTTCTGCTCGGCAGCGTCCGCAGGACGGTCGTCGCCTCGCCGGTCGCCTGGCCGGAGCGGGCCGTCTCGAGCGCCAGCACGTCCTCGAGGTCGGCGATCAGCTCCTCGTCGCTGCGATAGCGCTCGAGCAGGTCCTTCGCGGTCGCGCGGTCGACGATCGCGGCGAGCGACGCCGACGCCTCCGGCCGCAGCTGCTGCACGTCGGGGATCTCCTCGCGCACGTGCTTCATCGCGACCGCGACCTGGTTCTCGCCCTTGAACGGCACGTCGCCGGTCAGCATCTCGTAGAGGACGATCCCGAGCGAGTAGAGGTCCGACTGGCCGGTGACGGCGTGGCCGAGCGCCTGCTCGGGGGAGACGTAGTCGGTCGTGCCGAGCACGCGCCCGTCGATCGTCAGGCCGTCCTCGTCGAGCGAGCGCGCAATCCCGAAGTCGGTCACCTTCGCGCTGCCCTCCTCGTCGATCAGCACGTTCTGCGGCTTCACGTCGCGGTGGACGATGTGGCGCGCGTGCGCGGCCCCGAGCGCGCGCGCGATCTCGATCGCGTACGCGACCGACTCCCCGACCGGCAGCTGGCCGTTGCGGCGGATCCGCTCCTTCAGCGTCTCGCCCTCGACGTACTCGAGCACGATGTAGGGCCGGCCGGCGTCCTCGCCGGCGTCGATCACGCCGACGATGTGGGGGTGCGAGAGCTGCGCGACCGAGCGCGCCTCGCGGCGGAAGCGCTCGAGCTGATCGGAGTCCGAGGCGATCTCGCGGTTCATCAGCTTGATCGCGACCTGGCGCTCGAGCGTCTGGTCGAGCGCCCGATAGACCGTCGACATGCCTCCCGTACCGATCCGGGCTTCCAACCGGTACCGGTCGTTCAGCAGGGTTCCGAGCAGCGTGCTCATGGTGTCAACGTCTATTTTGCGCTCGTGCCCGTCATCCATGCGTCCTACTACACCGATCCCGCGTGTCCTTGGTCTTGGGCGATGGAGCCCAACCGTCGCCGCCTCGAGCAGGAGTTTGGCGACCGCGTGCGGATCGCGTACGTGATGGGCGGGTTGGCGCGCTCGTTCGGCGCGCCGGAGCGGCAGGTGGGGGAGTGGCTCGAGGCCGCCGACCGCAGCGGGATGCCGGTCGACCCGCGGCTCTGGCTCGAGTCGCCGCCGGCGAGCTCGTACCCGGCCTGCCTCGCGGTCGTGGCGGCGGCCGAGCAGGGCGACCCGGGTCCGTACCTGCGGCGACTGCGGGAGGGACTGCTGTGCGGGCGGCGCAAGCTCGACGCGGTCGAGGCGCTCGTCGCGGAGGCGCGGGCGGTGCCCGGCATCGACGTCGAGCGGTTCCGCATCGACCTCGGCTCGAGCGCGATCGTCGAGCGCTTCGGCAGCGACCTCGAGCGCGCACGCGAGGCGTCGGCGCCCGGCGAGGAGCGCGTCGAGCTGCCGACGATCGCCTTCGCGGGCGCGGACGGGACGCCGCACGCTGTGCGCGGCTTCGCGCCGTACGAAGCGTGGCGCGCCGGCGCGCTCGCGGCGGGCGCGGAGCCGAGTGGCGCGGCTGCGCCCGGCGTGGAGGCCGCGCTGCGCACGGCCGGCGCGCTCGCGACGGTCGAGGTCGCCGCCCTCTGCGACCTGCCAGGGCCCCGCGCGGCGGCCGAGCTGTGGCGGCTCGCGCTCGAGTGGCGCGTGCGCGCCGAACGCCGGCTCACCGCGGAGCTCTGGAGCGCGACGTAGCCGGCAGCGTCGGCCGCGGGGGGATCAACGGCCGGGTCTCGCCGGCCGCGGCACCTGCGGCAGCTGCTCGTTGGCGCTCGCGGCCGCCTCGTTCTCCTGCTTGACGGCCGCCCATATCTCCTCGCGGTAGATCGGCAGCGACTTCGGCGCGTCGATGCCGATGCGAACGGTCTGGCCGCTGACCTCCATCACCGTGACGGTCACGTCATCGCCCAGGATGATCTTCTCTCCGGGCCGGCGGGTGATGATCAGCATCGCGCTTCCTCCTTGGAATCCGGTGGCCGACCGCTGCTGTGGGACTCCTACGCCGCGCGGGTCGTGGCGTCCTCCGCCTGCGCTGCAAGCTCGCCGAACAGCGGCGCTTGGAGCGCCGCGCCGGGGGCCTGGTTGATGACCTGATGGCCGCGCCCGTCCGCGATCACGATCGGGGCGCGCAGGTTGGCGGTGAAGTCTTCGAGCTGGTCGCTCGCCCGAACGGTGACATACACGGCGGTCTCGTTCGCGTGCGCGAGCCCGAGCTGCTCCCGCTCATCCTCGTCGAGCGTGACCTCGAAGCCGGCGAAGAAGCGCCGCGGGTCGGTCACCGGGAGGGCCAGAGAGGGATCGTCAAGCGAGTGCAGCCAGAGGAAGGTGGGGTCCTCCTCGCGGGCGATCAGGACGAAGCGGCGGCTGTCGAAGCCGATCAGCCCGTACGGGAATTCGATCGCGCTCTCGGGCGCGACCTCGAGGCGCCCGAAGCGCGTGCTGTCGATCGTGAGTGACAAGGCGGTGGCCTCCTCGGACCTAGTGCAGGAAGTCCAGCAGCGAGTTCTGGATGATGCGGGCGCCCATCTGCAGCGCGGCGTTGTAGGCGGCTGACTGCGTCGAGTAGTCCGTCAGCGTCTGCGCGTAGTCGGCGTCCTGCGTCTGCGACAGCAGCCCCGTCGTGTTCTGCTGCAGCGACATCAGCCGGCTCGACGCGGCCGTGAGCCGGTTCGTGCGCGCGCCGACGTCGGCGACGATCCCGTTGAGCTGGTCGAGATTGGCGTCGAGCCGCTGGAGGTCGGTGCCGCGGAGGTTGTCGGCGTTCGCGCTCGTGCCGCCGCGCAGGTCATCGGAGATGTCGCGCAGCGTGTCGAGCAGTCTGTTGTCAGCGGCCGACTGGCCGTTGCCGAGCAGCGAGGAGACGTCGGCGTTGACGGGCAGCGACACGTTCGGACCGATCTCGCGCGAGATCGTGCCGCTGTCGCCGCCGAATCTGTCAACGCTGCCGGCCGGGTAGGGCTCGGTGTCGGTCGCGGTGCCGGAGAAGACGTAGCGCCCGGCGTACTTGACGTTCGCCTCTTGCTTGAGCGACGCGACCAGCTGGTCGATCTCGGCGGCGGCGGCAGAGCGCCCGGCCTGGCCGCCGGCGTCGTTCGCCGCGCCGACGACGAGCTCGCGTGCGCGCTGGACGACGTCGTTGATCGAGGTGAGCGCGGCCTGGCTCGCGTTGAGCCACGCCGTTCCGTCGGAGACGTTGCTCTGGTACTGCGCCAGGCCGTCGAGCTCGCCGTTGAGCTGCAGTGCGAGGCTCGCGCCGTAGGGGTTGTCGGACGGCTGGTTGATCGATCTGCCCGACGACGCTCTGCGCATCGTCTCCTGCACCTTCGAGAGGTCGTCCTGCAGGTCACGCACGGTGGCGCGCTGCGTCATCAGGTTCGAGATCCGCATGCTCATCGCTACAGCCCCACCCGTCCGGTCCTGTTGATCAGCGTGTCGAGGACGTCGTCCATCGTCGTCATCGCGCGCGCCGCCGCCTGGTATCCGCGCTGGAACGTCATCAGGTTCGTGACCTCCTCCTCGATCGAGACGCCGGAGACGCTCTGGCGGTTGTTGTCGATCGCGTCGACGAGCGACTGCGCCGTCGTCTGCGCCAGGTTGCTGGTTCTCACGTCGCCGCCGACTCTCGCGATCAGCGCGCTGTAGGTCTGGTCGATCGTGCCGCCGCGCAGCTGCGCGATCTGCGTCGCAAGGCCGTTGTCGCCGCTCGCGCCGCTGGTGCCGGTCTGCACGCTCGCCGGCGTCGCGACGACCGCGAGCGCCGCCGCCGTCGTGCCGGTCGGGTCGAAGAAGGGCGAGGTCGGCTGCAGCGTGTTGACGGCCGTCACCAGGCTTCTGGCGATCGCGTCGAGCGTGTCGCGGTAGCCCAGCAGCGGGCCGGTCGAGCTGGCGAGGTTCGCCAGCGCGGCGAGCTGACCGCCGGGCGACGTCAGCGTCTGCGGCCACGTGTAGCCCCCCGTCGCGCTCGGGTCGACGAGCGTCACGCCGCCGAAGTCGATTCTCTGGGCGCCGTTGCCGAGGTCGGTCACCGACACCCGCGCGAGCGAGGAGAGCTCGTCGATCAGCGAGTCGCGCTGGTCCAGCAGGTCGTTCGGCGACTGGCCCACGGCGGTCGCGTGGCTGATCGCGTCGTTGAGCATCGCGAGCTGCTTGGCGTCGTTCGCGACGGTGCCGTTCGCGCCCGTCAGCGCGTTGTACTGCGTCTGCGCGTTGGCGGCATCGCTCGTGAGCTGGTCCGAGAGCGTTCTGAAGCTGCTGGCGAGCGTTCCCGCGCTCGTCACGAGCGCCTGGCGCGCCCCCGCGCCGGTGTTGGTCTCGGGCGTGTTCGCGAGCGTGCTCCAGGCGTCCCAGAAGTTCGACAGCTGTCTCGCGATGCCGCTCGTGGACGGCTCGTTGAACGCCGTCTGCGCCGTGTTGAGCCCCTGCGACGCGGCCGTCGCATCGCCGAGCGTGCTGTTCTGCCCGCGATACTGGACGTCGAGGAAGATGTTGCGGATGCGCGAGATAGCGGTCACGTCGACGCCCGTGCCGAGCTGGGCGCCGTGTCCGTTGACGGACGAGTTGGCCTGGACCACGAGCGGGTTCGTGGCGCTCAGCACGACCTGCTGGCGCGAGTAGCCCTTCGTGCCCGAGTTCGCGACGTTGTGGCTCGTCGTGTCGAGCGCCTGCTGCTCGGCGAGCATGCCGCGCAGGGCGGTCTGGATTCCGGTGAAGGTCGAGATCGGCATCGCTAGGCCTGGAGGTCGAGGGTGTGCCGGGTCGTGCTGCCGGCCGGCGGCATCGTGCGGCGCGTGCCGCCGGAGGCGTAGCCGAGCGCGGGCACCGGATCGATCAGGTGCAGCAGGTGATCGAGGAACGCGAGCTCCTGGCGCATCAGCGCCTGGTTGCAGGCGTGCTCGCGGCCGATCTCGGTCAGCAGTCCGTTCAGCTCGGCGCTGCGCGTTCGGGCGACGGACGCCTCGTGCGCCGGCAGCCGCTCCGCGATCCGGCTCACCGTGACATCGCCGATCGCGATCCCGAGCATGCCCGCCGCGCGTCCCAGCAGGCGCGCGCGGTCCTGCTCGAGGCGCGTGCGGCGCTCGAGCTCCGCCTGCAGCTCGGCGACGTGGCGCACGACGGCGTCGACGTCGCGGCCGCGAATCGCCGCGCTCTGCGCGAGCACGATCTCGAGCACGCGCGCGGCGGAGACGACCTGCACGTCGAGGTGGGCGAGCAGGTCGCCGACCAGCAGCGGATCGAGCGCCGGGCCGGCACCGCCGTCGCGCAGCGCGAGCGCGCTCACGAGCTCGTCTCCCCGCCGGCGCCCGCGGCCAGCGCGGGGGCGAGCTGCCGGGCGAGCCCGAGCCCGCCGGCCTTCATGATGCCCTGCGTCAGCGCGTCGGGCAGCAGGCTCGCGTAGGGCGAGCTGGCGGCGTCGGTGGAGGCGCCGTCGCTGCTCCCGTCGCCGCTCCCGAGCACGGCGCCGGCGTCGCCGCCGAGCCCGTCGGTCGAGGTCGTGTCGCCGATCGCCTGGCTCAGCTGCTGGACGAGCATCTGCTCGAAGCCGAGCGCGGCGGCATAGGCCTTCTTCTCGCTCGCGGAGCCGTTGCGCACCTGCGCCGGCAGCAGCGCCTGGTCGAGCGGTGGGATCGCGGGGGCGCTCATGACTTGACCTGGTTGGCGATCGCGAGCATCTGGTCCTGCGTCTGGATCGCCTTGCTCACGAGCGAGTAGCCGCGCTGCGCGTCGATCATGTCGACCATCGAGTCGGCCATGTCGACGTTCGAGCCCTCGAGCGCGCCCTGCTTCAAGGTCGTCGCGGCGCCGGCGGCGCGCGGTGCGCCGCTGCCCGCCGTCGGGGCGTAGAGGCTGTTGCCGATCGAGCGCAGTCTGTCGGCGGCTCCCACGGTGACGACGCCGATCCGTCCGACGGCGCGGTTGTTCGCGCGGACGGTGCCGTCGGCGCCGATCACGATGTCTCTCGGGGCCGTGCCCGGCGGGACGGCGATCGGCGGCTGGACGAGGTCGCCGTCGGCGGTCGCCAGTCGCCCGCGGACGTCGAGTTGGAGGGCGCCGTCGCGCGTCAGCGCGGCGGTCCCGTCAGCGCGGCGGACCTGCAGGTAGCCGTCGCCCTGGATCGCGACGTCGAGGGCGTTGCCGCTGTTCTGCAGCGCGCCCTGGGTCTGCGAGCGGCCGAGCGTCGCGACGGCGGCGCCGGCGCCGAGCCCGACCGTCCGGCCCGCCTGCGCGCCGGGGGAGGTGTAGAGCAGGTCGCGAAAGCCGACGCGGACCGACTTGTAGCCCGTCGTCGAGACGTTCGCGAGGTCGTTCGAGATCGAGTCGAGTCGCTGCTGCTGCGCCGCCATGCCGGCGGCCGCGGAATAGAGGCCTTGGAGCATCCGTGTCCCTCTAGCGGTTGACCGTGTCGTAAAGCGCGGGAGCTCTCGTGACGCGAGATCTCCCATGGCTTCCCTGTCGGGAAGCCCGGCCTCCGCGAGGTGCGGTCCAGCCGGGGCGCTCCGTCCTTCGCTCGGGTTGATCGGCGCGAGTGGCGGAGACTTGAGGCATCGCTAGCTGCCGCTGAGCGAGCCGACCTGGTTGGCCGTCTTCTGCAGCGTCGCGTCGATCGCCTGGATGCTTCTCTGGCCGGCCTCGTAGGCCCGGAAGGAGGCCATCATGTCGACCATCGTCTTCGTCGGATCGACGCCGGAGCCCTCGATCGCGCCGCTGCGCACGGTGCCGGTGGCGCGCCCGGCGGCCGCGCCGGTGAAGAGGTTGTCGCCCTGCTTGCGGGCGTTCGTGACCGCGAAGACGCCGACGCCGGCCGCCGTGACCTTGCCGCCGACGACGCGCACGGGCTGGCCGTTCTGCCCGAGCACCTGGTGCCCGAGGCTGTCCACGAGCGTGCCGGCCGCCGACGTGCCGAACTGGCCGTTGCGCGTATAGCGCGTGCCCTGTGGCGTCTGGACGGCGAAGAAGCCCTGCCCGGCGATCGCGAGGTCGAGCGGCTGGCCGGTCTCGCGCAGCGGCTGCGGCGTGAGGTCGGTGACCATCCGGTCGGCGTACGCGCCCGTTCCGAGCGGGCCGATGACCTGGCCGGTCGCGCTGCTGCTGAGCAGCAGGTCGGAGAAGCTGCGCTGGGTGACGCGGTCGGACTTGTAGCCCGGCGTCGACGAGTTCGCGAGCTCGTTCGCGAGCTGGTCCTGTCGCAGCTGCTCGGCGATCATCCCCGAGGCCGCGATGTAGAGGCCGCGTTCCATGCCCCGGTGGTCGGACGAGCGGCGGGAACCTTTAACGCCCCCGGAGAGGCCGGGTGCCGGACGCGACGAGCGTGCCACGGCCGCAGGTTTCGCGCTCTGCGCGAACACCCGCAACGTAGGGCGAGCGCGCAGCGCGAGACCTACGCGACGTCGCTGAACAGCACCACGTCGGCCGACAGCGCCGCGCGCAGCGTCTTCTTCAACTGCCCGTGGATCTGGCAGACGCGGCTCTCGGAGACGCCGAGGATGACGCCGATCTCGCGCAGCGTCAGGTTCTTGACGTAGAGCAGCACGGCGACCTCGCGCTCGCGACGGGGGAGGCGCTCGAACGCGGCGCGAAAGCGCCACTTCGCCTGCTCGCGGGCGGTGTGCTCCTCGGGGTCGGCGAAGCGATCGGTGCTGACGAGCGTGTCGATCCGCTCGATCGCGGTCTCGTCGTCGCTCAGCACGAGCGTGTTGAGCGAGGTCACGTCGGAGGCGACGATCTCGTCCTCGCGCGCTCGCAGCTCGCTCGGCGTCGTGCCGACCGCCTCTGCCAGCTCCTCGCGGGAGGGCCGCCGGCCGTGGATGCCGATGAAGTGCTCGCGCGCCTGGTTGATGTCGCGCTCCCAGCGGCGCAGCGAGCGCGGCGCCCAGTCCTGGCGGCGCAGCTCGTCGAGCACGGCGCCGTGGATGCGAGTCCAGGCGAACTGCTCGAGCGTCGCGCCCTTGGCCGGGTCGTAGCGCTCGATCGAGTGGATCAGGGCCTCGAGCCCGCAGGAGATGAAGTCCTCGACCTCGCAGCGCGCGGGGATCTCGCGGACCTTCTTGTAGACGATGTACTTGACCATCGGGGAGAACGTCAGGACCAGCCGATCACGGACGCGCCGGTCGCCGGTGTCTCTGTACTGGCGCCACAACGTCAGCGCGTCGTCGGCGGACAGCCGACCGGGACGCTTCGTCTCGAGCTTCATGCTCCGATGCCTTCCTGGGGGTCGAGGGGCGGCCTACGAGGGGTGCGCGGGGGGTATCGGCGCACTCAGCGGGATTCTCGATCGCTCGTTTGTGGTAGCCGGGGGGGAACATCCGTCCAGTCCACCCAGGCAGGTGACATAACGCAGGTTTGAGATCCGGCGTCGCCGGACCGGGGGCGAGGGCCGCTCGAGTGCGTTCCGGCGGTTGCCCTCAGGAGTCGCCGAGCGCGGCCGATGACTCCGGATGTCCGCTCCCGGAGGAGGTCTCTCGCATGGCGCTTCGTCTCACCGGCTCACCCGCGACTCCCGCACCGCTCCAGCCCGTCGAGGCCGCCGCTCGCGCGGCGGTCTGCCTCGATCGACGCGATCTCGACGGCTACCGCACGCTGTTCGCGGAGGCCTCGGCGATCGCCGACGTGCACGCTCGCTACCGCACGCGGGCCTCCCTCGTCGAGGCCGCGCTGCGGGCTGCGGGCGATGCGGACCGCGCGCGCGTCCCGGCGATCTACCTCGCCGCCGCGGCCGCCACCGTCGAGCTGCTGGAGGAGGAGCCGCGCGAGCCGCTGCTGCTCAACTACGCCGGCGTCCTCTTCTACGAGCTGTGGGCGCTGGACCCCGCGCGGGCGCTGTTCGAGGCCGCCCGCCGGCTCGACCCCGAGCTGCCGAACGTCGCGCGCAACCTCGAGGAGCTCGCGCATCGCCGCGCGCACGGGGCGGCCGCCCGGATCCCGCTGCCGCGCGCGATCGCGGTCGCGCTCGGGCCGCTCGGCGCGCGCGCCGAGCGCGCGGCCAGACGAGCGCGGCCGGCGACGGGGCTGACGCTCAGCCTCTGCATGATCGTCAAGGACGAGGAGGAGATGCTGCCGCGCTGCCTCGCGGCGGTCGCCTCCGCGGTCGACGAGATCGTGATCGTCGACACCGGCTCGAGCGACCGCACGATCGAGATCGCGAGATCGTTCGGCGCGCGCGTGATCGAGCGTCCCTGGACGGGCTCCTTCGCGGACGCGCGCAACGCCTCCTTCGACGCGGCGACCGGCGACTGGCTGATGTACCTCGACGCCGACGAGGTGCTCGTGGCCGACGACGTCGAGCGGCTGCGCGCGCTGCGCGGCAAGACCTGGCGCGAGGCCTTCTACCTCGTCGAGACGAGCTACACGGGCGAGGTCGGCGATGGCGCTGCCGCGACGCACACGGCGCTGCGCGTCTTCCGCAGCCGCCCCGCCTACCGCTTCAGCGGGCGCCTGCACGAGCAGATCGCCGAGACGCTGCCGACGAACCTGCCGGAGCGGTTCGAGTCGACGAGCGTGCGCGTCGAGCACTTCGGCTACCTCGGGGCGGTTCGCGACGCGAAGGAGAAGTCGCGCCGCAACATCGACCTGCTGCTGCGCCAGCGCGACGAGGGCGGCGTCGAGCTGCCGTTCCTGCACTTCAACCTCGGCTCGGAGTACGCGGCGATCGGCGACGCGCCGAACGCGCTGCGCGAGTTCGAGCTCGCCTGGCAGCTGCTCGAGAGCGATCCCGGCGGCCGCACGTACGGCTTCGCGCCCGCGCTCGCGACCCGGCTCGTCAAGGCGCTGCGCATCTGCCGCCGCCACGAGGACGCGATCGCCCGCGCCGAGGACGGGCTCGAGCGCTTCCCGGGGATGACGGACCTCGTCTTCGAGCAGGCGGCCGCCGCACACGCCCTCGGCCGCGTCGAGGAGGCGCTCGCGCACTACGAGCAGTGCATCGAGATGGGCGATGCGCCGAGCCGCTACACCGCGACGATCGGCGCCGGCACGTTCCTGCCCGCGCTCGCGATCGCCGAGATCCGGCTCGACCAGGGCCGGATGGAGGAGGCCGTCGAGCTGCTCGACGCGACGATCGCCGAGCACCCCGGCTTCTTCGGCCTCGTGCTGCCGTTCGCGACCGCGCTCCTGCTGAGCGGGGTCGAGCCGGCCGAGGTCGTCGCGCGCGTCGAGGCGCGCGTCGCGGAGCTGACGCCGACGGTGCGCTTCATGCTCGGCACCGCGCTCTACGAGCGCGGCGCGACGGCCGCCGCCGAGCAGCAGTACCGCGCGCTGCTGGAGCGCCAGCCCGACAGCGGGATGGCGCTCGTCGCGCTCGCCGAGTCGCTGCTCGCACAGCGCTCGTGGGCCGGCGCGGCGAGCATCGCGGCGCGCGTGCCGGACGACGCGCCGCA
>JAOPZA010000056.1 GCA_025964325.1 Conexibacter sp.
GGCGTCGCGACCTCCGCGCTGCGCTACTACGAGGAGCGCGGCCTGATCGCCTCCGAGCGCGCGTCCTCCGGTCACCGCCGCTACGCGCGAGCGGTCGTGCGGCGCGTCGCCTTCGTCGTCTTCGCCCAGCGCGTCGGACTGACGCTCGACGAGATCGCCGTCGAGCTGGCGAAGCTGCCCGCCGACCGCGTGCCGACGCGCCGCGACTGGTCGGCGCTGTCGGCCTCGTGGCGCACGCGGATCGACGCGCGGATCGCCGAGCTGGAGCGGCTCAAGGCGGGGCTGACGGAGTGCATCGGCTGCGGCTGCCTCTCGCTCGACCGCTGCGCGTTCGCCAATCCCGACGACCGCGCCGCCCGCTTCGGCCCCGGCCCGCGCTACTGGATCGGCGACCCTCAGCCGAAGGGCCGAGCGTCGCCGATCCAGTAGCCGCGCTCCATCACGAACGCGCCGCCTCCGCCAGCAGCTTGCGCACCTGCTTCGGCGACGCCGATCCGCGCACGCCGAGGCCCTGCGCGAAGTAGGAGACGCGCAGCTCCTCGAGCGCCCACGGCACCTCGCGCAGCGGGGCCGGAAGCGCGGCACCGGCCGGCATCGCACCGAGCTGGAAGCGGTGGGCGGCCTCCAGCTCCTCGATCGTCCGCATCCGGTCGCGATCGGCGGCCAGCCCGCGCGGGAGCTGCTCGACCCGCCGCGCCGCGCCGCGCAGATAGCGCTCGACGTCGGGCAGCCGGGCGACCCCGGCGGCGGCGACGAAGCCCGGGAACGTCAGCCGGCCGAGCTGGCGCGCGACGTCGAGCCGCGCCGGCTGGAAGGCCGGCTCGGCCGGGAGCCGGTCGAGCGCCAGCTGCACCTCGCGCGCCGCGTCGAGGATCCGCACGAGCCAGGCGACGACCTTCGCGACCGTGCCGTTCAGCTCGCGCGCGACGTAGTCGTGCAGCACCGTCCAGCCCTGCTCGTCCCAGGCGGGGCCGCCGGCGGCGAGGATCAGCGCGTCGAGCGCGGCGGTCGTGGCGTCGTCCAGCGCCGCCGCCGCGCTGCCGTGCGGCGCGCCGGCCAGCGTCAGCTTCGCCGCGTTCGCGAGGCCGCGCTCGGCCGCGCGGGCGGGCGAGGGCACGCTCAGGCGCAGCAGCCGCCGGGTGCCGGCGTGCATCCCGCCGGCCTGGGCCTCCGGCGTGTCGAGCATCCGCACGCCGACGCTCGCACCCTCGTCGACGAGCGACGGATACGCGCGGGCGAGGCCGCCCGCGCCCGGCAGCTCGATCTCGCGCGGCAGCGTCCCGAGCGTCCAACCGGTCAGGCCGCTGCGCTCGAGCGTGGGCCCGGCGGCCGCCGCCAGCTCCGCTCGCAGCCGCGGCCGGACAGCCTCGCGCAGCGCGTCGAGGTCGGTGCCGACGGCGAGCGCGTCGCCGTCCTGGTCCTCGATCGAGAAGCGCGGTCGCAGGTGCGGCGCCAGCACGATCCCGTCCCACGCGCCCTCGGGCACGCGCACGCCGCGCAGCTCCTGGAGCGAGCGAGCGACCGCGCCGAGCAGCGGCTCGCCGGGCGCGACCCGTTCGAGCACCTGCGCGACGACCTCCGGCACCGGCACGAGCGGCCGCCGCAGCTCCTTCGGCAGCGCGCGCACGAGCGCGGTCACGAGCTCGCGCCGCAGCCCGGGGACCAGCCACGCGAAGCTCGCCGCCTCGAGCCCCGCGAGCGCGGGCAGCGGGACGTGCACGGTGACGCCGTCCTCGGGCGTACCCGGCTCGAAGCGGTAGCTGAGCGGCAGCGACAGCGCCCCGTCGCGCCACTGCTCCGGCCACGCCGCCGGGTCGACGGCGTCGGCCGCGTCGGCGTTGACGAGCAGCTCCTGGGTGAACGACAGCAGCTCCGGCTCGGCTCTGCGGGCTCTGCGCCACCAGCGGTCGAAGTGCGCGCCGGAGACGATCTCGGCCGGGATCCGCGCGTCGTAGAAGTCGAACAGCGCGCCGTCGTCGACGAGGATGTCGCGGCGGCGCACGCGATCCTCCAGCGCCTCGACGTCGGCCAGCAGGCGGCGGTTGTCATGGAAGAAGTGGTGGCGCGTCTCCCAGTCGCCCTCGACGAGCGCGCGGCGGATGAACAGCTCGCGCGAGAGGACGGGGTCGATCGCGCCGTAGGCGACCTTGCGCCCGGCGACGATCGGCAGGCCGTAGAGCGTGACGCGCTCGAGCGCGACGACCGACGCGCGCTTGCGCTCCCAGTGCGGCTCGTCGTAGGTGCGTCTGACGAGATGCCCGGCGAGCGGCTCGACCCACGCCGGCTCGATCCGGGCGGCCGTCCGGCCCCACAGCCGCGTCGTCTCGACCAGCTCCGCCGCCATCACCCACGTCGGTGCTCTGCGGGCGAGCGCCGAGCCGGGGAAGATCGCGAAGCGGGCGCCGCGGGCGCCGAGGTACTCGCCGCGTCTGCGCTCGTCCTTCACGCCGACGTGCGACAGCAGCCCGGCCAGCATCGCGACGTGAATGTGACTGCGGACTTCGTCCGCCGTCCCTGTCTCGGCCGGCTCCTGGTCGAGCGTCAGGCCGATCGCTCGGGCCGAGGCGCGCAGCTGCCCGACCAGGTCCTGCCACTCGCGCACCCGCAGGTAGTGGAGGAACTCGCCTCTCAGGCGCTTGCGGAACTGGCTGCTCGACAGCTCGCGCTGCTGCTCGCGCACGTGGTTCCAGAGGTTCAGGAAGGCGATGAAGTCGGACTGCTCGTCTCTGAAGCGGGCGTGCAGTTGATCCGCTTGCGCGCGCAACTCGGTCGGCCGCTCGCGCGGATCCTGGATCGAGAGCGCGGCCGCGATCACGACGACCTCCTCGACGCAGCCGAGCCGGTCGGCCTCGAGCACCATCCGCCCGAAGCGCGGGTCGACCGGCAGCTGCGCGAGTCTGCGCCCGAGCGGCGTGAGGCGTCTGGCGGGGTCCGCCGCGTCCGGATCGAGCGCGCCCAGCTCCTGCAGCAGCAGCACGCCGTCGCGGATCTGGCGCTTGTCGGGCGGGTCGAGGAAGGGGAAGTCCTCGATCTCGCCCAGCCCGAGCGCCGCCATCTGGAGGATCACCGAGGCGAGGTTCGTGCGCAGGATCTCGGGATCGGTAAAGCGCGGGCGGGCGTCGAAGTCGTCCTCGCCGTACAGCCGGATCGCGATGCCGTCGGACTGGCGTCCGCAGCGCCCCTTGCGCTGGTCGGCGGACGCCTGCGAGACCTCCTCGATCGGCAGCCGCTGGACCTTCAGTCGCGCGCTGTAGCGGCTGATCCGGGCCGTCCCGGGATCGACGACGTAGCGGATCCCAGGCACCGTCAGCGACGTCTCGGCGACGTTCGTCGCGAGCACGACGCGCGGTCTCGTGTGGGCTCTGAAGACCTTCTGCTGCTCCGCCGTCGCGAGCCGCGCGTAGAGCGGCAGGATGTCGAGTCTGGAGCCGAAGCGGCCGCTCAGGGCGTCGGCCGTGTCGCGGATCTCGCGCTCGCCGCTGAGGAAGACGAGCACGTCGCCGCGGGCGGCGCGCTGCAGCTCCTGCACGGCGTCGCCGATCGCGTCGGCCTGGTCGCGCTCGTCCTCGCCCTCGGCGGCGGCAAGCGGCCGGTAGCGGACCTCGACCGGGTAGGTGCGGCCCGAGACCTCGACGATCGGCGCGTCGCCGAAGTGCCGGCTGAAGCGCTCCGGGTCGATCGTCGCGGAGGTGATGATCAGCTTCAGGTCGGGGCGCTGCGGCAGGATCCGCTTGATGCAGCCGAGCAGGAAGTCGATGTTGAGGCTGCGCTCGTGCGCCTCGTCGACGATGATCGTGTCGTAGCGTCGCAGCAGCGGGTCGCGCTGGATCTCGGCCAGCAGCAGGCCGTCGGTGACGAGGCGCACGAGCGTCGCGTCGCTCGTGCGATCGCTGAAGCGGACGGCATAGCCGACCGCCTCGCCGAGCTCGACGTCGAGCTCCTCGGCGATCCGCTCCGCGACCGTGCGCGCGGCGATCCGGCGCGGCTGCGTGTGGGCGATCGCGCCGCGCACCCCGCGTCCCAGCTCGAGGCAGATCTTCGGCAGCTGCGTCGTCTTGCCGGAGCCGGTCTCGCCCGCGACGACGACGACCTGGTGGTCGCGGATCGCCGCCAGCAGGTCGTCGCGCCGGGCGCTGACGGGCAGCTGCGGCGGGTAGGAGACGGCGGGCACGTGCGCGCGCCGCGCCGCGATCCGCGCCTCCGCCTCCGCGATCTCCTCGGCGACGCGCTGCAGCGTGTCCGGCCGCGCGCGCAGGCGGTCGACGCGGCGCCGCAGGCGCTCGGCGTCGCGCAGGGTCAGGTCGGCGAGGCGGGCGCGCAGCTCGGCGAGCGGCGCGTCGACAGGAAGCGTCGCCGCGTCGTCCGAACCGCCGCCCGGCAGCATCTGCTCGGTGGACGGTGGCACACCATTGAGGATAGGGGCGCGCGGCGCCGCTGACTGCGCGCGCTCAGGCGTCGCGCGGGTCCGGCGCCAGCTCGAGACGGCCGAACTGGCCGCGGAAGTAGGCGAGCGGCGCGCCCGGGCGCGCGGTCGCGACGAGCGCCTCGGCGATGAAGACGACGTGCGTGCCGGCGACGACCTGCTCGGTCACGCGACACTCGACGTGCGCGAGCGCGTCGGCCAGCAGCGGCCCCGCGTACTGTCCCTCCGCCAGCTCGATGCCGTCGAACTTGTCGTCGCCCTTGCGCGCGAAGCGCACCGCGATCTCGCGGTGATCCTCGCCCAGGACGTTGATCGCGAACGTGCCGACCTGCGCGATCGCGCGACCGGTCGCGGAGGACTGGTTCAGCGCGACCAGCACCATCGGCGGCTCCAGCGAGAGCGACGTGACCGCGCTCGCGGTCGTCCCGTAGGGCCTCCCGTCGAGGGTCGTGGTGATGACCGTGACGCCGCTCGCGAAGTGGCCGATGACGTTGCGGAACTCGTCCGGCGTGAGCCGGCGCGGCTGCTCGTTCTGATGATCGGGCGGGTTCATCGGTGACGTCGGCGTCGCGGCGGGACCTGAATCCTCGCAGGAGTAGGATCGCGGCGATGACCGGACCGATCGCCGTCACGGGCGCCACCGGGGCCGTCGGATCGCGCGTCGCCCAGCGCCTCGCCGAGCGGGGCCTGTCGCAGCGCCTCGTCGTGCGCGATCCCGCCCGCGCACCGCGACTCGCGGGCGCGGAGGTGCGCGTCGCCTCCGGCTACGCGGCGACCGACGAGATGCGCGCCGCGCTGGAGGGCGCCGAGACGCTGTTCCTGATCCCCGCGCACGAGGCGCCGGATCGCGTCGCGCAGCACATGAGCGCGATCGACGCCGCCGTCACGGCGGGCGTGCGGCGGATCGTCTACCTGTCGTTCGCCGCGGCCGCGCCGCAGACGACCTTCACGTTCGGCCGCGACCACTGGGCGACCGAGCAGCACCTGCGCGAGACGGGCGTGCCGTGGACGTTCCTGCGGATGAGCCTCTACCTCGACTTCGTCCCCGGCATGGTCGGCCCGGACGGCGTCGTGCGGGGCCCGGCCGCTGACGGGCGCGTCGCCGCGATCCTGCGCGACGACGTCGCCGACGCGGCCGCGGTCGTGCTCGCGAACCCGGCCGACCACGACGGCAGAAGCTACGTCCTGTCGGGCCGTGAGGCGTTCTCGCTGGGCGAGGCGGCCGAGCTGATGGCGCGCCGGTCGGGCAAGCCGATCCGCTTCGTCGACGAGAGCGAGGAGGAGGCCTACGCCTCGCGCGCCGGCTACGGCGCGCCCGAGTGGCAGGTGCGCGGCTGGGTCAGCTCGTACCTCGCGATCCGCGACGGCAGCCTCGCGACCGTCAGCGACGACGTGCTCGAGCTGACCGGCCGCGAGCCCGTCACGCTCGCCGCCTGGCTCGCCGCGCACCCCGAGAGCCTCGCGCACGTCGGCGACGCGTAGCGCCTGCACTGATCGTTTGCGCCCACGAAGCGGCGGGCATCTGCGGCCCCAGCCGGGTGGCGAACGCAGGAACGCAGAGGAGACGCGATGGACTACCAGCGATTCATCAGCCTCGTGGAGCGCGAGGCCGAGCTGCCGCATGAGCCCGCCGAGCAGGCCACGCGAGCGGTCCTGCAGACGCTCGGCGAGCGGCTCTCCGGCGGCGAGGCGCACGACATCGCCGAGCAGCTGCCGTCCGAGCTGGCGACGGTGCTGGACCAGGGCGGCAACGCACAGGGGTTCGACCGCCAGGAGTTCGTCCGCCGCGTCGCCGAGCGCGCCGGGATCGAGCTGCCGGACGCGGTCGCGGCGACGCGCGCCGTCTTCGCCGCGCTCGGCTGGGCCGTCAGCCACGACGAGATCGTCGACATGGCCGCCGAGCTGCCGAAGGACTTCGGCGAGCTGGTCGAGCTGGCGCTCTCCCGCAACGCGCGGCGGCCGATGGGATCGCTGCCGCGCGTGCGCACGACCGAGGAGTTCGTCGAGGGCGTCGCCCAGCGCGCCGGCCTCGTCGGCGAGCGCGAGCGCGCTCGCCGCGCGACGGAGGCGACGCTCGAGACGCTCGGCGAGCGGATCTCGCACGGCGAGGTCGACGACCTCGCCGAGCAGCTGCCGGCGGAGCTGCGCTCGCCGCTCGCGCGCGGCGACGAGCTGAGCGGCGGCGCCGCTCGGCCGCTGTCGCTCGACGAGTTCCTGCTGCGCGTCGCCGAGCGCGAGGGCGAGACGCCGCTGGAGGTCCCGACGCACGCGCGCGCGGTCTTCGCGACGCTGCGCGAGGCGGTCTCGGAGAGAGAGTTCGCCGACATCGAGGCGCAGCTGCCGAACGAGTACGCGGCGTTGCTGGCGCGGCCCTAGCGATCAGTGCGCGAGGACGGGCTCCGCGTCGGGGTCGGTCTGCGGCACGCCGGGGCGCAGCACGAGGCCGCAGACGACGGCGCCGATCGCGAAGATCCCGGCCGACCACCAGAACGCGGTCGTGTAGCCGTGGACGGCGGCGTGCCCGATCACCTCGGGATTCGGCTGCCGCCCGCTCAGGTAGCTGCTCGTCGCGCTCGCCGCGAGCGTGCTCAGCAGCGCGGTGCCGATCGAGCCGCCGACCTGCTGGCTCGTGTTGACCATCGCGGAGGCGACGCCGGCGTCCGACGGCGCGACCCCGAGCGTCGCGCCGTTGAAGGCCGGCGCGAAGACGAGCCCGAGGCCGACGCCCATCACGATCAGGCCCGGCAGCACGTCGGCCGCGTAGACCGAGTCGACGCTCAGCCGCGTGAAGAGGAGCATCGCCAGCGCGGCGAGCGCCATGCCGGTCGAGACGAGCGGCTTGGCGCCGAAGCGCGGCACCAGTCTGGTCGTCGCCGTCGTCGCGGTGAGGATGATCGCGCCCGACAGCGGCAGGAAGCCGAGGCCGGTCTGGATCGGCGTGAAGGCGAGGTTCTGCTGCAGGTAGTAGGTCAGGAAGAGGAAGACGCCGAACATGCCGATGCCGGTGATCCCGACCGCCAGGTACGAGCCGCCGCGGTCGCGGTCGAGCACGACGCGCAACGGCAGCAACGGGTTGGCGACGCGCCGCTGCAGCGCGACGAAGACCGCCAGCAGCACGACGCCGGCCGCGAGCGAGCCGATCGTGAGGCCGGCCGTCCAGCTGTGCGTCTCGGCGTTGGAGAAGCCGTAGACGACGAAGAAGAGGCCGAGGCAGGCCGTGATCGTGCCGGGGATGTCGATCCGCGGCTTGCCGTCCTGCGGCACGTTGTGCAGCAGCGTGAACGCCGCGATCGCGGCCGGGACCGCGAACAGCAGGTTGACGTAGAGGCACCAGCGCCAGGAGAGCGACTCGGTCAGGACGCCGCCGAGCAGCAGGCCGACGGCCGCGCCGCCGCCGGCGATCGCGCCGAAGATGCCGAACGCTCTGCCGCGCTCGGCCGGATCGGTGAAGGTCGTCGTCAGCAGCGAGAGGGCGGCGGGCGCCAGCAGCGCGCCGAAGAGGCCCTGGAGGGCGCGGGCGGCGACCAGCATGCCGAAGCTCTGGGCGGCGCCGCCGAGCGCGGAGGCGACGGCGAAGCCGAGCAGGCCGCCGAGGAACGCCCACTTGCGGCCGAACAGGTCGCCGATGCGGCCGCCCAGCAGCAGCAGGCTGCCGAAGGCGAGCGCGTAGGCGGTCACGACCCACTGGCGGTTGTCGTTCGAGAACGCGAGCGCCTTCTGCGCGGAGGGCAGCGCGATGTTCACGATCGTCGCGTCGAGCACGACCATCAGCTGCGCGATCCCGAGCAGCGCGAGGATCATCCAGCGTCTCGCGTGGTGGGGGTTCTCGTGGGGTGTCGTCAGTTCGGACATGAGCCTCGGTGTGGTCGCGGGCGCCAGAAGGGGAGGAGGGACCTCCGCTTGTCGAGCCACCGTAGCACGGAAACGGAGAGATGGCTTCCGCTTTGTCGCTACGCTAGACCGATGGAGCACGACCGCACCGAGCCCGCCGCCGCCGTCCGCCCCCTGCGACGCGACGCCGAGCGCAACCGCCAGCGCATCCTCGAGGCTGCTCGCGTCGTCTTCGCCGAGCGGGGCCTCGGCGCCACGCTCGACGAGATCGCCCACGCCGCCGGCGTCGGCGTCGGCACCGTGTACCGCCGCTACCCCGACAAGGAGGAGCTGATCGACGCGCTCTTCGAGCAGTCGATCAACCGCATCGCGACGCTCGCCGAGGAGGGCGTCGCGAACCCCGACCCGTGGGCTGGCCTGGTCGGCTTCTTCGAGCGCGCGCTCGAGGAGCAGGCGCGCGACCGCGGTCTCAAGGAGCTGCTCCTCGGCGACGCGCACGGACGCGAGCGCGTCGCGCTCGCGCGCGCCCGGATCGCGCCGCAGGTGCAGGCGCTGGTCGCGCGCGCGCAGGCGTCCGGCGCCCTGCGGCCCGACATCGCGGCGACCGATCTGCCGCTGATCCAGCTGATGCTGGGAGCCGCGCTCGACTACACGCGCGACGTCGCGCCCGACGCGTGGCAGCGCTTCCTCGTGCTGATCCTCGACGGCATGAGGGTCGCGCGCGAGGCGCCGACGCCGCTCGCCGCGCGACCGCTGAGCGACGACGAGATCGAGACGGTGATGCACTCCGTGCACCATCCGCGCGGCACGCGCGGCACACGCGGCACGCCGTCGTCGTAGGCCCGGCGGATCAGCGCCGCGGCCGCGCGCCGACGAGCGCCGCCGCCTCGTCCTCGACGCCGTCGGCCATCGTCTGCACGTCGTCGACGAGACCGGGGTCGGCGCAGAAGCCGAAGCAGAGCCGGTCGGCGAACGACAGCACCGAGACGCGCAGCGCGTGGTGCTGGCCGATCTCGGCGATCGAGTGGAGCGCCTCCACCGGCGCGTCGAGCACGCGCACCGGCGCGCGCGGGCCGGGCACGTTCGAGACGTTCAGCGCGAAGCGCCGCGGGCTGCGCTCGAGCCGCACGACGAAGCGCTGGAGCTGCGGCGAGACGCCCGACAGCTCGTGCAGCAGCTGGTCGCGACGCGCGGCGTCGCCGGCGTCCTTGCGGGCGCGCGTGGCGGCGTGGACGGCCCGCAGGCGGGCGACCGGGTCGGGCTCGTCGAGCGGCAGCGCGAGCGAGAAGAACGAGTCGCGGTTGGCGGCCGCGTCGCCCTCCTCGTGGAGGCTGACGGGGACCTTCACGCGCAGCGCGCCGAGCCGGCCGTGGTGGCGCTCCAGCCACCGTCGCAAGGCGCCCGCGACGATCGTCAGCACGGCGTCGTTGACGGTCGCGCCGTCGAGCGCCTTGGCGGCGTCGTGCAGCGGTGCGAAGGGGACGACCGCGAAGCCGATCTCACGGCGCGTGCCGATCGGGCCGTCGAACGGCGAGCGCCCGTGCGTGCGGCGGAACTCGCGCCGCAGGTAGCCGGCCAGGTGGCCGCGCCGGCGGGCGTCGTCGGCCGCGTGGACGGCGGCCCTCTGCGCCGCGCTCAGCGCCGCCTCCGGCGGGTCGTCCCACAGCAGCGTCTGCGCGTAGCGCATCGCAGCCGTGCCGTCGGCGAGGGCGTGGTGGATCCGCCAGACGAGCGCGCTGCCGCCGCCGGCGAGCGGGACCAGCTCGATCCGCCACAGCGGCCGGGCGCGGTCGAGGTGGCGCTCGAAGAGCCGCGCCACGAGCGTCCGCAGCCCGGCGCGGTCGACCGGCTCGTCGACCGGCGCGGGCCCGACGTGGTGCGCGATCGCGAAGTCCTCGTCGGGCTCCCAGCCCGGCAGCGCCGGCGTGCCGCCGAGGCGACGGCGCAGCAGCGGCGCCTGCTCGATCCGCTCCGCCACGCGGCCGCGCAGCGCCGCGAGCTCGAGCCGCTCGCCGCCGAGCCGCACGACCTTGCAGGTGTGCCCGGCGATCGTCGCGCTCTCGAGCGCGAGGATCGCGCGGTCCTCGGGGGCGAGCGGGATCAGGTCGTCCGGCGGCACGAGGTCTAGATGGTCGCCGGCGTGGCGGCCGCCGCGCGGTCGCCGCGGAGTCGCAGCCCCAGCACCGGGAAGATCGCGGTCGAGAGGATCGCGGCCGCGATCAGGCTCGCCGCCGTCGAGCTGCGCATGTGGTGCTCGGCGACCGCGATCGTCGTGACGGCGACCACGAGCGGCAGCTCGGTCGCGCAGAAGAGCGCGAGCGCGAGCCGATCGCGGCGCGCCAGCACGTCGCGGTAGAGCAGCAGCGCCGGCACGCCGCGCACGACCAGGAAGAGCGCGAGGAAGAGCGGCACCTTCAGCAGCTCGCGCGGCTGCTGGGTCAGCGCGGAGATGTTGAGCTTCAGTCCGCTGACGACGAAGAAGAACGGGATCAGGAAGCCGTAGCCGACGGCGGTCAGCTTCGACTCGAGCACGTGGACCTCGCGGCCCTGCAGCGCCAGCCGCAGGATCACGCCGGCGACGAAGCCGCCCAGCAGCAGGTCGAGCCCGAGCGAGGCGGCCAGCCCGGCGAGCGCGAAGACCATCACGACGGCCGCGCGGATCGCGAGCTGGCTGCTCGTCTCGAGCGTGCGCTCCAGCATCTCCCAGCCGCGCCCGACCGAGCGAACCGCGAGGATCCCGGCAAGCACCGCGAGGGCGATGAAGGCGAGCAGGATCGCGGCGCTCGCGAGCGGCTTCTTGGTCGAGAAGACGAGCGTGATCAGCACGATCGGGCCGAACTCGCCCATCGCGCCCGCGGCCAGCAGCTGGGTGCCGAACGGCGTGCGCAGCTCGCCGGCGTCGCTCAGGATCGGGATCAGCGTGCCGATCGCGGTCGTCGCCGTCGCGGTCCCGACGAAGACGAGCGAGACGACGATCCCAGCCAGCGCGAGCAGGCCGCCGAGCGAGTAGGCGAGCAGCAGCGAGATCACCCAGCCGCCGGCGGCCAGTCGCAGCGGCGTGCCGCGGATCCGCTCGAAGTCGATCTCGTAGCCGGCGAAGAAGAACAGCATGCCGAGCCCGAGGTTCGAGAAGAAGTCGACGAACTGGTCGGGCTGGGCGAGGTTCAGCAGCTCGGGTCCGACGACGATCCCGAGCACGATCTCCACGACGACGACGGGGATCGCGATGCGGCGCGAGAGCAGGCTGACGGACAGCGCCGCCAGCGCCGCGACGACGACGATGGTGAGGAACGAGCCGGTGTCGACGGTCACCATCGCGGCGGCAGTCTATGCGCGCCGCTACGCGAACGCGATCGCACTAGCTCGACCTCGCCGAGCCGCGTCAGTCCCGACCACGTCTGCACGTCGGTCACGGTCGCGGGGCCGAAGGCGGCGAGGTAGCGCAGGACGACGGCGTCGGGCGCGAAGCCGGCGTCGAACGGCCGCCCGAGCCACTCCTCCGCGCGCACGGCGCGTGCGCCTACCCGGCCGTGGCCGGGCCGGACGCGACGGCGTCGGCGTCGCTCGCCGGCTCCTCCTCCGCGAGGACGGGCTCCTCGACGCGACCGGCCGGCAGCGCGACGAGCGCGACGACGAACGCGGCCGCCATCACGCCGGCCATCACGAAGAGGACGATTCTCGTCGAGT
Source organism: Conexibacter sp. (assembly GCA_025964325.1). Lineage (GTDB taxonomy): Bacteria > Actinomycetota > Thermoleophilia > Solirubrobacterales > Solirubrobacteraceae > Conexibacter. The sequence goes on from JAOPZA010000056.1 coordinate 11,942, forward strand.
GGGCGAAGTCGAGCTGGACCTGGTCGAACAGCTGTCTCGCTCTCGCGCCGCTCTGGCCGCCGAAGCTGCCGCCGCCGGAGCCGCCCGCGCCGCTGAGCGACTGGGCGAGCCGGTCGGCCTCGCGCGTCGGCACCCCCACGGTGCCGAGGGTCTTCTCGATCCGCGACGTGTTCTGCGTCAGCAGGATCGTGCCGAGGATCGCGAGCCCGAGGCTGGCGCCGAAGTTGCGCACCGTCTGCGTGATGCCGGTGATCTCGCCGTAGGCGTCGCGCGGGGCGCGGTTGAGCGCGTCGGTGCTGACGGGCCCGAGCACGAGCCCGACGCCGGCGCCGGCGATCGCGATGTAGTACCACTGGTTGTCGAACGAGAGATCGGTGACCTGCGAGCCCCACAGGTAGAAGCCGACCGCCGCGACCGCGCAGCCGAGCACGACCGACGGCCGCGCCCCCTGGCTGTCGAGGATCCGGCCGCCTCTCTGGGCCGCGATCGAGAAGCCGCCGAAGAAGACGAGCAGGAAGAGGCCGGCGTTGGTCGCGCTCTCGCCGAGCGCGATCTGCGCGTAGAGGCTGGCGAAGAAGAACAGCGGCACGAAGCAGACCGACAGCAGGAACAGCACGATGTTGTCGACCGCGAAGGCGCGGCTCTGGAAGATCCTCAGCTGCACGAGCGGGTTCGGCACCCGCAGCTCGTAGGCGACGAACGCGGCCAGCAGCACGACGCCGAGGACGATCGACCCCCACGTCTTGACGTCGCTCCAGCCCCACACGCTCGCCTGCTGCAAGCCGAGCACGAGCAGGCCCATCCCGCCCGAGACGAGCACCGCGCCGCGCCCGTCGATCGAGCGCGGGCGCTGCTCCTTCGGCAGCTCCGGGATCGACGCTCTCGCCATCGCCGTCAGCACGATCGCGATCAGCGCGATCGGCACGTTGATCCAGAAGATCGAGCGCCACGTCCACTCCGTCAGGTAGCCGCCGGCGATCGGGCCGATCGCCGTCAGGCCGCCGGAGGCCGAGAAGAAGATCGCGAGCGCCTTGCCGCGTTCGCGCAGCGGGTATGCGGAGACGACGATCGCCAGCGCGGACGGGAACAGGAACGCGGCGGCCGCGCCCTGGACGATGCGGAAGAAGATCATCCACGCCTCGCCGATCGATCCGGTCGGCGTCGCGCCGCACAGCGCGGAGGCGGCCGCGAAGAGGGCGACGCCGCCGATCACCATCCGGCGGTGCCCGACGACGTCGCTCAGCTTGCCGCCGAAGGCGAACAGCGCCGAGAGCGCCAGCAGGTAGCCGTTGACGATCCACTGGGAGCCCGTCGAGGAGAGGTGGAGGTCGTGCTGCAGCTTCGGGATCGCGAGGGCGACGATCGTCTGGTCGATGAAGATCATCCCGACCGCGAAGATCATCGCCACGAGGACGAGGTTCTTGTTCGTATGGCGCATGGACGGCCTATCGGTCTGCGTGGATCGGTGCCCCAGCGGAGCGTCAGCAAGATGACAGGGGCTCCGGCGCGGACGCAAGCTGCGACGTTCGCCGCCGACTACCAGAGCTGATGAGCCTGATCGACGCACTCGACCGCATCGGCGCGATCCAGGCGCAGATCGCGCCGCTCACCGGCGCCGCCCCGGCGGCCGCCGCCGCGCCGGCTGCGACGGCGCCGGTCGCGACCGCGGCGACGGCGCCGACGAGCTTCGCCTCGCTGCTGTCGCAGGCACAGGGCGTGCCGTCGAACGGCGCGCCGCCCGGGACGACGAGCCCGCAGGCGGTCGGCTTCGCGAGCCCGACCGGCGGGGCGGTGCCCGGGCCGCTGCCGGGCGCGTCGCTGCTGACGAACGGCCAGCAGCAGTTCGCCTCGCGCCTGGCGGCGCAGACCGGCATGGAGACGGGCGTGATCTCCGCCTGGATGCTGGCGGAGGAGTCGGGTGGCGCGGCGACCTCGCGCGAGACCACGAACAACCACGACTGGCTCAACATCGGCTACACCGACAGCGGCACCTACGGCGCGCAGGCGGCGATCTGGGACAACCCGATCACGGCCGCCGACGCGACGGCCGGATGGCTCAAGGGGCAGGACACGATCCCCGGCTACGGCAAGGCGGCGCCCGGTGTCCAGGCGATCCTCTCGAGCGCCGGACAGCCGCCGGCGACGCAGATCGCCGCGCTGCAGCACTCGGGCTGGGCCTCGAGCGGCTACCCCGATGTGCCGCAGCTCTACCAGCAGGTCGCCGGCGGCTCGCTCGCCGCGTCGGCGTCGCTGGCCCAGCGCTCCTAGCCCGCCGCGCCCGCCTCGCGCTCGATCGCCGGAGGCTCGAACGCCGCGACGTCGCCGATCTCGCCGGCCTCGCGGCGGATCTCGATCAGCGTCGTGCCGGCGGAGCTCGCCTGCGCGAGCCGCGAGGTGCCCTTGTCGAGCGTGAGCACGTTGGGGTTGCCATGGCGGTCGAGGCTGCCGGGCACGCCGGGCTGCTCGGGGTCGTACCAGGCGCCGGTGGCGAGGACGACGACGCCCGGCCGCACCGCATCGGTCACGCGGGCGCCCGCGAGGCACGCGCCGCGGTCGTTGAAGAGCCGCACGACGTCGCCGTCGGAGATCCCGCGCGCGGCGGCGTCGTCGGGGTGGAGCAGGACGGGCTCGCGGCCCGCGACCTTCGCGTCCTGGCTGCAGGCGCCGTGGTCGTACTGGCTGTGCAGGCGCGTGCGCGGCTGATTCGAGCACAGGTGCAGCGGGAAGCGCTCGGCCTGCGCGCCGCCGAGCCACTCGGCCGGCTCCAGCCACGTCGGGTGGCCAGGGCAGTCGTCGTAGCCGAAGGAGGCGATCGTCTGCGAGCAGATCTCGATCCGTCCCGACGGGGTCGCGAGCGGGTGGGCGGCGGGGTCGGCGCGCAGCGCGGCGAAGTCGCCGACCGCGCGGCGCGGTGGCGCCGGCATCGCCGCCCCGCCGGCGCTCCAGAAGTCGTCGAACGGCGGCAGCTCGACGTCGGGCGCGACCCACGTGCGCGTCTTCTCGTAGAGCCCGCGCACCCACGCCTCGGCGCTGCGTCCCTCGGTGAACTGGGCCTCGACGCCGAGCCGCTGCGCCAGCCCGGCGAACGTCTCGTAGTCGGTCCGCACGCCGGCCGGCGGGTCGACGGCGCGGTGCATCGCCATCAGCGCGACGTCGTTCGCGCCCGCGGCGACGTCGTTGCGCTCGAGCGCGGTCGCGACCGGGAAGACGACGTCGGCGAAGCGGGTGAGCGGGTTCCACCACGAGTCGTGGACGATCACGGTCTCGGGTCGCTGCCACGCGCGCACGAGCCGGTTGAGGTCCTGGTGGTGGTGGAACGGGTTCCCGCCGGCCCAGTAGACGAGCCGCAGATCCGGATAGGTCCGTCGCTCGCCGTCGAAGTCGTAGGGCTCGCCGGGCGCCAGCAGCGCGTCGGCGATCCGCGCGACGGGGATCGCGCCCTCGACGGCGTTGCGGCCCTGCGGCAGCGAGGCGACCGGCTGGCGCTGCGGCCGCACGCCCGTCAACGAGATCCCGAGCCCGGAGGCGAAGCCGCCGCCGGATCTGCCCATCGAGCCGGACAGCGCCGCGAGCGTGACGCCCATCCAGTACGGCTGCTCGCCGTGGTCGGCGCGCTGCAGCGACCAGGCGACGTTCACGACCGTGCGGTGCGTGGCGATCCGCTCGGCGAGCGAACGGATCGTCCCGGCGTCGACGCCGGCCAGCTCGGCCGCCCAGGCGGCGTCCTTCGGGACGCCGTCGTCGTCGCCGAGCAGGTAGCGGGCGAAGCGGTCCCAGCCGCTGCAGCAGCGGGCGAGGAAGTCGCGGTCGTGCAGGTCGCGGGAGACGATCTCGTGCGCGAGCCCGAGCATCAGCGCGACGTCGCTGTTCGGCCGCGCGGCGATCCACTCGGCCCCGAGTCGCTCGTCGGCGTCGTCGCGCAGCGGCGAGACGGTGACGAACGCGACGCCGGCGTCGCGGCAGCGCAGCTGCCAGCCGGCCGACTGGTGGCGCCCGACGCCGCCGACGTTCATCTGCGCGTTCTTCGGCGCCATCCCGCCGAAGGAGACGACCAGCTCGCCGTCGCGCTCGATCTCGTCGAACATCGGACCGCGCTGCCAGATGCTGACCGGGCCGCCGCCGATCACGTGCGGCAGCAGCACCTCGAGCGCGCCGGCGCTGTAGCTGCCGACCGACGCCGTGTAGCCGCCGATCGTATTGAGGAAGCGGTGGAGCTGGCTCTGCGCGTGGTGGAAGCGCCCGGCGCTCGCCCAGCCGTAGGAGCCGCCGTAGATCGCTGCGTTGCCGTAGGTGGCACGGACGCGGTCGAGCTCGCCGGCGACGAGGTCGAGCGCGCGCTCCCAGGAGACGGCGACGAACGGCTCGGCGCCGCGCGCGCCGCCCGCCCCGCCCGTGGGGGCGCCGCGCTCGAGCCACCCCTTGCGCACCATCGGCTCGGTGATCCGCGCGGGATGGTCGAGCGTGCCGACGATCCCGGCGCCGATCGGCGACGCGTCGGGGTCGTCGCGCGCCGGCTCGAGGGCGACCAGCCGGTCACCCTCGCGGACGGCGACGTACGTGCCCCAGTGCGCGGCGGTCGGCGTCCGGCTCCGGGCGGTCATCGACTCGCAATCTAGCGGCCGCTCGCGCCTGGCTGTGATCTACACGCGCTTCGTGTCGTCGCGATAGGCACGTGCGGCCAGCGCAGTCAGCACGACCGACCAGATCGCCATCGTCAGCCACCCGCGCGCGCCCCAGCCCTGCCCGCCGGTCGAGACGCGGCTGGCCTGCACCAGCCAGTAGGACGGCAGGCAGCGGGCGATGTCGAGCATCACGCCGCTGGTGATCGGGAACCACGTCCCGCCGAGCAGCGCCAGCAGCGAGGCGGTGCCGCCCATCACGGGGCCGATCGCGTCGACCGTCAGGAGATGCCCGATCAGGATCCCGAGCGCGGCGAACGGAACCAGCCCGACGAGGATCAGCCCCGTCATCTCGAGCCAGTGCTCGGCCGACAGGCGGACGCCGAGGACGGTGCCGGCGGCGTACAGCAGCAGGATGCTGACGCACGCCATCACGTACGCGGTGACGACCTTCGCGCCGAGGTACGAGCGCGCCTTCAGCGGCGTGATCCGCAGCTGGCGGTTCCAACCGACCTGGCGCTCGCCGGCGATCCGCGCGCCGCTGCTGATCGTCGCCATCATCGCGCCGAACGCCGCCAGTCCGATCATGTAGTAGAGCGGCGCCGGGAGGCCGGTCCCGCCGAAGTCGCTCTCGTGCTTGTTCGGGCCGGCGATGACGAAGAAGAGGATCAGCGGGAAGGCGAGCGAGAAGATGAAGAAGCGGCCATTGCGGAACGTCCGCAGCAGCTCGTAGCGGAGGTAGGTGCTGGTCATCGGACCTCCTCCGGCTCGCGCGCGGGCTCGAGCTCCTCGTCGTCGTGCTCGCCATCGCCCCCGGTCAGCTGGAGGAACGCCTGCTCGAGACCCGCGCCCGTGATCTCGATGTCGCGGACGTCGGGACATCGACGTGCTGACGCTCGCCGGCGTGCTCGCCGCCGGCACCCTCTTCCCGACGATCTACGGCTACTACTACGTGCTGCGCGGCCTGCAGGGAATCGACACGACGCCGGGCCCCGGAGCGCTCGTCGAGCGCGCGTTCGGCGTCGTCTGGCGCGGGCTCGAGCCGCTCGCCGACCTCGCCGAGTCGGGGGCCGCCGCGGCCTGAGGGACCGGAGCGGCGGCTACGCTGCCGGCAGGCTCGTCGCCGGACTGGCGACCGTGGGCTACCTTCATCCGATGCCCGCGGTCGCCGCCGACTTCACCGCCCTCACGCTCGATCGCCTGCGCACGCTGACGGGCGATCCGGCCGCCGGCTTCCGCGACGGGCAGCTCGAAGCGATCCACGACGTCGTCGTCGACCGCGCCCGCGTCCTCTGCGTGCAGCGGACCGGGTGGGGCAAGTCGGCGGTCTACTTCGTCGCGACCGCGCTGCTGCGCGCGCAGGGAGCGGGGCCGACGCTGATCGTCTCGCCGCTGCTGGCGCTGATGCGCAACCAGATCGCCGGCGCGGAGCGACTCGGCCTGCGCGCCCACACGATCAACTCGACCAACCGCGACGAGTGGGACGCGATCCGCGCGCTGCTCGCCGCCGACCAGGTCGACCTGCTGCTGATCTCCCCCGAGCGCCTCAACAACCCGCGCTTCCGCGACGAGCTGCTGCCGCTGTTCGCCGCCTCCGTCGGCCTGCTCGTGATCGACGAGGTGCACTGCATCTCCGACTGGGGCCACGACTTCCGCCCCGACTACCGCCGCGTCAAGGACATGCTGACGGCACTGCCCGAGCGGGTCGCCGTCCTCGGCACGACCGCGACCGCGAACGACCGCGTCGTGCGCGACGTGCTCGACCAGCTCGGCGCCGGCATCCACGCGGACGAGCCGCTGCGCTCCTACCGCGGCCCGCTCGGACGGCGCTCGCTGCGGCTCGAGGCGCTCACGCTGCCACGTCCCGCCGAGCGGCTCGCCTGGCTCGTCGAGCACCTGCCGCGGCTGCCGGGCTCGGGGATCGTCTACACGCTGACGAAGCGCGACGCCGACCAGGTCGCCTCCTTTTTGACCGCGCACGGGATCAGCGCATTGGCCTACAGCGGCGACCAGGAGACCGACGCGCGCATCGCCGCCGAGGAGCGGCTGCTGCGCAACGACGTGAAGGCGCTCGTCGCGACGAGCGCGCTGGGGATGGGCTACGACAAGGCCGACCTCGAGTTCGTCGTCCACTACCAGGCGCCCGGCTCGGTCGTCTCGTACTACCAGCAGGTCGGGCGCGCGGGGCGCGGGGTCGACCACGCCGAGGTGATCCTGCTGCGCGGCAGCGAGGACCGCCGGATCCAGGACTTCTTCATCGAGCAGGCGTTCCCGTCGCAGGAGCGCGTGAACGCGGTGCTGGCGGAGCTGTCCGGCGGCGAGGCGCGCACGACCCGCGAGCTGATGGCGGCCGTCAACCTCGGTGCCGGCCGGATCGAGGCGATGCTGAAGATCCTCGACGTCGAGGGCGCGGTGCGCCGCGACGGCACGCGCTGGGCGGCGGTCCCCGGCAGCGACTGGTCCTACGACGCGACGCGCTACGAGGGGATCACGGCGCTGCGGCGCGAGGAGCAGGCGGCGATGGCGGCGTTCGGCACCGACGGCCGCTGCCTGATGCGCGTCCTGCAGGAGGAGCTCGACGATCCGGAGCCGCGGGACTGCGGGCGCTGCTCGGTCTGCGCCGGCCCGCGCTTCGCCGAGCCGCCCTCGAGCGAGCTGGTCGAGCTGGCGCAGCGCCACCTGCGCTCGAAGCCGATCGCGCTCGAGCCGCGCAAGATGGCGCCGGATCCCGGCGGCGCGATGCGCAAGATCCCGGCCGACGCGCTGATCTCGGGGGGCTGGGCGCTCGCGCGCCTGGGCGACGGCGGCTGGTGGCCGGCGATCGAGCGCGGCCTGCGCGCCGGTCGGCCCGACGACGAGCTGGCGGTCGCGCTCGCGGACGTGCTCCGCGGTGGCGGCGTCCGCCCGGCGTGGGTCGCCGCCGTCCCGTCCGTCGCGAACGGCCCGCTGCTCGACGCGCTGGCCGGCGCGCTCGCGCGCGAGCTCGGCGTGCCGCTCGTGCCGCTGCTGGCACGCCGCGAGCCGCGGCCGTCGCAGCGCGAGATGGCCAACGCCGCACAGCAGGCGGCGAACGTGCGCGGCGCGTTCGCGGTCCTCGCGACGCCGCCGCCCGGGACCGGCGTGCTGGTCGACGACCGCCGCCTGTCCGGCTTCACGTTCGCGATGGTCGGCGGCCAGCTGCGCAAGGCCGGCGCGGAGGCGATCGTGCCGCTGGCGCTGGCGACGCTGAACTGAGTCGCGCCCGCGCCGCGGGTCACCACGCGGTCCAGCCGCCGTCGACGCGCAGGACGCTTCCGGTCACGCTGCCCGCCGCGTCGCAGGCGAGGTAGCGAACGGCGTCGGCGACCTGCTCGACGGTCGCCAGCTCGCCGCCCGGCAGTCGCCGCTCGACCTCCGCGCGGAACGCCGGCTCGGCCAGCATCCGCTCGGTCAGCGGCGTCGCGACGAAGGTGGGGGCGACGGCGTTGACGCGCACGCGGGCGCGCGCCCACTCGACCGCGAGCGCCTTCGTCAGCCCCTCGACCGCGTGCTTCGTCGCACAGTAGGCGGCGCGGCCGGGATAGCCGACGCTCCCCATCTGCGAGGAGAGGTTCACGATCGAGCCCGGCGACCCGGCCCCCAGCAGCGCGGCGCCGACCGCACGGCAGACGAGGAACGTCGCCCGCACGTTGACCGCGAACAGCGCGTCCCAGTCCTCGAGCGGATAGTCGTGCGCGGCGCCCGGACGGTTCGTGCCGGCGGCGTTGACGCAGACACGCAGATCGCCGAGCGCGCGCGCGGCGGCGACCGCCTGCTCCACCTGCGCCGGGTCCGTCACGTCGGCGACGTGGGCGCGGGCGCGCCCGCCGTCCGCGGCGATCGCGGCCGCAGCGGCGTCGATCTCGCCGCCGCTGCGCGCGACCAGCAGGACCGTCGCGCCCGCCTCCGCCAGCGTCCGCGCGCAGCCGAGCCCGATGCCGCGCCCCGCGCCGGTGACGAGCGCTACCCGGCCCGCCAGCGACCAGCGGTCCGTGCTCACGGGCGCGACGGCGCTCGCCGGGCTCGCCAGCGACCGGCGACCCTCGTTCATCTCGCCGCGCCCGCCCGCTCCAGCCGCATCGTCGCGGTCAGTCGGTGGCCGGCGAGGCGCTCGGCCGCGCAGATCGCCTCCACCGCCGGGGCGACCGTCCGCGTCCCCTCCGCCGTGAGCTGCTGCCAGGTGCAGGTCTTGAGGAACTTGCCGACCCACAGCCCGCCGGTGAAGCGCGCGCCGCGCAGCGTCGGCAGCACGTGGTTCGTCCCGACCGCCTTGTCGCCGTAGGCGACGGTCGCGTGCTCGCCGAGGAACAGCGAGCCGTAGTTGCGCAGGCGCGCGAGGTAGGCCGGCAGCTTCTCCTCCGCGACCTGCACCTCGAGATGCTCGTTGGCCGCCTCGTCGGCGAGCGCGATCGCCTCGTCGTCGTCGGCGGCGACCGCGATCCAGCCGTGGTCGCGCCAGGCGACGCCGGCGACCTCGGCGGTCGGCCAGCCGCCGAGCAGCTCCTCGACCTGCGCGGCGACCGCGCGCCCGACGCGCTCGCCGATCGCGATCAGGCCGGCCGGCGAGCTCGGTCCGTGCTCGGCCTGGCCGAGCAGGTCGGCGGCGACGAGCCGCGGGTCGGCCGTCTCGTCCGCGATCACCAGCACCTCCGTCGGGCCGGCCAGCAGGTCGATCCCGACCCGCCCGAAGAGCTGGCGCTTCGCCTCCGCGACGTAGGCGTTGCCGGCGCCGACGAGCATGTCGACGGGCGCGAGGCCGTCGATCAGCCCGAACGTCATCGCCGCCAGGGCCTGCACGCCGCCGAGGCAGAGGACGGCGTCGGCGCCGGAGGTCCGCATCGCGTAGAGCATCGCCGGGTGGATCCCGCCGCCGCGCTGCGGCGGCGCGCAGCCGACGACCTGCTCGACGCCCGCCACCTTCGCGACCAGCACGGTCATGAAGGACGAGGCGAGCATCGGGTAGCGGCCGCCCGGCACGTAGGCGCCGACGGCGGCGACGGGGATGTGGCGGTGGCCGAGGACGACGCCGGGGCTCATCTCGACGCGCAGGTCGACGAGCGTCTCGCGCTGCGCCTGCGCGAAGCCGCGCACCTGCTCCTGGGCGAAGGCGATCTGCTCGCGCAGCCCGTCGTCGAGCTGGCGCTCGGCGGCCGCCAGCTCGGCGTCGCCGGCGAGGAAGCTGTCGGGCGCCCAGCCGTCGAGCTGCCGCGACCAGCGCCGCACGGCGTCGATCCCGCCGCGCTCGATGTCGCGCAGCATGTCGCTGACGCGGCTGCGCAGCTCGTCCGTCGCCTCCGTCGCGATCGGCGCGGGGGCTTTGAGGAACGTCGTCATCGAAGGGCTCCGTTCGGCGAGAGGTCCAGTGATCCGATCACTCTACGCCGCCGGCGGGCGAAGCGCGACCGTGGCGGCGGGGCCTCCGACACGACGGACGGAAGCGTGCCAAGCTCCGCTCAGGTCTCAAGTCCCTGGGTGCGAGACCGATGTTCGCTGTACCGCGCCCCCTTCCGGCGCTCCACCGCCATGCGTCTTCCGCGCCTCCCACCCCGCCCGGCCGGCCGCACTCGCGGCGCTCGCCGCGCGGCCGCGCTCGCGTGGGCGCCCGTCCTGGTCGCGATCCTGCTGGCGGTCGCGACCGGCTGGACGATCAGCGCCCTGCGGGGACAGGCCGATCGCGCCCGCCGCGTCGAGGTCTCGATCGCCCAGATCCACGTCGACCTCGAGGTGCCGCAGGGCCTGCTCGACCAGGCCGCCTACGGAGCCCCGTCCAAACCGCCGCCCGTCACGGGTGCGACTCCGGGCGCCGGAGCGGCGCCGGCCCCGCTCCCGCCACCCCCGCCACCCCCGCCACGCGGCACCGTGGCGGCTACGGCCGCCACCGTCCTGCCGCGGCTCAACGCGATCCACGACGACGCGAGCGAGCCGCAGCGGGTCGACGCCATCGTCGCCGGGCTGCGCGCGCTCGCCTCGACGCTCGAGACCTCGCCCGTCGGGAGCCCGCAGCGCACGCAGCTGATGCAGCGCGTCGAGCTCGCCTTCGGTGCGCTCGAGCACGACCAGGCGCACGAGGCGGTCACGACCGCGCGCACCGCCGACGTCGCCACGCTGCTGCTGATCGGCGTCGGCGCGCTCGCGGTCGTGCTGCTGCTGCGGCGCTTCGACCGCGTCCGTCGCCGCGACTACGAGCGCCACACGGCCGAGCTGCGCGAGCTGACGCTGCAGGACCCGCTGACGAGACTCGCGAACCGGCGCCGGCTGGAGCAGGACCTCGCGACCGCGACCGCGGGGGCGAGCAGCGACGATCCCGTCGTCTTCGTGATGTTCGACCTCGACGGCTTCAAGGGCTACAACGACACCTTCGGACACCACGGCGGCGACCTGCTGCTGCAGCGCCTCTCGCACAAGCTGCAGCACGCGGCGCTGCCGCACGGCACGGCGTATCGGCTCGGCGGCGACGAGTTCTGCGCCCTGCTGCCGAAGGCCGCCGGTCCGGATGCCGCGGCCGCCTGCCGCGAGGCGTTGAGCGAGCGCGGCGAGGGCTACGCGATCACGGCATCGGCGGGGGCCGTGACGATCCCCGACGACGCCGCCGATCCGAGTGGCGCGCTGCAGCTCGCCGACGAGCGCATGTACGCGCAGAAGCCGCCGCGCGCCGGGGCCGCGCGAGGGTGGCCGGACGCGGCGGCGTCGCGACGCGGCGGCTCGCGCGTCGACGGTCCCGAGGTCGACGGATCTGCGGTCTCCGTCGCCGAGGTCGCCGAGGTCGCGGCGCTCGTCGCCGAGGTCGGCGCCGGCGTCGGCCTCGGGGGAGCGCCGCTGCGCGACCTCGTGCTCGCGGCCGAGCTGCGCGAGGGCCCGCTGCTGAGGGCGATCCACGAGCGCTTCGACGGCAGCGGCCATCCGCACGCCCTCGCCGGCGAGGAGATCCCGCTCGGCGGCCGCGTCCTCCATGCGTGCGACGCGTTCGACGCGATGACGAGCCCGCGGCCCTACCGCACTGTGCCGCTGACCCCGCAGGAGGCCCTCGCCGAGCTGCGCCGCTGCGCCGGCACGCAGTTCGACCCGCACGTCGTCGACGTCATCGAGGACGTGCTCGGCAGCCGACTCGTCTCGTCGCCGATCGCGTAGGGCGCCGCGGGCTCAGCTCGCGCCGAGGATCTTCGCCTTCTGCGCCTGGAACTCGGCCTCCGTCAGGACGCCCTTCGCCTTCAGGTCGGCGAGCTTCTCGAGGCGGTCGAGCGGATCCTCCTGCGCGACGGCGCCGGGGCCGCCGAGCGTGACGATGCTGCCGCCGCCGAACTGCTCGCGCAGGTTCGCGACCATGTCCTGCACGTCGCCGCTCGCCGCGGCCTCCTGCACCTTCGCGATGATCGCCGCGCGGTCCGGGCTGGCGCCGGCGGCGGCGCCGGCGAGCGCCGATTGGAGCTGCGCGCCCGGCGTCTCGTCGCGCATCAGCGTGTCGTGGTCGTCCGGGTCGTATACGACCGCGATGCGGGAGCCGACGATCGGGAGCGAGAGCTGCGGGAAGCGCATCTTCGTCTCCACGACGAACGCCGGCTCGCCCGGCGGCTCCACCTGCAGGCGGAGCTTGACCGACACCTCGGTGTCGGTCACGAGCTGGCCGCCGCCGGTCGTGACGGCCATGCCTCGCCTGCCGACCTCGAGCACGCTGGCGCTCGCGGGGCGGCCGTCCCGATCGAGGCGACGGCGGGTGTGGCGGGAGGGTTTTCCGAGCATGGGAGGGACCGCACGGGGCCGAACCGGCCGTGTCAGTCTCGACTTGGTCTCAAGTGCTGCCAGGATTGCTGCCATGACGCCTTCCTCCTCGCACTCGATTCCACGCATCTATCGCCTCGCAATGGCCGTCGCCACCCCCGTGATCCGCTGGTGGGGCCGGCTCGAGGTGACCGGCGCCGAGCTCCTGCCCGAGCACGGCCCGGTCCTGCTCGCCGTGAACCACGACAGCAACTGGGATCCGGTCGCGGTCGGGATCTCCGGCCTGCCGCAGCGCCAGATCAGAGCGCTCGCGAAGGTCTCGCTGTGGAAGACGCCCGGCCTCGGCTGGCTGCTCGACGGGATGGGGCAGATCCCGATCGAGCGCGGCACGGGCGACACCGGAGCGATGGACCGCGCGGTGGCTGAGCTGCGCGACGGCGCCTGCCTCGGCATCTTCCCGGAGGGCACCCGCACGCGCGGTCGCGTCCTGCGGGCGCGCAGCGGCTTCGGGCGCCTCGCGCAGGCGGTGCCCGAGGCGGCCGTGATCTGCGTCGCGGTCGAGGGCGCCGGCGAGGTCACGCGCCTGCGCCCGCGCCCCCGCGTCCGCGTCGAGTTCTTCCTGCCGGCCGAGGGCGGGCCGCGCCCCGACGAGCGACCGGCCGAGCTCTCGCGCCGCCTGCTGGCGGAGATCCGCGCGCGCGTGCCGATCCCGAACCTGAGAGCGGACGCCGAGGCCGGCGCCGAGGCGGTGGCGCCGGCCGCAGAGTAGCCGGCGCCGCCGGCCCGGCCGCCGCCCGACCCGCCCCGCTCAGCTCGGGCGCTTCCAGGTCCCGAGGACCATCAGCGTCTTCGTCCCGATCACGCTGCCGGAGTGGCGCAGCTGGTTGATCACCCGCTGCAGGTGCTCGACGCCGTCGACGCGGACGTGCACGAGCGCATCCGGGTCGCCGGCGGTCGTGTAGACCTCGTGCACCTCTGGCAGGCGGGCGGCGGCCGCGACGATCTCCTCGACGTCGGTCGTGCCCGTGAAGCGCAGCTCCGTGAAGGCCTCGACCGAGGGGCCGAGCCTCGTGTGGTCGATCTCGACCGTGTAGCCGGCGATCACGCCGCTCCGCTCGAGCCGGTCGATGCGGCGCTTGACGGGCGCGGCCGAGAGGTTCACCCGCTGCGCGATGTCCGTCAGGGTGCGGCGGGCGTCCTCCCGCAGCAGCTCGAGGATCGCGCGATCGACGTCGTCGACTTGAACCTGTCCGGGCACGGTCCGAGGGATCATAGGCGCGACATCGCGAAACGTTCGCCGAACGTGGCGCACTCGTGCTTTTGTTGCGCGCTTCGGCCGACATTCGGCCTCCCGATTGCGCCAGGCACGCGATCGGCGTTGCGTTCCATCGCAAGGGCCTCGGCGGCGCCGCTGCGTCACGCGCTAGGCTCCGACGCCACCATGGCCAGCTCGTACGACACGATCGACGACCGCCTCGGCGCCTGGATCCTGCGCCAGCGGATGTTCTTCGTCGCGACCGCTCCGAGCGGCGAGGGCGGTCACGTGAACGTCTCGCCGAAGGGCCCGATCGAGACGCTGCGGATCCTCGACGAGCACACGATCGCCTACCTCGACCTCGTCGGCAGCGGCGCCGAGACGGTCGCGCACCTGCGTGAGAACGGGCGCATCGTCGTGATGCTCTGCGCCTTCGAGGGGCCGCCGCGGATCCTGCGGCTGCACGGCCGCGGCGAGGTCCTGCCGGCCGGCGCCGTCGACTTCCCCGATGCCGAGACGCTGCCCGAGCAGCGCCGCACCGTGATCCGGATCGGCGTCGAGCGGATCGCCGACTCGTGCGGCTACGGGGTGCCGCTGATGGGCTTCGAGGGCGAGCGTCCGAACAGCCGCAGATGGGCCGAGGGCCAGCTCGCGAAGGGCGGCCCGGACGCGATCGAGCGCTACAAGGCGGAGAAGAACGCGGCCAGCATCGACGGGCTGCCGGCGCTGCCCTGACGCGTGCCCGTCTCGGCCTGACAGCGCGACCGCTGCGCGCTAGAGTCGGGTTCGGACCCTCCACCGCGACTCGCATGAGCTGCGCGGGGTCCGAGAGGAGACGCACCCGATGACGTTGCGCTGTCAGGCACCGACGACGGGCACAGCTCGAGACCAGGGCGGACGCCGATGACGGCCAACCCGTGGCTGGCGGTCGACGTCGCGACGGTGCCCGCGAGACGCGCCCGCGAGCTGCGCGACGCCTGGGAGGACTTCGTCACGGACGCGCCCTCCGAGGCCGGCGACGGGACCGAGTCGGTCACGATCCGCACGCCGATCGTCGACTCGTGGCGACGCTCGCGCGACGCCGGCGTCGACCCCTACGGCGGCACGCCGGCCCCGTCGATCGCCGACGCCGCCGGCACGCGCTCGCTGTGGAGCGAGCACCCGCTCGCGGCCGCCGCGCCGATCATTCGCCAGTGCCTCTGCGAGACCGCCGACGAGGCCGAGCACCTGATGGTCGTCAGCGACGCCGACGGCCTGCTGCTGAGCGTGCAGGGCAGCGCGAAGACGCGGTGCCGCGCGGCCGACATGATGAACTTCGCCGAGGGCACGCTGTGGAGCGAGGCCGGCGCCGGAACGAACGCGGTCGGCACCGCGCTCGCCGCCGGTCGCGCGCTCCAGGTCTTCGCGGCCGAGCACTTCAACGAGCCGGTGCAGCGCTGGACGTGCTCGGCGGCGCCGGTCCGCGAGCCGGAGGACGGTCGCATCATCGGCGTGATCGACCTGACCGGCGACTTCACGGCAGTGCACCCGCACAGCCTCGCGGTCGTGATCGCGACCGCCCGCGCGGTCGAGAACTTCCTGCGCTACGTCCTCCTCGAGCGCGACGACCGCCTGCGCGTCCGCCACGAGGGGCGACTCGACGCCGCCGCCGTGCGGCGCGCGCTCGTGACCGACACGGGACGGGTCCTGATCGGCCACCCCGCGCACTGGGATCGCGAGCGCCGTCTCGCTGTCCCCGCCGGCGGCGGCATCCTGACGCTGCGCTCCGGCGCGCGCGCGGTCGCCGAGCCCGTGGGGGAGGGCGCCTATGTCGTCTCCCGCACGGATGGCAGGACGCGCCGCGGCGCGCGCGACGGGAGCGCGCTCGAGCTGCTCCTGCTCGGCTCCGAGGCGCCGACGGCGCGGCTCGACGGGCGACCGATCGCGCTGCGCCGCCGCCACGGCGAGCTGCTCGCGCTGCTCGTCGCGCACCCGCGCGGCGCCGACGCGGAGGTGCTGTGCGCCGACCTCTACGGCGACGACGGCCACCCGGCCAGCATCCGCGTCGAGATGTCGCGCCTGCGCAAGCTGCTCGGCCACGCGATCGACGCCGACCGCTACTGCCTCGCGCCCGGCGTCCGCAGCGACGTCGCGCGTGTGCAGGAGCGGCTGCGCCACGGCGACGTGCGGGCGGCGGCGGAGGGCTACGCCGGGCCGCTGCTGCCGTACTCGGAGGCGCCCGGGGTCGAGCGCGAGCGCGACGGCCTCGAGGGCTGGCTGCGGCACGCGGTGCTGATCTCGGAGGAGGTCGAGACGATCTGGGCGTGGCTGCAGTCGCCCTCCGGTGACGAGGACCTGCTCGCCTGGATGAGGCTGCTCGGCCTGCTCGACGCCGAGGATCCCCGCCGCAGCCGCGCGGCGGCGCGCACGAGCGCGCTGCGCGACGCGTTGCGCTGAGAGGCCGTCGTCGACGTGCCGCGGCGGTTGGCGCCCGTGTAACGACGTTGTAACGTCCTGGTGGTCGACTGTGGTGCGTCGGCACTCGCCGACGGGCCTTCAAAGAGGAAGTGCAACGTGCGGAACGAGGCGATGGCCTCGGTGCATCAGCCCCGCTCCCGGGGGCTCAGCACCGCGCGGGCCGTCCTTCAGGTTCTGGTGCTGCTGGCACGCAGTCCCGGTGGCCTGCGCGCCGACGCCGCCGCAGAAGCGCTCGGCAAGAGCGTCTCGACCGCGTACAACCTGCTCGACAGCCTCTGCGAGGAGGGCTTCGCCGTCCACGGCGGCCACGGCTGCTACCGCCTCGCCGATCCCGCGCAGGCACTGCTGCACGCCGAGGCGGCGGCGACGCACCCGCGTCCGCTGACGGGGCTCGTGCACGTGCTCGACGAGCTGCTCGCGCGCACGCACAAGCGCGCGTACATCGCGGCCGCGCACGGCGGCCGGATCGTCATCCCGCTCGTGCGCGGGCGTCAGGGGATCCGCCGGATTCCCGGCCTCGAGGGTGAGCTCCGCGCCAACATGCACGCGCTCGCGCTCGGCAAGGTCGTGCTCTCGCTGCAGGACCCGCAGTCGCTGCGGGCCTACATCGCGGAGGGCCTGACGGCGTTCACGCCGCATACGATCGTCGATCCGCAAGTGCTGCTCGACCAGCTGGACGAGGTGCGCGGCAGCGGCGTCGCGTCCGACTGCGAGGAGTTCGGCGACGACTTCTGCTGCCTTGCGGCGCCGGTCTTCGACGCGCGCCGTCGCGCCGTCGCGGTGCTCGGCATCTCGATGTCGGCCCGCAGCTTCGAGCTCGAGCGCGAGCAGCTCACCGGGATCCTGGTCGAGGTCGCCGCAGCCGCCGGGCACAGCCTCCCGACGCCGTCCGATCCCAACGATGCCGGAAGACCCGGAGCGTTCTTGAGCGACCCCGACCACCGCGCGTACGGTCGTGATGCAAACCCGGAGACGGAGGTTTCAGCATGAGCAGGGCCAGCATCACGAAGGCTCACAACAAGATCCAGGAGCTGTCCTGGGAGCCGACGTTCGTCGAGCCGGTGGACAAGTACCCGACCGACTACACATTCGAGCGCGCACCGAAGAAGGATCCGCTCAAGCAGGTCCTGCGCTCGTACTTCCCGATGGAGGAGGAGAAGGACAACCGCGTGTTCGGCGCGATGGACGGCGCGATCCGCGGCAACATGTTCCGCCAGGTCCAGCAGCGCTGGATGGAGTGGCAGAAGCTGTTCCTGTCGATCATCCCGTTCCCGGAGATCTCGGCCGCGCGCGCGATGCCGCTCGCGATCAACGCGGTCCCGAACCCGGAGGTCCACAACGGGCTGGCGATCCAGATGATCGACGAGGTCCGCCACTCGACGATCCAGATGAACCTCAAGCGGCTCTACATGAACCACTACATCGACCCGGCCGGGTTCGACATCTCCGAGAGAGCGTTCTCGAACTGCTACGCGGGGACGATCGGACGCCAGTTCGGCGAGGGGTTCATCACCGGCGACGCGATCACCGCCGCGGACATCTACCTGACGATCGTGGCCGAGACCGCGTTCACGAACACGCTCTTCGTCGCGATGCCCGGCGAGGCGGCGGCGAACGGCGACTACCTGCTGCCAACGGTCTTCCACTCGGTGCAGTCGGACGAGTCGCGCCACATCTCCAACGGCTACTCGATCATCCTGATGGCGCTCGCCGACGAGCGCAACCGGCAGCTGCTCGAGCGCGACCTGCGCTACGCGTGGTGGAACAACCACGCGGTCGTCGACGCCGCGATCGGCACGTTCATCGAGTACGGAACCAAGGACCGGCGCAAGGATCGCGAGAGCTACGCCGAGGCGTGGCGCCGCTGGATCTACGACGACTACTACCGCAGCTATCTCGTTCCGCTCGAGAAGTACGGGCTCGTGGTCCCGCACGACCTCGTCGAGGAGGCGTGGAACCGCATCTGGAACAGAGGCTACGTGCACGAGGTCGCGCAGTTCTTCGCGACGGGGTGGCCGGTGAACTACTGGCGCATCGACGCGATGGACGACGACGACTTCGAGTGGTTCGAGTACAAGTACCCGGGCTGGTACGACAGATACGGCCAGTGGTGGGAGCGCTACGCCGAGCTCGGCATGAGAAACGGGCACGGCCCGATCACGTTCGAGGACGTCAACTACCAGTACCCGCATCGCTGCTGGACCTGCATGGTCCCGTGCCTGATCCGCGAGGACATGGTCGTCGACGAGGTCGACGGGCAGGTGCGCACGTACTGCTCGGAGACGTGCCACTGGACCGACGCGGTCGCGTTCCGCCCGGAGTACGAGGGCCGGGCGACGCCCGCGATGGGCCAGCTGACGGGCAAGCGCGAGTGGGAGACGCTCTACCACGGCAGAGACCTGGCGGAGATCATCGAGGACCTCGGGTACGTGCGCGACGACGGCAGGACGCTGGTGCCGCAGCCGCACCTGGACCTCGACCCGAAGCGGATGTGGACGCTCGACGACGCGCGCGGCTACACGCTGCAGAGCCCCAACATCCTGCTCAACGAGATGACCCCCGAGGAGCGCGAGCGCCACGTCGCGGCCTACACGGCCGGCGGCCCTGCCGGCCGCTTCGCGCCCGAGGAGGCGACGACGTAAGGAGGAGTGCCGGCGGGCGATCCCCGGGTCGCCCGCGTGGCTCGTTCTTCCCGAAGGAGATCGATGGGAGAGAAGCACATCGCCCGCCTGGAGCCCGTCGGCATCGAGCTGGAGGTCGACGAGGACGAGACCGTGTTGCAGGCCGCCTTCCGGCAGGGGCTCATGCTCATGCACGGCTGCAAGGAGGGGCAGTGCTCGGCCTGCAAGTCGTTCCTGCTCGACGGCGAGGTCGACCTCGACCGCTACTCCACGTTCGCGCTGCCGGACTTCGAGGAGGCGGAGGGCTACACGCTGCTGTGCCGCGCGCACGCCCTCACCGACCTCGAGATCGAGCTGCTCCACTACGACGAGGAGATGCTGCGCAGCGGCGTGCCGCCGCGGCACGCCGTCACGACGATCGAGGCGATCGAGCCGCTGACGCACGACATCAAGCGGCTCGTGCTGCGCCTCGCGGACGCCGAGCGGCTGAGCTTCCAGCCCGGGCAGTACGTGGACATCGCGATCCCCGGCGCCGACGGCGAGCATCGCTCGTTCTCGATGGCGAACACGCCGTCGACGGGCGACCGCCTCGAGTTCATGATCAAGCTCTACCCCGGCGGCCACTTCTCGGGCCTGCTGGGCGACGGCGCGCTGGCCGTGGGCGACGAGCTCGAGATCGACGGGCCCTACGGCGTCTTCACGCTGCGCGAGACCTCGCCGCGGCGGCTGCTGTTCATCGGCGGCGGCGCCGGGATGGCGCCGATCCTCTCGTTGCTGGTCTCGATGGCCGAGAAGGGGTCCGAGCGCGCCGCGACCTACTACTACGGCGCCCGCAACGAGCGCGACCTGTTCCACCTGGCGGAGATCGAGCTGCTCGCCGGCGAGCTTCCCGACTTCCGCTTCGTCGCGGCGCTCTCGGAGTCGGCCGGCGACGGCTGGAGTGGCGAGTCGGGGCTCATCACCGACGTGGTCGACCGGCTCGAAGAGGGCCTCGAGGACGTCGACGCCTACCTGTGTGGCCCGCCGCCGATGGTCGACGCGGCGATCGCGCTGCTGCTCGCCCGGGGCACGGCGGAGAGCCACATCTTCTACGACAAGTTCACCACCACCGCGGACACCTAGGCGGCCCGCGCAGGAGGAAGAGGAGACGGAGATGGCTGAGCAAACGATCCCCGACGAACCCGAGAGCAGCCAACGCAGCGTCCCCAGGCCGGTGTTCACGGACGCGGAGGCGGGCGCGAAGGAGTTCCCCTCCTCGCGGAGCCGGCACTACAACTACTTCACTCCTCGCAAGCGGCGCGCGAGCGTCTACGAGGACGTGACCGTCGACGTCCAGCCGGATCCCGCGCGGCACCTGACGCAGGGCTGGATCTACGGGTTCGCCGACGGGACCGTCGGCTACCCGCAGGAGTGGACGGCCCTCCAGTCCTCGAACTGGCACGAGTTCCTCGACCCGAACGAGGAATGGGAGCAGACGATCTACCGCAACAACGCGGACACCGTCCGCAGCATCCAGCGCACGATCGCCGACGCCAAGGCATCCGACGCGTTCGACAACTGGAACCGCACCTGGGCGCGCGTCGTCGAGCGGCACGTCTCCGCCTGGGCCCACGCCGAGCACGGCCTCGGCATGCACGTCTACCTGCCCGCCCAGCGCGATGCGCCGACGAACATGATCAACAACGCGATGGCGGTCGCCGCCGCGCACAAGCTGCGCTTCGCGCAGGACCTGATCCTGTACAACCTCGAGCTGACCGACGAGCTCGACGACTTCGACGGCGCCATGCACCGCGAGGCGTGGCAGCACGACCCGATCTGGAGGCCGACGCGCGAGAACGTCGAGCGCCTGACCGGCGTGCGCGATTGGGGAGAGGCGTTCTTCGCCGCGGCGGTCGTGTTCGAGCCGCTCGTCGGCGAGCTGTTCCGCAGCGGGTTCGTGATGCAGGCGGCCGCCCTCCATGGCGACTACGTGACGCCGATCATCGTGAGCAGCGGCGAGTCCGACACGGCCCGCGACCTGCGTGGCGCGCGCGCCCTGTTCGGCATGCTCGCGCGCGACCTGGAGCATGGTGACCACAACCGCGAAGTGATGCAGGGATGGCTGGCGGAGTGGATCCCCGTCAGCCTCGACGCCGGAAAGCAGCTGCAGCCGATCTGGTCCCAGGTCGCCGAGAAGGTCGTGCGCTACGACGCCGCCGCGGAGCGGTCGCGGCAGCGCCTCGCCGACCTGCTGGGCGATCTCACTCTCGAGCTCCCGAGCGAGGTAAGCGCATGAGCACCCAATTCACCTTCGACCACACGTCGTCGGGTCGCGCCGGAGTGACCCTCATGAACAACCAGGTCGGCTACGTCGTCGCGCAGGTGATGGAGGAGAAGCCGAACGTCACCGTGACGGAGCTGCCATCCATGATCCGCGTCGACGGCGTCGGCAAGGTCGACTTCGACTATGCCGAGCTGGCGGACGCGCTCGGCTGGGCCGACTTCGGCAACGACGACTTCGAGGAGATCATGTCCACCCACTACGGGCGGATGGTGGTGCTCGACGATCGCGTCCTGCTGTTCGCCAATCCCGAGGACGCGGCCGAGTACATCGGCTTCGACCTCACGCCCGTCGGCTAGCGGCCATTGCCGCCAAGAGGAGACGCCATGTACGAGAAGAACGGCGAGCGCTACTTCGTAGTGGACGACCACGTCCACTTCTGGGACGCGCGACCCGAGAACCGCAATCGCTTCGGCGAGGGCTTCATCAAGTGCTTCTACGACTACCACAAGAACCTCGGGCCTCCGGAGTACGAGTGGCCGCTCGAGAAGTTCGAGAAGTACACCGAGCAGGACCTGATGCACGACCTGTTCGAGGTCGGCTACGTCGATCACGCGATCTTCCAGCCGACCTACCTGCGGGACTTCTTCCCGCACGGCTTCAACACGACGGAGCAGAACGCCGAGATCGCCGCGAAGCACCCCGGCAAGTTCACGGTCAACGGGGCGTTCGATCCGCGCGACGGCGAGCCGGGCATCTACGCGCTCGAGGAGCTCGCCGAACGCTACGACCTCCAGGGCGTCAAGCTCTACACGGCCGAGTGGAAGGACGAGTCGCGCGGCTGGAGACTCAACACGCACGAGGCCGAGCGCTACCTGTCGAAGTGCCAGGACCTCGGCATCAAGAACATCCACGTCCACAAGGGTCCGACGATCTGGCCGCTGGACCGTGACGCGTTCGACGTCGCCGACGTCGACGGCGCCGCCTCGGACTTCCCTGAGCTCAACTTCATCGTCGAGCACTGCGGGCTCCCGCGGCTGGAGGACTTCTGTTGGATCGCCACGCAGGAGCCGAACGTCTTCGCCGGCCTCGCGGTCGCGATCCCGTTCATCCACACGCGTCCGCGCTACTTCGCGCAGGTGCTGGGCGAGCTCCTGTACTGGATCGGCGAGGACAGGATCATCTTCGCCAGCGACTACGCGATCTGGCAGCCCAAGTGGCTGGTCGAGAAGTTCGTCGACTTCCAGATCCCGGAGGACATGCAGAGCGAGCTGGGGGAGGTCACGACCGACGCCAAGCGCAAGATCCTCGGACTCAACGTGGCGAAGCTCTACGGGCTCGAGATCCCGGAGGGGATGGGGATCCCGGAGCCGGCTCCGGTGGGGGCGATCGGCTCGGATCCGCTGAGCGTCCGATGATCACCAGGGACGAGGTCCTCGACGCCCTCGCGGGCGTCCGGGACCCCGAGCTGGACGAGTCGCTGCCGGCGCTCGGCTTCGTCTCGTCGGTCGAGATCGTCGACGATCGCGTCGCGGTCGGCCTGCGCCTGCCGACCTACTTCTGCGCGGCGAACTTCGCGTACCTGATGGTCGACGACACCCGCCGAGCGTTGCTCGCGCTCGGCGGCGTGCGGGAGGCCTGCGTGACGCTCGACGATCACTTCGCCGCGGAGGAGATCAACGGCGCGGTCGAGGCCGCGAGCGGCTTCGACGCCGCCTTCCCGGGCGAGACCGACGGCAGCCTCGGCGAGCTGCGGGGGATCTTCTCGCGCAAGGCGCTCGTCGCCCGTCAGGGGCGCGTCTGCGAGGCGCTGCTGCGCGGTGGCGCCTCCTACGCCGCGCTCGCGCAGATGCGCGTCGAGCAGCTGCCGGCGACGGCGGAGACGGCGCGGGTGCTCGCGCTGCGCGGCGAGCTGGGCCTGCCGTGCGCGCCCGGCGACGCCGCCTTCGTGCGTCCGAACGGCGCGCCGCTGGCGGCGGAGGAGCTGCCGCGCTGGCTGCGCGTCGCGCGTCTCGTGCGGCTCAGCCTCGAGGGCAACGGCGGCATCTGCCGCGGACTGCTGAAGACGCGCTACGGCCTGGCGGATCCGGAAGAGATGGAGGCGGCATGATCGCGGCGCGGTTGCACGCATACCACGAGCCGTTGCGGGTCGAGTCGTTGGCGGAGCCGGCGATGACGGGTCCGCACGACGTGATCGTGCGGATCGGCGGCGCCGGTCTCTGCCGCACCGATCTGCACGTGCAGGAGGGCCAGTGGGCGGAGAAGTCCGGCGTCGTGTTGCCGTACACGCTCGGGCACGAGAACGCCGGCTGGGTGCACGAGGTCGGCTCGGCGGTCGAGAACGTCGCGCCAGGCGACACCGTGATCGTGCACCCGCTCGTCACGTGCGGACTGTGTCGCGCCTGCCGCGCGGGGGACGACGTGCACTGCGAGAACAACGTCTTCCCGGGCATCTCCGTCGACGGCGGCTTCGCGCAGCTGCTGAAGACGAGCGCGCGGTCGGTCGTCAGACTCGACCCGGCGTTGCATCCGCGGGACATCGCCGCGCTCGCGGACGCCGGCCTGACGGCGTATCACGCGGTCAGAAAGGCGGCGGCGCTGTTGTATCCGGGAACCCGTGCCGTCGTGATCGGCGCGGGCGGGCTGGGCCACATCGGGATCCAGTGCCTGAAGGCGCTCACGCCGGCGGAGATCATCGTGCTCGACCCCTCCGAGGAGGCGCTCGCGCTCGCGCGCGAGAGCGGTGCGGACCGCACGGTCAGAGTCGACGGCTCCCATGTCGAGACGGTGCTGGAGATGACCGACGGCCGGGGGGCGGAGGTGATCGTCGACTTCGTCGGCGAGCGCGGCGCGATCGAGGACGGCGTCGGGATGTTGCGCCAGGCTGGCTCGTACTTCGTGATCGGCTATGGCGAGAACGTCGACGTGCCGACGATCGACATCATCTCGCGCGAGATCAACTTCATCGGCAACCTCGTCGGGTCCTACAACGATCTCGCCGAGCTGATGACGCTCACCGCGCAGGGCAGGGTGACGCTGCACACCAGCACCTATCCACTCGATGCCGTCAACGACGCGATGGCCGACCTCGACCAAGGCCGGCTCCACGGCCGCGGCATCCTGGTCGCCGACGCCGGCTGAGGAGATCTGCCATGGGCAAGATCCTGCACTTCAACGACGATGCGCGGCGGCTGCTGCAGGCCGGCGTCGACGAGCTCGCCGACACGGTCAAGGTGACGCTCGGCCCGAAGGGGCGCAACGTCGTGCTGGAGCGCCTCACGGGCGCGCCGATGATCACCAACGACGGCGTCTCGATCGCGCGCGAGATCGAGCTCAGCGACCAGTTCAAGAACATGGGCGCGCAGCTCGTGCGGCAGGTCGCCGACAGGACGAGCGACTTGACCGGAGACGGCACGACGACCGCCACGCTGCTGGCGCAGGCGCTCGTGCGCGAGGGGATGCTCGTGCTCGAGGAGGGCGCCAACCCGATGCAGCTGCGGCGCGGGATCGAGGAGGCGGTCGAGCTCGTGGTCGCGGAGCTGCGCCGGATCGCGCGGCCGGTCGACGGGATCGAGCACCTGCGGCATGTCGCGACGATCGCGGCGAACGAGGACGAGCGGATCGGCAACGCGGTCGCGGAGGCGCTCGAGCGCGTCGGCGAGGAGGGCGTCGTCAGCGTCGAGGAGTCCGACGTCCCCGGCATCGCGGTCGAGCTCGTCGAGGGGCTGCACGTCGAGAACGGCCACATGTCGCCCTATCTCGTGCGCGACCGGGTGCGGATGGAGACGGTCTTCGAGAACCCCTACATCCTGATGACGACGAAGCCGATCACGGCCGTCCAGGACCTGATGCCGGCGCTCGACCAGGTGATGCGCAGCCCGCGGCCGCTGGTGATCCTGGCGGAGAGAGTCGACGGCGCCGCGCTCGGCATGATCGTGCAGAACAACCAGCACGGCACGCTGCAGGCGGTCGCGGTGCGGGCGCCCGGCTTCGGCCACCGCCGGGTCGCCTACCTCGAGGACCTCGCCGCCTTCACCGGCGGCCAGGTGATCA
Source organism: Conexibacter sp. (assembly GCA_025964325.1). Taxonomy (GTDB): domain Bacteria; phylum Actinomycetota; class Thermoleophilia; order Solirubrobacterales; family Solirubrobacteraceae; genus Conexibacter. Next base: position 36,941 of record JAOPZA010000056.1, read on the forward strand.
GCCCCGACGCCGGCCTGACGCTCGACCACGTGCGCGCCGAGACGTTCGGCCGCGCCCGTCGCGTGATCGTCTCCGAGGACGCGACGACGTTCGTCGAGGGGGCCGGCAGCGCCGCGGCGGTCGCGGCGCGGATGGGGCAGATCCGCGTCGAGCTCGAGCGCGCGACCCAGGAGCACGACATCGACGCGCTGCGCGAGCGGCTCGCGCGGCTCGCCAGCCGGCTCGCGGTGATCCGCGTCGGCGGCGCGACCGACGTCGAGCTGAAGGAGCGCCTGCGGCGGACCGAGGGCTCGCTGGCGGCGACCCGCGCCGCGATGTCGGAGGGGATCGTCCCCGGCGGGGGGACCGCGCTGCTGCGCGCCGAGCGCGCGCTCGACGGCGTCGAGCGCGACGGCGACCGCGCCATCGGCGTCGAGGTCGTGCGGCGCGTGCTGGGCGAGCCGCTCTTCTGGATCGCCGCGAACGCCGGCTACGACGGACATGCCGTCGTCGACCAGGTCCGCGCGATGCCGGACGGGCACGGCCTCGACGCGCTCACGGGCGAGTTCGGCGACCTGTTCGCGGCCGGCGTGGTCGACGCCGTCCGCGTCAACCGCCTGAGCTTTCAGAACGCCGCGTCGGTCGCCGGGCTGATGCTGACCACGGAGGCGCTCGTCGCGGAGGAGTTGATCGCCCAACCCGGCGCGATCATCGCGCCCGGCTTCGGCGATCTCGCCGAGGGCCTCGCGCGCCCGTCCTCGTCGGTCTGAGCCGGGTCAACGCAGGAGGAGGAGCAAGAGATGTCATCGATCCGTACAGAGGTTGGAGCGCCGCCGGTCGTCCAGCACGCCGCGGCGCAGCCGGTCGCGGCGGAGCCCGCCGCCGTGACCGGCGCGGCAGCGGGTGACCCCGCCGTATTGGGGCTGCCCGCGTTCGCGGTCGGCTCGATCGCGCTCGGGCTCGCGCTCGTCGGCTACGTCTCGCCGGCGGCGCAGGGCGGTGCGCTGCCGATCATCTTCGCGATGACCGGTCTCGGGCTGCTGATCGCGACGGTCTGGGCGGCCGCGCTCGGGCAGACGATGGTGGCCACCATCTTCGGGCTCTTCAGCGGCTTCTGGCTGAGCTACACGGTGCTGATCGTGGGCCTCAACCACAACTGGTTCGCGGTCCCGGCCGCCGACGTGCAGCACACCGTCGCGCTGTTCCTGATCAGCTGGGCGGTGATCATGGCCGCGCTGACGATCGCCACCCTGCGGCTGCCCGTCGCCTACACCGCGGTGATCGCGCTCGTCGTGGTCGCGCTCGTGCTGCTGATCTTCGGCACGCTCGACACGAACACGACGATCAACAAGATCGCCGGCTACGTGACGCTCGTGTTCGGCGCGCTCGGCATCTACCTGTTCATGGGCGCTGCCTCGGTCGCCGGCGGCGGCCCGCCCTACCCCGTCGGGGAGCCCGTGATGAAGGAGTGAGCCGCCGCGAGAGCGGCGGCGGCGAGTCGATGCAGATCAGCCGCAGCCGCTCGTCGGCGCTGCCGTTGCGGAAGATCGACGGATGCGGCGGCTGATGGAGGCCGCGTTCGACGGGGCGTGCCGAGCCGCGGCGAGGGTCGCGGCGATCGAGCCGGCGACGACGAACCACCGCAACCGCTCAGTTGCTGGTGCTGCTCGAGCGGGCGGGGAAGCCTCGCTCTGCTGAGCTTGTCCGCCTCGAACGGGGGCTATCGCCCGGCGCCGCGCCGCCGCGCCGCCGCCGCCGCGTCAACCCCCCGCCGCTCTCCGGCGGATCGCGAACAGCGGTGAGCCGCAGGCGGGGCAGTGGCCCTCCCAGCCGGGGCGGCCGTTGGTGAGCGTCACCGCGCGCGCGCCGGCGATCGCGACTCTCTGGCCGCAGACGCACCAGCCCTGCGGGTCGGCCGGGGCCGGGGCCGGCGCCGGCGCGTCGGGGCCGGCGTCAGGCATCGTCCGCCGGGCCCTCGAGCTCGAGCACGTCGAAGGACCAGACCTCGCTTGCGGTCCCGACCGGTCCGCCCTGCCGATGCTGCGCGTGTCCGGCGGCGAAGTCCTGGCTGGCGAACCAGGCCTGGAAGTCGTCCTCGGAGCGCCAGCGCGTGATCACGAGGGAGACCTCGCGGTCGTCGTTGGGGCGCAGCAGCTCGAAGGCCTCGAAGCCGGGCGCGCCGGAGACTCTTCCGGCGCGCGAGGCGAAGCGCTGCGCGAACTCCTCGAACCGCTCGCGCGGCACGGTGATGGCGTTGATCTTGACGATGCTCATGCCGCAGATCGTATGGCAGTCGCGCGGGGCGGACGTTCGGTGTGAGAGGGTCGTCCGATGGAGCGGATCGATGTGGCGCCGCGGGGGCTCCTCGCGGCCGTGCTCGTGGTCGTCCTGTCGAGCGCGGGCGCCGCCGCCGTCACCACCGGCAGCGCCGCCGCCTTCACCGCCCGCGGCAGCGTGCGGCAGGTCGACGTGACGGGCGCGCGCGCCGGCACCTCGCTGACCCTCGTCGACCGCCGCGGC
>JAOPZA010000087.1 GCA_025964325.1 Conexibacter sp.
ACGTCAAGCGCGAGTACAAGCTCCTGATCGGGCAGCAGACCTCCGAGGAGGTCAAGCTCGAGATCGGCTCGGCCTTCCCGATGGACGAGGAGGTGCAGGCCGAGATCCGCGGGCGCGACATGGTCTCGGGACTGCCCAAGACCGTCGTGTTGACGAGCGAGGAGATCCGCGCGGCGCTCGAGGAGCCCGTCTCGCAGATCATCGACGCCGTCAAGGAGACGCTCGACCGGACTCCTCCGGAGCTGGCGTCCGACATCATGGACCGTGGAATCATGTTGGCCGGCGGCGGCGCGCTGCTGCAGGGGCTCGACGAGCGACTGCGCCACGAGACGCAGATGCCGGCGCACCTGGCAGAGTCTCCGTTGACATGCGTGGCGGTCGGCTCCGGCCGTTCGCTCGAGGAGTTCGAAGCGATTCACCGGTCCCACAAGAGCAAGAGCAAGAACAACCGGCGCCGGCGCTACTAGCGCAGCGAGCGGGAGTACGACCTTGGAGACACGCGACCCGTGTACGACAGACAAGTCCGCCGCCGGCGGGCAGTGCTCGCACTGCTCGTCGTGGTCTCCCTGATCCTGCTCACCGCCTACTTCGGCGAGTCCGGCGGGGGACCCTTCCATGCCGTGCAACGCGGCGTGATCCAGGTGCTCTCGCCCGTCCAGGACGGGGCCAGCCGCGCACTCAAGCCGGCCCGTGACCTGTTCGGCTGGTTCGGCGACACCTTCCACGCGAAGAAGCAGGTCGGGCAGCTGAAGAAGCAGGTCGCCGCGTACCGCCAGCAGGCGGTCGGCTACCAGGAGGCGATCCGGCAGAACGCCGAGTACAGCAGACTGCTGAGACTCGACGCCAGCGGGCCGATCGCCCAGTACCAGCGCAAGACGGCCCGCATCGTCGGCCGCTCCGTCAACAACCTGCTGCGCGACACGATCCAGGTCAATGCCGGCAGCGGCGACGGCGTGCGCCTCGACGACGCGGTCGTCGCCGGCGACGGGCTCGTCGGCCACGTCAGCAACGTCGCCGGCAGCACGTCGGTGATCACGCTGATCACCGACCAGAGCTCCTCGGTGCAGGCGAGAGTGCTGTCGAAGGCGCACGCGACACGGTCCTACCCGGGCTTGCTGAAGCCTTCGGTCGGCAACCCCACCGACCTCCTGATGCAGCTGATCCCGCGCACCGCCCTGATCAACAACGGCGACTTCGTCGTGACCGGCGGATCGCGCTCCGGCAGCCTCGATCCGCTCTATCCGCCGGGCATCCTGATCGGCACCGTCCGGAACCCGTCGCCGGTCTCGATCCAGACCGACCAGCAGGTCCACGTCTCGCCCGCCGTCGACCTGCGGCGGCTCGACTTCGTCCAGATCCTGACGTCGGCGAACGGCGGCGCCGGCGGGCTGCGGGCGCAGGTCCCTTGAACGAACGCTGGCAGCTTCCCGCGCGGCTCGTGCTGCTCGGCTTCGTCGTCGCGGTCGTCCAGATCACGGCGATCTCGCAGGTGACCGTCTTCGGCGTCGCGATCGACATCTCGCCGCTGCTGATCGCGTCGGTCGGGCTGCTGGCGGGCTCGCTGCCCGGCGCGGTCTTCGGCTTCTGCGTCGGCCTCTTCATCGACACCGCGCTCGTGCAGACGCTCGGCGTCACGTCGCTGCTGTTCATCGCGATCGGCTACTGGTCCGGACGGCTGCGCGAGCTGCGCGACCCCTCGCACGGGCTCGTGCCGATGGCGGTCGGCGCGGGCGCCACCGCGATCGCGGTGATCGGCTTCGTCGTGCTCCAGTTCATGCTCGGCGTCGACGCGCCCGTCAGCTGGCTGCTGCTGCGCCAGATCATCGTCACGATCATCGTCAACACGCTGCTGGCGCTGCCCGTCTACGCGCTCGTGCGGCGCGCGATCCGCGGCTCGCTGCCGGAGGATCCTCGCCGCCGCCGGCGCCGCGCCTACACGACCGGCGGCCTCTCGCCGCTGCAACGCCCCTCCGGCCGATGATCCCCTCCAACGACGACCGTCGCACCCCGATCACGCCGCAGATGGCGATGCGCGTCGCGATCCTCGGCGGCGTCGCCTTCGCGCTCTTCGGGATCGTCTTCTTCCGCCTCTGGTTCCTGCAGGTGCTCTCGGGTGACCAGTACCTCGCGCAGGCGAGCAGCAACCGGACGCGCAGCGTCGTGATCCAGGCGCCGCGCGGTCAGGTGTCGGATCGCAACGGCAGACCGCTGGTCGAGAACCGGCGGGCCGTCGCGGTGATGGTGACGCCGTCGCGGCTGCCGAAGGACAAGGCCAAGCGCCACGCCGACCTCGTGCGGCTGAGCGCGGTGCTCGGGCTCTCGACGAAGCCGGCGAGATGCACGTCGGGAGCGAGAGACCTGCGCGACACGACGCCGCGGATCGATCTCGAGTGCCGGATCGACATCGCCGTCTACCAGCTGCCCTACGCCGACGTGACGGCCAAGGGCGACGTCTCGCGAGCCGTCTACGGCTATCTCGCCGAGCGCCAGCAGCAGTTCCCGGGCGTCTCGATCCAGGACGTCTTCCTGCGCTCCTACCCGTACGGCTCGATCGGCGCCCAGCTGTTCGGCACGGTCGGGCAGGTCAGCGCCGCCGATCTCAGAAGCCCGCACTACCGTGGCGTCAAGGGCGGTTCGGTCGTCGGCAAGACGGGGCTCGAGTACAGCTACGACCAGTACCTGCGCGGCGTCAACGGCGCCCAGCGGATCCAGGTCAACGCGAACGGCAGAGCGACGGGCGCGCAGCAGACCGTCGCCCCGAAGGCCGGCAACGACCTGCGGCTGTCGATCGACCTGGGCCTGCAGAAGGCGGGCCAGCAGGCGCTTGCGACCGGCATCCAGCTCGCCAACGGCAACGGCAACCCGGCCGACGCGGGGGCGTTCGTCGCGCTCGATCCACGCAACGGGCAGGTCCTCGGGATGGGCTCCGCGCCGAGCTTCGACCCCAACACGATCCCGAAGCTGACGAGAGCGCAGTACGCGGCGAAGTTCCAGAGCAAGGCGGGCGGGAGCCCGCAGGTCGACCGCGCGACCGACGGCCTCTATCCGGTCGGCTCGACCTTCAAGGTCGTCACGGCGGCAGCCGCGATGGCGGCCGGCAAGATTTCGCCGGGCACGCCCTACAACGACAGCGGGTCGTTCAGACTCGGCGCGCAGGTGCGCCACAACTCGGGCAACGCCTCCTACGGCACCGTCACGATGCACGACGCCTTCAGATTCTCCGTCGACACCTACTTCTACGCGCTCGGGGCCAACCTCAACGTCGATCCGATGCGCAACCCGAACGGCGGGGCGCTGCAGCTGTGGGCGCGCCAGTTCGGCTTCGGCAAGACACCGGCGGTCGACCTGCCGACGAGCACGTCCGGCACCGTGCCGTCGCCGAGATGGCGCAACGATCGCAACCGGCTGCAGGCCGAGTGCGTCGCCGACCTCCACAAGAGCCAGAGAGACCGGAAGTACAGACGCCGCTTCAAGGGCCTCTGCGCCTACGCCGACGGCAGCAACCGCATGTGGTCGGCGGGCGACAACGTGTCGCTCGCGGTCGGCCAGGGCGACTTCCTCGCGACCCCGTTGCAGATGGCGGTCGCGTACGCCGCGATCGAGAACGGCGGCCGGGTCGTCAAGCCGCACATCGGGATGCGCGTGACCGACGCCAGGGGCGGCATCGTCACGAGCGTCGCGGGCGGCAGCGTGCGGACGCTCAGCATCCCGAACCTGCCCGCGATCCAGGACGGCCTGCACGCCGCCGCCAGCGAGCAGGGCGGCACCTCCAGCGACGTCTGGCAGGGCTTCCCGTCGCAGTACCAGGTCTACGGCAAGACCGGCACCGCCCAGCACACCAACCAGCCCGACCAGTCGTGGTACGTCTGCTACATCCCCGATCCCGTCAGACCGATCGTGATCGCGGTCACGATCGAGAGAGGCGGCTTCGGCGCACAGGCCGCCGCCCCCGCCGCGCGGCTCATCGCCTCGCAGTGGTTCGGCGTCAAGAAGGTCGTCAAGGCCGGGACCTCGCACACGCTGTGAGCACGACGCCGATCCAGCGCAGCGTCGACGAGGCGACCCGCGGGCCGGTGCGGCCGCGGCTGCTGTTCGACCCCTGGCTGCTGCTCGCGGCGATCGGGCTGGTCGCCTGCTCGGCGATCACGCTCAAGGGCGCGACGCGGACGCTCGTGCCCAACTCGCCCTACTACTTCGTCGAGCGGCAGATCGGCTTCGCGGTCGTCGGGCTCGTCCTGATGTTCCTGATCGCGCGCTTCGACTACTCGCGCCTGCGCGAGTTCAAGTACGGGCTCTACGGGCTGCTGATCGGCCTCAACGTGCTCGTGCTCGGCTTCGGCAGCGTCTCCCACGGCTCGAAGCGGTGGATCCCGCTGCCGTTCTTCAACTTGCAGCCGTCCGAGTTCGGCAAGGTGCTGCTGGTGCTCGTGCTGGCGGCGTTCGTCGTCGACCGCTCGCGCTACCTCGGCAACCGCGACACGACGGCGCGGGTGATGCTGCTCGCACTCGCCGCCGCCGCGCTCGTGATCATCCAGCCGGACCTCGGGACCGGGCTCGTGTACGTCGCCGTCGCGATGGCGGTGCTGTTCGTCGCCGGGGCGCCCGGCCGCCATCTCGGCGGCCTGATCGGGCTGTTCGCGGTCGCGATCGTGCTCGTCCTGGTCGCCGCTCCGGCGGTCGGCATCCATCCGCTCCACCAGTACCAGGTCGATCGACTGACCGGGTTCATCAACCCGTCGCACGACCCGAGCCAGTCGAGCTACCACGTCAACCAGTCGCTGATCGCGATCGGGTCGGGCCAGAAGACCGGTCGTGGCGTCCAGCACGCGACGCAGACCGGGCTGCGGTTCCTGCCCGAGCAGCGCACCGACTTCATCTTCGCGGCAGTCGGCGAGACGTACGGCTTCGCCGGCGCCGCGGTCGTGCTGTCGCTCTACGCGCTGCTGATCTGGCGCACGTTGCGCATCATCACCCTGGCGAAGAACCTGTTCGGCGCCCTGATCGCCGGCGGCATCCTCGCGATGCTGCTGTGGCAGGTCTTCGTCAACGTCGGCATGACGATCGGCATCATGCCCATCACCGGCGTCCCGTTGCCACTCATGAGCTACGGCGGCGCCTCAGTCTTTACCACGTTCCTCGCGCTCGGCCTGCTCCAGTCGATCCACGTCCAAGGACGGATCGCCCAGGGATCGAAGGGCCGTTCGCTCGTCCTCTCCTGAGGGAGACCACCAAAGTGAAGAAGCAAGTGCTTGTAAGCGTCGATCGCGGGGAGACCCGCGTCGCGCTGCTCGAAGCGACCGGAACGGTCGCTGACCCCCCGCCCAAGTCGAGTGGATCGCGTCGGCGCCGCAGACCGGCCAGTCCGGCCGCGGGCTATCGCGTCGCCGAGCTCTATCTGGAGCGCCGCGGCAACCGCTCGATCGTGGGCAACATCTACAAGGGCAAGGTCGACAACGTCCTTGCCGGGCTCGAGGCGGCGTTCGTCGACATCGGGCTGGAGAAGAACGGCTTCCTGCACGTCGACGAGATCGTGCTGCCCGGCGTCGAGGCGCCGAGACGGGGCCGTGGCTCGTCGAAGGACGGCCAGAAGATCACCGACCTGCTCAGACCCGGGCAGGAGATCGTCGTGCAGGTCGTCAAGGACCCGCTCAAGACGAAGGGCGCGCGGCTCTCGATGGAGCTGACGATCCCCGGTCGCTACATGGTCTACACGCCGCAGGGCGAAGGGGTCGGCGTCTCCCGCCGGCTCGACGACAAGGAGCGCGACCGGCTCCGCAAGGAGGCGGCCAGACTCGACCTCCAGGACGGCGGCGCGATCATCCGCACCGCCGCCTACGGCGCCAGACGCGTCGACTTCGAGCGTGAGCTGCAGTACCTCTTCAAGCTCAACGACGTTCTGCAGAGACGCGTCGAGGAGACCGTCGCGCCGGATCTCGTCTTCCAGGAGGCGGACCTGTCGGTCCGCGTCGTGCGGGACATCTTCTCCGACCACTTCGAGCGCGCCGTCGTCGACGACGAGAAGCAGTACCACCGGCTGATCTCGTTCTTCACGCGCACCGCGCCCGAGCTCGTCGATCGCGTCGAGCTGTGGGAGGAGGAGGACGAGCCGCTGTTCGAGCGCTTCGGCGTCGAGAGAGAGATCGACTCGACGCTCCAGCGTCGCGTCGACCTGCCGAGCGGCGGCTACCTCATCATCGACTACGGCGAGGCGCTGACCGTGATCGACGTCAACACCGGCTCGTTCATCGGGCGCGGCAGAGGCGCGCGGCTCGAGGACACGATCACGAGAACGAACCTCGAGGCGGCCGAGGAGGCCGTCCGCCAGCTGCGGCTGCGCGACATCGGCGGGATCATCGTGATCGACTTCATCGACATGGCGCGGGCGCGCAACCGCGACGCCGTGCTGAAGACGCTGCGCAGATCGCTCGACGAGGACCGGACGAAGACGTTCGTCGTCGAGATCTCGCCGCTCGGCCTGGTCGAGATGACGCGTCAGAACGTCACCGAGGGCGTCCGCGAGATCATGACGCGGCCGTGCCCGACGTGCGACGGCGAGGGCGTGATCAGATCCGAGGAGACGATCGCGATCGAGTTCGAGCGCCGCCTGCGCGACCTCGTCAAGGAGCACGACGGCGAGGCGCTCCTGCTGCAGATGAACCCGCGCGTGAGCGCGGTCTTCACCGGCAACGGCGCGCGGATCCTGCGCCAGCTCGAGGCCGAGACCGGCAAGTGGTTCCACTTCGAGGGCTCCGAGGGGCTGCCGCTGCACCACTTCGCGGTCCTGCTCGAGGGCTCCCGCGACGAGGTCGCCGAGCGGGCGCTGCCGTTCCGCGAGGGCGACGAGGTGCTCGTCACGATCGTCGAGCCGCACATGTACAACGTCGACGACGCGGTCGCCAAGATCGATGGCTACATCGTCTCGGTGACCGGCGGCGGCGGCCATGTGGGGGAGAAGCGGCTCGTGCGGATCGACGAGGTCGGGCGCACGGCCGCGGTCGCGCGCCTGGTCGACAACGGCTCCTCCAACGGCGACGATGACGAGTCGGACGCCGATGGCGTAGAATCTGCTGCTCGGCGCCGCGGCCGCAGAGGCGGACGGCGCCGTTCCCGTGCCAAGGCGGAATCCCCCGCCGGCACCGAATGACCAGAGATTCCAACATGTACGCGATCGTGAAGACCGGCGGAAAGCAGTACCGCGTCGAGCAGGGGCAGACGCTGCTCGTGGAGCGGCTCGCCGTCGACGAGGGTGCGACCGTTCCGCTCGTGCCGCTGCTCTACCGCGGCGACGACGAGATCGTGAACGGCGCCGACCTCGCGCAGGTGACCGTCGAGGCGAAGGTCGTCGCGCACGAGCGCGGCCCGAAGCTCCGGATCGTCAGATTCAAGCCGAAGCGCGGCTACAAGCGGCGCACCGGCCACCGTCAGGATCTCACGCGCATCGAGATCACGCAGATCTCGCTGGGCGCCGCCAGAGGCCCGACGAGAACCGCGACCACCGCAGAGGAGGCCTGAGGCATGGCGCATAAGAAGGGACTCGGGTCCAGCCGCAACGGCCGCGACTCGAACGCGAAGCGCCTCGGCGTGAAGGTCTTCGCCGGGGAGACGGTCACCGGCGGCGAGATCATCGTGCGTCAGCGCGGGACTCGCTTCAAGCCGGGCACCGGCACCGGCATCGGCCGCGACGACACGATCTTCGCGACGGCTGCGGGCAAGGTCGACTTCACGGCCGGTTGGCGCGGTCGCGTCATCTCGGTCGTGCCCGTCGCCGAGTAGCGACTCCGCTGCCGCTCGTCTCACCGAACGCCCGGCCAATCGGCCGGGCGTTCGGTGTTTGTGGAATCGGCTGGCGCCGATTCCATTGCAGGTTCGGCTGGCGCCGAACCTGCGGGTCCTGGCGCGCGCCGGATTATTCCGGACTTGTTCCAATCTCGGACCTGGTCCGGTATCGTCAGCCCGGCATGGATGCCGTCGCGATCGAAGAACGCCTGCGTGCCGCGGGCCTGCGCGTGACGGCGCCCCGCGTCGCCGTGTTGCGGGTGCTCGCGGAGGCCGATGACCACCCGCGCGTCGACCAGGTGATCGACCGCGTGCGCGCCACCGGCATCCCGATGTCGAAGCAGGCGGCCTACGACGTCTGCGAGGCGCTCCAGCGCGCCGCGCTGGCGCGCAGGATCGAGCTGCCGGGCGGCCCCGCCCGCTACGAGGCGCGGGTCGGCGACAACCACCACCACCTCGTCTGCCGCTCCTGCGGGGTGACGCTCGACGTCGACTGCGCCGTCGGCAGCGCGCCCTGCCTCGACCCTCCCGACGCGCACGGATTTCAGCTCGACGAAGTCGAAGTGACGTACTGGGGCGTCTGCCCCGACTGCACACGCCAACACGAGGAAGGCCACGTCTATGAGCGATGACCGCAAGGTCCTGACGAACCGTCAGGGGCACCCGATCGCCGACAACCAGAACCAGCGCACGATCGGAGATCGCGGTCCGGCGACGCTCGAGAACTACCAGTTCATCGAGAAGATCGCGCACTTCGACCGCGAGCGCGTGCCGGAGCGCGTCGTGCACGCCCGCGGCGCGACGGCGTTCGGCGTCTTCGAGGCGTACGGGACGGTCGGCGACGAGCCGATCGCGACCTACACCCGCGCGAGACTGTTCCAGGAGAAGGGCAAGCAGACCGAGGTGGCGGTCCGCTTCTCGACCGTCGCCGGTGGTCGCGACTCCTCCGAGGCGGTGCGCGACCCGCGCGGCTTCGCGGTCAAGTTCTACACCGAGGACGGCAACTGGGACCTCGTCGGCAACAACCTCGCGGTCTTCTTCATCCGCGACGCGATCAAGTTCCCCGACTTCATCCACTCGCAGAAGCCGGACCCGGTCACGTTCGAGCGCCAGGTGCCCAATCGCGTCTTCGACTTCTGGTCGCAGTCGCCCGAGGCGCTCCACATGGTCACGATGGTCTTCGGTCCGCGCGGCATCCCGACGAGCTACCGCCACCAGCAGGGCTTCGGCGTCAACACCTACAAGTGGGTCAACGCCGCCGGCGAGACGAAGCTCGTCAAGTACCACTGGCTCCCGAGACAGGCGGTGCAGAGCTGGACAGCCGCTGACGCGGCAATCGCCCAGGGCGACGAGCTCGGCGTCCACACGAAGGACCTCTACGCGGCGATCGAGCGCGGCGAGCACCCGCAGTGGGAGCTGAACGTCCAGATCATCGACGACCACGACCATCCCGAGCTCGACTTCGACGTGCTCGACGACACGAAGGTGTGGCCCGAGGAGCTCTTCCCGCTGCGGCCGGTCGGGCTGATGACGCTCAACCGCGCGCCGGGCAACTTCTTCGCCGAGAGCGAGCAGATCGCGTTCGGCACCGGTGTGCTCGTCGACGGGCTCGACTTCTCCGACGACAAGATGCTGGTCGGGCGGACGTTCTCCTACTCCGACACGCAGCGCCATCGCGTCGGTCCGAACTACCAGCAGCTGCCGGTCAACCAGGCGAGAGCGACCGCGGTGCGCACGAACCAGCGCGATGGCTCGATGGCGTACTACGTCGACGACGCGGGCGAGAACCCGTCGGTCAACTACGAGCCGTCGATCACCGGCGGCCTGAGCGAGGCGCCGAAGCCCGCCCACGAGGAGCAGGGCCCCGTGATCGAGGGCCGGCTGACGCGCAAGCGGATCGCGCGCACGAACGACTACCAGCAGCCGGGCGAGCGCTACCTGCTGTCCGAGCAGTGGGAGAAGGACGACCTCGTCGCGAACCTGATCGACGGGCTGTCGCAGTGCGACCGACCGATCCAGGAGCGCATGGTCTGGCACCTCTTCCTGTGCGAGGACGAGCTCGGCCAGCGCGTCGGCGACGGCATCGGCATCTCGGCCGACGACGTCAAGCACCTCGAGCCGGTCCCGACCCAGGGCTGGAGCGAGATCGAGCAGCAGCGGCTCGAGAACCTCGGCAACAACGGCCCGCGCGACGTCGCCGGCAAGGTGATGACGCATTGCGTTCCGAACGAGCGCGTTGCCGTCGCCGGTTCTGCGGAGGCGGCAACCGTCTGAGTTCGCGGCTGTCCCCGCC
>JAOPZA010000113.1 GCA_025964325.1 Conexibacter sp.
GCGCGCGGGCGAGCACGTCGCGGCGCGCGCCGTGGAGCACGACGGCGGCGAGCAGCGCTCCGAAGACGGCGTCGCCGGCGCCCGTCGTGTTGCGCGGCCGCGCACGCCGGGAACGCGGAGCACGGCATCGCCGGCGTCGCGGTCACAGTCCGCGTCGCCGTCGCCGAGCAGCAGCGCGCCGTCGGCGCCGAGCGTCACGACGACGTTGCGGGCGCCGGCTGCCCGCAGCGCCGCCGCCCCGGCGGCCGGCTCGGCCTCGCCCGTCAGCAGCTCGGTCTCGGCCCGGTTCGCCTTCACGAGGAACGCGCCCGCGATGCAGGCCCACGCCGCCGCGACCGCGTCGGCGACCGCCGCCCAGCGGTCGAGGCGCAGGTTCGGGTCGAACAGCAGCGGCACGCCGTGGTGCAACGCCGCGTCGCGGGCGGCATGGCTGACGGCGCGCTCGTCCTCGGCCAGCAGCGTGTTGGTCGTGAGCGTGACGGCCGGCGCCGGCGCGACCGCCGCGGCGATCGTGTCGGCGAGGGCGGGCACGCCGGGCGCCAGGCGATCGCCGACGAACTCGAACTGCGGCTCGGCGGCGGCGTCGACGCGCACGAACGCGAGTGGCGTGCGCACGCCACTCGCATGGCCGAACCAGCGCAGGTCGACGCCGTCGGCCGCGAGCCGCTCGGACAGCCACGCGCCCCAGGCGTCGTCGCCGACGCCGCCGGCGAGGGCGACCGCGGCGCCGGCGCGCGCGGCCGCGACAGCGACGTTCGCCGGCGCGCCGCCGACGTGCGCGGTGAACGTGCGGGCCTGCACCGGCGAGTCGACGGGCTGCTCGCAGACGAGGTCGACGAGCGCCTCGCCGATCACGATCGCGGGCGCCGGCGCGGCGTCGCTCGCGGGCTCAGGCTCCTCCACGCGGCGCAGGCTACCCGACCGCGCGGGCGCGACGGTGGCGGGTGCAGGGCATCGGAGCCGCACGTGGAAGCTCCCCACATGACGATCGACCCGCTCCTCGGCGAGGACTTCGAAGCGCGCACGCTGACGCTGGCGCCCGACGCGGAGGGCGAGGTCGTCGCGACGCTCGTGCGGCGGATCGCGGCGCCGCCGCTCCCGGCCGCGGACGCCGCCCCGCGCGGCGCCGTGCTCTACCTGCACGGCTTCGTCGACTACTTCTTCCAACGCGAGCTGGCCGACTTCTACGTCGCGCAGGGCTACGCCTTCTACGCGCTCGACCTGCGCAAGTCGGGCCGCTCGCTGCGCCCGCACCACACGCCCTGGTTCGTCGAGGACCTCGCCGAGTACTACGAGGAGATCGACGCGGCGGTCCGCGCGATCCGCGCGGACCGCTGCGAGCGGCTGCTCGTCAACGGCCACTCGACCGGCGGCCTCGTCGCGGCGCTGTGGGCGCACGATCGCGGCGCGGCCGGCGGCGGCGGGGCGGACGGCCTCTTCCTCAACAGCCCGTTCCTCGACCTCGCCCTCGCGCCGCTGCTGCGCGCGGCGAGCGGCGGCCTCGCCGGGCTGATCGCCGCGCGCCAGCCGCGCGCAGCGGTGCCGGGCGGCGCGCTGTCCGACCTCTACCCCCGCAGCATCCACGGCGACCACGGCGGTGAGTGGGCCTTCGACCTCGCGCTGAAGCCGGTCGCGTCGGTGCCGGTGCGCGCCGGCTGGCTGCGCGCGATCCGCCGCGCCCAGCGGCGCGTCCACCGCGGCCTCGACCTGCGCATGCCGATCCTCGTGATGTGCTCGGCGACGAGCAGCTCGCCGCGCGCCTGGGACGAGCTGCTGCTGCACAGCGACAGCGTGCTCGACGTGGAGCAGATCGCGCGCTGGTCGACGCGGCTGGGGCGCCACGTGACGACGGTGCGGATCGACGAGGGCATGCACGACCTCGTGCTCTCGGCCCCGCCGGTGCGCGCGCAGGTCTATCGCGAGCTGGAGCGCTGGATCGGCGCCTACCTGCCTCGGGGCTCGTCCGGCCCGTCGTCGTAGGGGCCCGGCCGCGCGGACGCTTCTCGCCGGCGGCGCAGCCGGCCGCGCAGCGCGAGGCCGGCGACGAGGACCGCCACGAGCCCCAGCGGCGCGAAGACGAGCAACGGCGTCGAGCTGCTGCCACCCGAGCGGCGCTTCGTGCCGTTCCCGAGGTTGCGCGCGTCGAGGACGTAGCCGTTCGCCTTCGCCAGCCGCTCGACGGCGCTGATCGTCCCCTGCACGAGCGCCGGGCCGGTCACGGCGGCGGGCGCTGGCAGCGTCGCGACGAGCGCACTGCCGGCCGCGCCGGTCGACGCCGTCCCGTACCCGGCCGGCATCACGGTCAGCAGCGGCTGGGGTGCGTTGTTGCGGATCTCCGTCTCGAGGAACTGCGCGTAGCGAGCCGGGTGACCGAACAGCCGCGGCACCGCGCCGAGATCGCCGCGCGTCGCGACGATCGCGACCTTGAGCGGGAAGCCGGCGCTTCTGGCGCGGGCGACGAGGTCGTCGAGCTGCGCCTGCAGCGGCGGCGCCACCTGCGGGTGGTAGGGGAAGTAGACGTCCTGCAGCAGCAGGACGTCGCTCGGCGGATCGGCGTCCGCACGCGCCGGCGTGCTGTCGAGCAGCGCCAGCGCGAGCGTCGCGAGCGCGGCCAGCAGCGCCAGCGTCGGTCGCCCGCCGTTCACGCGCCCAGCGTACCGGCGGCGCCCGCCGGACACCTGCACCGCCACGGCGCTCGGCGCCGACGCGGACGCGCCCGGCTCATCCGCCCGGCGGGAAGACGTAGCGGCGGTGCGGCGGGATCGGCGGCCCGAGCTCGAGGACGATCACGGCATGCGGCGCGAGCGCGATCGCGCGCGGATCGCCGCGCCACCGCCGGCCGCCGACGTACGCGCGCACGGGATCGCGCGCGCTGCCGCGGAAGCTCGCCATCCGCCGGCGCGAGAGCGGCTGGCCCCAGACGTCGAAGAGCCCGCCGAGCGTCACGGTCGGCGCGTGCTCCCCGCCCCCGCCGGCGCGCACGCTCAGCAGCCCGGTCGGCTCCGTCGTGCGGACGGGATAGGAGCAGCGGCCGCCGCGCACGTAGGCGCCGGCGCGCACCAGCGGCGGCGCGATCCCGATCCCGGGCGGGATCGGCACGACGCGGCCGGCGGCGAACAGCTCCAGGTGCGCGAAGCGGCGACGGCCGGGATCGCGCCGGCAGCGCAGCGCGCCGATCGGCGCGGCGGCCGCCGCCCGCGCTCCGCG
>JAOPZA010000131.1 GCA_025964325.1 Conexibacter sp.
GGGTAGCCGCCCGCCGCCATCGCGCCCTGCACGGCCTGCCGCATCGCGGCGCGCTGACTCGCGCTGAACTGCGCCACGGCCGACGCCGGCGCCGCAGCCGCGACCGTGCAGGCCAGCGCCAGCACCACCGACCAGACCAGCCTGCGATACGTGCGCAACGCGCCCCCTCCCAGCTCGACGGTGCGCCGATTCTAGGTGCGACGCGCGTCCGGCGCCAGGTCGGCTCTGGCGACCCGCATCCAGACGTTCGTCGCTCGCGGCGCGTGATTCAGACCGATGCGCTCGAGCTTGACGTTGGTCCCGCCCGCGCGGTCGAACAGCCGGACGCCGTCGCCGAGCAGCACGGGCGCGATGCAGACGAACAGCTCGTCGAGCACGCCCGCGTCGAGGCATTGCCGGGCGACTTCGGCGCCGAGGATGTTGACGTACTTGTCGCCCGCGGCGGCCGTCGCGGCGGCGACGCCGCTGTCGATGTCACCGACGAACGTGACGCCTGGCACCGGATCGACCGGGGCGTCGTGGGTGAGCACGAACTGCGGTCCGCTCCACCCCCCGCCGAACGGCTTGCTTCCTTGTCCGCGATGCCCTTGTGTCGATCCGGGAGCCTTCGGGCGGCGGCCGAACCGGGCGCCACGACGGGGGCGGTGGGCGCGGCGCCGGTGGGCGCGCGAGCTACGATCGGCCGACGGCACGCGACCAGGGAGATGCAGCCGCCGACCGCGGCCCCGCCCGGGCTTCGCCCATGGAGGACGAGCCCTGGGAGTCGCTGAGCCGTCCGGCCGCTCGCCGCAGGCGCGCGCGCCGGCGCCGTCGCCGGACGGTCCGCCGCCTGCTCGTGCTCGCCGTCATGGCGGTGATCTTCCCGATCGCGGTCGGCGCCGTCGCGCTCGGGGTCTTCCTCGAGGACCCGGGCCTCGTCTTGAGCTGCAACCTGCACTCGATGCCGCAGAGCGCGACCGGCGAGGACACGGTCGTCTCGGCGAGCGACCGCACGCCGCTCGGCGTGGTGCCGACGACCGCGAACCGCGAGTGGGTGCCGATCACGCGCATGTCGCCGTTCCTCGCGAAGGCGACCGTGGCGATCGAGGACCGCCGCTTCTGGAGCCGGTCCACGGCGCTCGACCCCGAGTCGATCGTGCGGGCCGCCTACGCCGACTTCAAGGCCGGCCGGACGGTGCAGGGCGGCTCGACCATCACGCAGCAGCTCGTCCGCGACCGCTACCTGGCGAACGACCGCGGGCTCACGATCGCGCGCAAGCTCAAGGAGGCGTGCCTTGCCGGCGAGGTCGCCCACGGGATGTCCAAGCGGGCGATCCTGCAGGCGTACCTCAACGGCGTGTTCTACGGCCACCACGCCTACGGCGCCGAAGCCGCCGCGCAGACCTACTTCTCGCGCCCGGCACGCAACCTGACGCTCGACCAGGCGGCCCTGCTGGCAGGGCTTCCGCAGGCCCCCTCGGTCTACGACCCGGTCGGCCGCAGGCAGTTGGCGCAGCGGCGCCGTGACGACGTGCTCACCGCGATGCGGTCGACCGGCGCCATCTCGCGTGGCGACTATCGGGCCGCGCTCGCGCGTCCGCTGCGCCTCGCGCCAAGCAGCCGCTATACGGCCGTTCGATCCCGCGACTTCTTCGGCTTCGCGCGACGTGAGCTGATCCGGCGCTACGGCGGCTGGCGCACCCACCATGGCGGCCTGCGCGTCCGGACGACACTCGATCCGCGCCTCCAGCAAGCGGCGATCGCGGCCGTCGGCCACTGGCTGTCGTTGCGCTCCGATCCCGCGGCCGCGCTCGTGGCGATCGATCCCGCCAGCGGCGCGATCCGCGCGATGGCGGCGATCGCGCCGGGCCGGCGGCCGCTCGACTTCAACCTCGCGACCCAGTCGCACCGGCAGGCCGGCAGCGCGTTCAAGACCTTCACGCTGACCGCTGCGATGGAGGCGGGGATCCCGCTCGACTCGGTCTGGAACGGCCCGCCGTCGTTGACGATCTCGGACCGGAGGTGCCTGAACGCGAACGGCAGCTGGGTCGTGCACAACTACGCCGACGAGGGCGCCGGAACGATGAGCCTGCTGCAGGCGACCGCGTTCTCGGTCAACACGATCTTCGCCCAGGTCGCGCTGCAGGTAGGGCCCGCGCGGGTCGTCGATGCCGCGCACCGACTCGGCGTCGAGTCGCCGCTCAAGCCGGTGTGCTCGATCACGCTCGGCCCGGAGGGCGTCTCGCCGCTGGAGATGACGAACGCGTTCGCGACGCTCGCGGCGCGTGGCGTGCGCCACCGCCCCGAGGCACTGAGCGAGGTGAGGTCGCGGAACGGTCGCTCGCTGCTCGCGCGCGCCCCCGGCACGCGCGTCATCTCGCAGGACGTGGCGGATCGGGTGACGTACGCCCTCTCCGGCGTCGTGCTCGCCGGGACGGGCACGGCCGCGAACATCGGCCGTCCCGCGGCGGGCAAGACGGGCACGGCGGAGAGCTTCAAGGACGCCTGGTTCTGCGGCTTCGTCCCCCAGCTCGCGACGTGCGTCTGGGTCGGCCATCCGCAGGCGGAGATCCCGCTCGGCACCGTGGACGGCTTCGCGCAGGTGGTCGGCGGCTCGATCCCGGCCCGCATCTGGCACGACTTCATGGCGCCCGCGGTGCAGAGCCTGCCGCCGCTCCAGCTCCCGGCGCCGACCGCTGCCGGCCTCGGCCCTCCGCCGCAGCCCGCCAACGCCCCCGCAACGGTGACGACCCGCTGAAGGGCGCGAGGCGCGCGCGGCGGCCCTACGCGCTCCCGATCGGGATCTGCCGGTCGAAGCCGTCGATCCAGGCGCGCTCGAGGAACAACCTTCCCGCGGCCCGACGGGCGCCTGTGAGAATCTCGTGAAGCGGGGCGAGCGACCGCGCTTCGCGCCCGGATCGGCGGCCCGTCGACCCGAGTGCAGCGGCCTACCCGCGGTTGTGGTTGACGACCTCGACGTTGTTGCCGTCGGGGTCGAACACGAACGCCGCGTAGTAGCCGGGGTGATACGCGGGACGCTCGCCCGGGCCGCCGTTGTCGCGATAGCCGGCCGCGGTCGTCGCCTCGTGGAAGGCGTCGACGGACGCGTTCTCGTGCGCCGGGAAGGCGATGTGCACGTCCTCGCTCGGGCGCCCGGCGACGAGCGAGAGGGAGCCGCCGTCCTCGCCGGCGAAGCGGACCCGCTCCGCCGTCTCCGCGCCGAGCCGGAAGCCGCCGTGCGGCGCGACGGTCGCGTAGAAGCGCGCGGCTGCGGCGAGATCCGCGACGCGCATCCAGACGTGGTCGACGACCCCTCCCCTGCGCGTCCCGCTGCGATGCACGGCCTCCGCGCTGTTGCCGTCGGGATCGAGCAGGAACCCGCCGTAGTAGTCCTCCGAGTACTGCGGCCGCGGGCCGGGGGCCCCGTCGTCGCGGCAGCCGGCGGCCATGCCCGCGCGCCAGAATGCGTCGACGTGCTCGCGCGAGGGCGCGACGAACCCGATGTGGAGCCGGCGCGTCGGCGGCCGCGTGGGATCGGCCGGGACGACGAGGAAGTCGCTCCACCCGGCGAGCGACGAGCTCGCCGTCTGCTCGATCTCGAGCGCCGCCAGGACGGTCGCGTAGAAGCGCACGGACGCCGCGTGGTCGCCAGCGCGGATCCCGACGTGGTCGAACATCCCCCGACTATCCCACGTGCGCGCCTACCGGCGTGCGCGCGGGCTCCCGCCGAGCTCGAGGAGCAGCGCGTCCCAGGCGCCGGCACGCGCGGCGGCGCCTGCCGCCCCGCCGGCGTCGCGCGCGCCGATCCCGGGCGGCAGCACGACGGCGGCGGCCGGCACGTCGGGCGGCGCGGCGGCGTCGACGGCGTCGGCGACGGGGTCGCGCGCCGCCAGTTCGGTCAGCCTCCCGGCGGCGGCGGCCGCCGGCACGGCCGCCAGCCGCTCCCGCGCCGCCGCCAGCGTCGCGGCCGGCGGCGCGCCATCGCGCCCCGGCGCGACCGCCACCACGAGGACGCCACGGGAGGCCAGCAGCGGTGCGGCGAGCGCGGCGACCGCCGTCGGCTGCGGCCCGGCGGTCGCGTCGATCAGCAGCGTCGCGGTGGGCGCCGCCTGCGCCGGCAGGTAGAGCGTCGCGGCGAGGTCGCGCCAGCGCCGCACGCGCACCCCCTCCCCGAGCAGCAGGCGGGCGATCGTCCGCGTCGCGGCCCGGCCGTCGGATGACTCGACGCGCACCTCGATGCTCGCGGGCCGCAGCGACCCGAGCGCCGCCAGTGGACCGCTGCTCGCCTTCGCCGGCACCCAGCCGCCCGCCAGGTCGTCCGCGCGCGCGGCGCTCGTCTGCCAGACGCGACCGTCGTCGTCTCTCAGCCGCGCGCGCCACAGCAGCGTCTCGTCGGGCCCCGCGCCGCGCGCGTTGAGCAGCAGCGGATCGTCGAGCAGGCCCGAGCCCGCGCCGCGGATCTCGAGTCCCGCGGTGCTCGTGGTGCCGGTGGGCGCGGATGCGCGCGATTCGCGTGTCATGCCCACAGGATGGCGGGTGCGCGCAGCGGGGCGCTCAGACGCCGGCCCCGCCGTCAACTCGAGGTCGCGGCGCGCTCTCGGCGGCGGTCGCCGAACGCGTCGCCGCCGCGGACCCAGGCGCCCCGGGCGAGCACGCCGACGAGCGAGAGGTCGGGCTCCAGCACGACGACGTCGGCGTCGAGCCCGGGCTCGATCGCGCCTCTGCGATCGGCGATCCCGAGCAGCTCCGCCGGCGTCGTCGCCGCCATCCGCGCGGCCTGCTCGACGGTCACGTCGCAGAACGCGACGACGTTGCGCAGCGCCCGGTCCATCGTCAGCGTCGAGCCGGCGATCGTGTCGCTGCCGGGCAGCGTCGCGCGGCCGTCGCGGACGGCGACGGTCCGGTCGCCCAGGCGGTAGGCGCCGTCGGACAGGCCGGTCGCCTCGATCGCGTCGGTCACGAGCATCGTGCGCGCCGTCCCCTTGACGCGGTGCAGCAGCCGCACGGCGGCCGGATGGACGTGCACGCCGTCGCAGATCACCTCGCAGGTGACCTCGGGCAGGTCGAGCAGGCCGCCGAGCATGCCGGGCTCGCGCTGGTGCAGCGGGCGCATCGCGTTGAAGGCGTGCGTCGCCGCGCGCGCCCCGGCCGCGACCGCCGCGCACGCCTGCTCGTAGGTCGCATCGGTGTGACCGCAGGAGACGACCACGCCCGCCGCGACGAAGCGGCGGATCAGCTCCAGCGCGCCCGGCAGCTCGGGGGCGAGCGTGACGAGCCGCACGCCGCCGCCCTCCAGCAACCGCTCGACGAGCTGCGGATCCGGGGCGAGGAAGTGACGCGCCTCCATCGCCCCGGGCCATACGGGGCTGAGGAACGGACCCTCGAGGTGGATCCCCAGCACGGCGGCCTCGCCCTCCCCGGGGGCGGCGATCACGGCACGGATCGCCTCCTCGGCGACGAGCAGCTCCTCGACGCCGCCGGCGACCGTCGTCGCCAGCAGCGCGGTCGTCCCGTGCTGGGCGTGGAAGCGCGCCATCCGCCGGACCTCGCCGGGATCGGCCGTGTTCGACTGCGCGCCGCCGCCGCCGTGCACGTGCACGTCGACGAAGCCGGGCAGCAGCCAGCGGCCGTCGAGCTCGACGATCTCGGCGGCGGGGTCGGCGTCGGCCGTGAAGCGGCCGCCCCGCACGTGGACGTCGCGCTCGCGCACGCCCTCCGGGGTCACGACGCGCCCGCCGCGCAGCGTCAGCGCAGCCATCGTGCGAGCTTCCGCCGGGTCATGTGACGGTCACCTTGTCGAGCCCCTCGGGTGCGTCGGGGTCGCGCCCGAGCGCGAGCGCCAGCTCGTAGGCGAGCTGCTGCGCGCGCACGACCGCGACGATCGACGCGAGCGCCTCCGGCACGTCGGGCAGCGGCAGGTCGGCGTCCGGGCCCGGCGCGATCGTGGTCACCTGCGCGCCGCGCTCGCGCAGCAGCGCGACGAGCTCGACGAGGTCGGCGTGCGCGGGTCCCGGCGCCAGCAGCGCGAGCACCGGGAAGCCGCGGTCGACGACGGCGATCGGGCCGTGGCGCAGATCGGCCGAGGAGAGGCCGTCGGCGACGATCGAGGTCGTCTCCTGCAGCTTCAGCGCCGTCTCCAGCGCGGCGCCGTAGAGCAGACCGCGAGCGGTCACGACGAGCCGCGTCGCGCCCGTCAGCGTCCGCGCGACGCGCCGCGCGGGCTCCGGGTCGGCCAGCACCTCCGCGACCGCGTCCGGCAGCGCGGTCAACGCGGCGTCGTCGAACGGCACGTCGCCGAGCCCGCGCGCCAGCAGCGCGAAGGCGACCAGCTGCGCGGTCACGGTCTTGGTCGCCGGGACCGCGTGCTCGTCGCCGGCGCCGAGCCACAGCGTCAGGTCGGAGGCGAGCCCGAGCGGGCTGTCGGGATCGTTCGTGATCGCCACCCCCCGCGCGCCGGCGTCGCGCAGGCGCGTGAGGGTGGTGACGATCTCGGGCGTGCGGCCCGATTGGCTGACGGCGAGCGCGAGCACGTCGCGGTAGTCGACGTGCGCGTCGTAGAGCGTGTGCAGGCTCGGCGCCGCGAGGCTGACCGGCCGGCCGGTCGCCAGCTCGAGCAGGTAGCGCCCGAGCACCGACGCGTGATCGGACGAGCCGCGCGCCACGATCGCCGTCGCCGCCAGCGGCGACGGCGCGACGCGGCGGACCGCCGCGGCGATCGCGTCGGCTCGCTCCACGAGCCGCGCGATCACCTGCGGTTGCTCGGCCATCTCGGCCGCCATCAGCGTTCCCGGGGTCATCTGATCCCAGCAGCGTCGCACGCCGCCTTGTACGCGCTCGTGCAGATCTGCGCGACCGTCGCGTAGCCGTCCTTCACGACCGGGTCCATGATGTTGTCTCTCGTGATCACGATCGTGTCGACGAGCGCCGACGGGACCTGCATTCTGCCGTTGTCGCTTCTCGCCGGCGTGAGGCTCGCGGGCGGCGTTCTGCCCTGAGCGAGCGGGACCGCGAGCTGCGCGGCGATCGAGGCGATTCTCGCGATCGGCTGGTAGACGCTCATCGTCTGATCGGCGGCCAGGATCCGCTGCAGCCCCGCGACCTCGGCGTCCTGGCCGGTGAGCGGCCGCGTTCTCGGATCGATCCCCTGCCCCTTCTCGGCCGCGACGACGCCGCCGGCCATCCCGTCGTTGGCGCTGTAGACGCCGTCGTAGCCGTTCTTGCCGGCCGACGTGATCGCCTGCTCCATCTCCGTCTGTGCTCTGTCCGGGCTCCAGTCCGGCGTGTCGTACTCCTTCACGACCTTCACGCCGGCCGGGTCGAGGACCGAGTGCGCGCCTCTTCTGTACGGCGCCGAGTTGCTGTCGGTCGGCGAGCCGTTGATCATGATGATGCGTCTCCGCGGTCTGCCGGCGAGTGCTCTCAGGAGCGCCTGGCCCTGCTGCACGCCGACTCTGTACGGATCGATCGAGACGTAGGCATCGAGGTCGGCGCCCGCGATCAGGCGCCCGTAGGAGACGACCGGCACGTTCTTCTGCTTCGCCCGCGTCGCGATCGCCGTCGCCGATCTGACGTCGACGGCGTCGATCACGAGGACCTTGGCGCCGTTCGTCAGCGCCTGCTCGGCCTGCTGCTGCTGCTTCGCCGGATCCTGCTCGGCGTTCGCGTAGAGCACGTCGCAGCTCGGGCACTGCGCCTTCACCGCCTGCTCGAACAGCGGCTTGTCGGCGTGCTCGTAGCGCGTCGTTCTCGACTCCGGCAGCAGCAGCGCGATCTTCGCGGCACCGCCCGAGCCGCCGCTCGACCCGCTCGACGAGCTCGTGCTGCTGGTGTTGCTGCTGCTCCCGCACGCGCTCGCCCCCACGGCGAGCAGCCCGACGAGTGCCACCGACGCACCCCAGCGCTTCACTGACATGTCTCTCTCCCTCCGCATTCCGGTTGCCGCGCACCGTACTGAGCTTGGTATAGACCAGTCAAGCGCGAAATGCACTCGTAACATCGACAGTGCGGTGCCACGGCTGCCTTTGTTCGATCGTCGTGGTCTAGTCCATGATCTCGCGATAGGGTGGTGCCGTGTCGCTATTCGCCCAGCTCCGCGGCGGCCTCGTCGTCTCCTGCCAGGCCGCGCCGGGCAGCCCGCTGGACGAGCCCGCGCAGATGGTCGCGATGGCGCGCGCGGCGGCGCTCGGGGGCGCGTGCGGGATCCGCGCCGAGGGGCTGGCCGACGTCGCGGCGATCGCGGGCGCACTCCCGGAGCTGCCGCTCGTCGGCCTGCGCAAGCAGCGGACCGCGGGCGGCGGCGTCTTCATCACGCCAACGCTCGCCGACGTGCGCGAGCTGGCGGGGGCGGGCGCGGCGCTCGTCGCCGTCGACGCGACCGGCCGCCTGCGGCCGGACGGCAGCACGACGGAGACGTTCGTGGCGCGCGCGGTCGAGGTGCTGGGCGAGACGCCGCTGCTGGCCGACGCCGACTCGCTCGACTCCGGGCTGCGCGCTCGCGCCGCCGGCGCGGCGGCGGTCGCGACCACGCTCTCCGGCTGCCTCGGCGACGGCCCGGCGCCGCACGAGCCCGACGTCGCGCTCGTCGCCGCGCTCGTCGCGCAGCTCGACTGCCCGGTGATCGCGGAGGGCCGCTACGCGACCCCCGCCGACGTGCGCGCGGCCTTCGCCGCCGGCGCCCACGCCGTCGTCGTCGGCACCGCGATCACCGACCCGATCGCGCTGACGCGGCGGCTGGCGGACGCGACGCCGGTGGGAGCGCCGGCATGAGCCGGAGCGACGGCGAGGCCGTCGCCCCGCTCGACGACGACGCGCCGAAGGGCGAGCAGCTGCGCCGGACGCTGCAGGAGCTGATCGCCGGGCTCGGCCCCGGCGCGCTGCTGCCCTCCGAGCGCGTGCTGGCCGAGCGCTGCGGCGTCGCTCGCATGACGGTGCGGCGCGCGGTCGACGGGCTCGTCGCCGAGGGGCTCGCCTACCGCGTGCACCGCCAGGGCACGTTCGTCGGCGAGCCGCGGATCGTCCAGAGCGACACGCTGACCTCGTTCAGCGAGGACATCGTCGCCCGCGGCCTGACGCCCGGCGCGCGCGTGCTGGCACAGGAGCTGATGCTCGCCGACGACGCCCTCGCGGCCGCGCTCGAACGGCCGCCGGGGATCGCCGTCGTGCGGATCCAGCGCGTCCGCACGGCGGACGGCGAGCCGGTCGCGCTGGAGTGGGCCTACCTGCCGAGCGAGGACTTCCCGATGTTGGAGCGCGCGCAGCTCGGCGGCCGGTCGCTCTACGGGCTGCTGCGCGAGCGCTACGGCCTGACCTTCGGCGACGCGCGCCAGCGCGTCAGCGCGGTGGCGCTGAGCGCCGAGGAGGCCGAGCTGCTCGACGCCGAGGAGGGCCAGCCGGCGTTCCTCTTCCGCCGCACGACGCGGCGGCCGAACGGGCGCGTGATCGAGAGCGCGCGATCGCTCTATCGCGGCGACCGCTACGAGATCGAGATGCGCCAGCAGTGACGCATCCCCGCGAGCGCGCTCAGCGCTCGCGCGTGTCGGTCCACTCGACGATCGGGCGGGTGCTCTCGTGCTTGCGCACGACGACGTAGCGCTCGTGCGTCTCGATGACCCGCTCGACGTCGGGCTCGTCGTGGCCGGCGACGATCGCGAAGTGCAGCGGATCGGCGCGAACGCGCTCGTATTCATCGAACGTGAGGTCGATCGTCAGCTCGCAGTCCTGGCGGCCGCACTCGCAGACGAACGCGAAGCGCTCGGTCTCGTCGGCAGAGACGGCGCGCAGATCGCGCTCGAGCCGCTCGTTGATCTCGCGGAAGACGACCTCGTTCTCCGCGATCCGCCTCGTGCGCTGGTCGGGGATCGGCGGCATCGCCGGGAGCCTACTGGTCGCGGTCGTCCGCACCGAGCGCACGCAGCGCGACGGTCGCGATGTCGTCGCGCGGCTGGCCGTCCTGCAGCTCGAGCACCCGCCGCTCGAGCGCCTCGACGACGACGGCCGCCGGGCAGCCCGCGCGCGATCGCAGCGTCTCTTTCAGCGTCTGCACGCCGAAGTCGAGGTCGGCCGTCCGCAGCTCGGTGATGCCGTCGGTATAGAGCAGCAGCAGGTCGCCGGGCGCGAGCTCGAGGTCCTGCTGGGTGAAGCTCGGGTCGGGGAAGATCCCCAGCAGCGTGCCGGTCGCCGTCGTCTCCTCGATCTCGCCGCCGGCACGCGCGACGAACGGCGGCAGGTGGCCGGCGTTCGTGATCCGCACCTGTGCGCCGCCGCCCTCGCGCGGCCGCACGCGCAGGTGGACGAGCGTCGCGAAGCGCAGGCCGTCGCCACGCGCCAGCAGCGCGTCGTTCGCGAGTCGCACGCTCGCGAGCGCGTCGCTGCCGCGCAGCGCGGCGGCGAACAGCGTGTGGCGCGTCAGCGCGGTCAGCGCGGCGGCCTCCGCGCCCTTGCCGCAGACGTCGCCGAGGAAGACGATCCAGTCGCCGCCGGCGGCGCGGAACGCGTCGTAGAAGTCGCCGCCGACCTCGTGCTCGTCGCCCGCAGCGCGGTAGCCGGCGGCCAGGTCGATCCCCGGAATCCGCGGCAGCTCGGGCGGCAGCAGGCTGCGCTGGAGCGTCTGCGCGATGTGCGAGCGCTCGCTGTACATGCGCGCGTTCTGGACGTGCAGGGCGGCGCGCGCGGCGAGCGAGGCGGCGACCTCGACGTCCTCCTCTGCGAAGCGGCGCGCGGCGCTGCCGAGCGCGAAGGTGATCGCGCCGATCACGCGGGTCGGCGTCTTCAGCGGCACCGTCAGGACGGCGACGATGCCGAGCTCCTCGAGCGCGGCGCGGCGGTCCTCGTTCCCGCCCGCGGCGGCCGCCAGCGCGGACGCGTCGAACGCCGTCAGCAGCTCGGTCTCGGCCGTGCGGACCACCTTCGCGGCGCCGATGTCGCCGCCGGGACGCGGCGGGTGGCGCCGCAGCAGCTGCAGGGCGCGTTCCTGCTTCGCGCCGTCGGCGTGCGCGAGCGCGATCACGTCGAGCTCGCCGTCGGCGCCGACCATCGTGACCGCACACCAGTCGGCGAGCACGGGCACGGCCGCGCGCACGACCTCCCGCAGCGTCGTGCGGTAGTCCATCGAGACGGCCATCGCGCGGCCGGCGGCGGCGAGGAACTCGTGACGAGCGCGGGCCGCGTCGGCCTGCGCGCGCGCCTCCTCGGCGTCGCGCAGCGCCATCTCGGCGCGGGCCCGCGCCGCCTCCGCCTGCGCCCGCGCGGTCAGGGCGTCACGCAGCAGCGCCTCGCGCTCGGATGTCGCGGGCGCGCCCGCACCGGCCGGTTCTCGAGTGAAGCCTGAGGCCATCGAAATGAATCTAGCTGGCGCCGAGCCGCCCGCCTATGGCCGCGTGGCCGATCGCGGCGCATGCACGGTCGGAGCGCGCGTGTCCGCTTTCCGCCACCGCCGGGTATGACGTGAGCGATGGCGCGCCAGACCGCATCCAGCCTTGCGATCCGCGCCGACGGCCGCACGATCGAGCTGTCGCGTCCCGGCAAGCCGCTCTTCCCCTCCGGCATCACGAAGGCCGACCTCGCGCGCTACTACGAGCGCGTCGCGCCGGTGATGCTGACGCATGTCGCCGAGCGCCCGCTGAACCTCCAGCGCTATCCAGACGGCGTCGAGCACCGCGGGCTCTTCCAGCAGCAGATCGGGAGCTACTTCCCCGACTGGATCGCCCGCGTGACCGTTCCGAAGGAGGGCGGCGAGGTCACGCACGTGGTCGCCAACGACGCCGCCACGCTCGTCTACCTCGCCGGACAGGCGTGCATCACGCTCCACACGTGGCCGGCCCGCGCCGACCGCATCGACCGTCCCGACCGCCTGATCATCGACCTCGACCCGAGCGGCGGCACGCCCGACGACGTGCGCGCGGTGGCGCGCGAGACCGGTGCGCTGCTCGAGGAGTTGGGCCTGACGCCGTTCGCCTTGGCGACCGGCTCCCGCGGCTACCACGTCGTCGTCCCGCTGCGCCGGCGCGTCGACTTCGACGTCGTGAAGGCGTTCGCGCGCGACGTCGCCTTCCTCCTCGTCCTGCGGGACGCGAACGGCGCGCGCCGCGTGACGCTCCAGCAGCGCAAGGCGAAGCGGGCCGGACGGATCCTGATCGACGTGATGCGCAACACGTACGCCCACACCTCCGTCGCGCCCTACTCGGTGCGCACGCGGCCGGAGGCGACGGTCGCGACGCCGCTGCACTGGGACGAGCTCCAGGATCCCCACACGCGGCCGGACGTCTGGACGCTGCGCACGCTGCCGCGCCGGCTCGAGCGCGACGGCGACCCGTGGCACGAGATCGCGACCGCCGCGCGCGGGCTCAGCGGCCCCCGCAGACGACTCGACGCGCTCCTGCGCGAGCTCAGCGACGCGCGGCCTTGAGCTGCTTCTTGCCGAGCAGCTCGATCACCACGTAGCGACCGTCGGCGCGCCGCTCCGCGAGTCCGTCGCGCTCGAGCCGCTTGAGGACGACCGGGCAGCGCTTGCAGCGCGGCTTCGACTTGCAGCAGCGCTGCTTCGGCTTGAGGACGCGCGCCTTCGCGGCCTTCTCCGCCTTGCGCTCCCGCTTGCTCTTCTTGTTCGCCACCGAGACCGAGTCTACGAGCGCGGCCGCGCGCTTCGCGCCCGACCGCGCCCGGCCGGCTACGAGCGCCGACCGAAGTCGGTCGTGTAGGTCGCGCCGCCGCCGCCGCCGGCGCCGCCGGTCGACGGCACGCCGTGCGCGATCCCGATGCCGATCTCGCGGAAGCCGGGCGCGAGGACGTTCGCGCGGTGGCCGGGACTGCGCATCCACATCCGCACGATCGCGGCCGGGCTGGCGCCGCTCCCGCTCGCCCAGGCGATGTTCTCGCCCAGTGACCAGCCACGCGCGCCCCGCACGTAGCGGGTCCGCACGATCCGCGTCGCGAACGACAGGTTGCCGGGCGCGGTGTGGGAGAAGTAGTGGCGCCGGACCATGTCGGCGGAGTGCCCGCCAGCGGCCGCCGCGAGCCGCGGGTTGGCGCGCAGCGGGCGCAGCCCGTGACGGGCGCGCTCCTGGTCGAGCAGGCAGAGCGTCGCGCGAGCGGCCCGGTCGAGCTGGCCGGGGGACGGCGCGCTGGAGGCAGCCGCGCACGACCCAGCGGCGTGGGCGGGGATCGCGGCCGCGGTTCCGGCGCTCGGCGCGGCGATCGCGACGGCGGCAACGGCGGCGATCGCGCCGATCGCCGCGGACGACCTCGGATGGTGCGACATGGGACTCCTTCGGCGTCGAGGACTCGCCGCGCTTCCTCGAATGCCGTGGTCCTTCGGCGGCCCGGCTGACTCTCGTGTGGAGAGCCCCGTGGCTTTGCGTCCCGCCCTCACGAGCGGTTTGCCGTTTCGAGACGCGAGTCAGGTGTGCGATGCCAAGGCTAGTGCACGGCTCGCGGCGCACACTCCTGGCCGCGTCGGGGCGCCGCCGCTCGCCGGGGTCAGGCGAGCCGGAACTGCCCGACCAGCCGCCCCAGCTGCTCGGCCGTCTTGGCCAGCTCCTGGGCCGAGGCGGCGATCTCCTGGCTCGAGGCCGAGGTCTCCTCGGTCGAGGCCGAGACCTGCTCGGCGGAGGCCGACGACTGCTCGGCGACCGAGGCGACCTCGCTCATGTTGCTGTCCATCTGCGTCGAGCTCTCCGAAATCTGCCCGACGGCCGCCGCGATCTCGCTGATGCGACCGCTCATGTCATCGACCGCGGTCCCGATGCGGACGAACGCCTCGCGCGCCTGCTCGACCGTCGCCGTGCCCGCGGCGGTGTGGCGCGCGCCGTCCTCGACGACCTCGACCGCGCGGCCGGTCTCGCGCTGGATCTCCGCGATCAGACCGGCGATCGTCGACGCCGCCCGCTGCGACTCCTCCGCCAGCTTGCGCACCTCCTCGGCGACGACCGCGAAGCCGCGACCCTGCTCACCGGCCCGCGCCGCCTCGATCGCCGCGTTCAGCGCCAGCAGGTTCGTCTGCTCCGCGATCCCCGTGATCGTGTCCACGATCCCGCCGATCCGACCCGACTTCTCGCCCAACGAGCGGATCGTGGTGGTGACCTCCGAGGAGGAGGCGCTGACGGTCTGCATCCCGGCCGTCGCCTGGACGATGATCTCCGCGCCCTCCTGGGCGACGGCGCGCGCCTGCTCCGCGACCCGCGCGGTCGCCTCCGCGTTCTCGGCCGAGCTGCGCGTCGTCGCGACGACCTCGTGGCTCAGGCGGCGCGCCTCCTCGACCGTGCGCACCTGGCGCTCGGCGCCGGCGGCCACCTCGCCGACCGCCGAGGCGATCTCGCCGACCGCGCGGCCGGACTCCTCCGAGGTCGTCGCCATCTGCTGCGAGGCGGCCGCGACCGCTTGCGTCTCCTGCGCGATCTCCGCCAGCATCCGCGCGACCTTCTCGCGCATCGCGTTGTAGCTGGCGACCGACGCCTGCAGGCGGCTGAGCATCTCGTTGAAGAGCGTCCCCAGCTCCCCCAGCTCGCGTCCGGCGCCCGCCGTGACCGGGGTCGTCCCCGCCTCCGCGACGTGCGTCAGGTCGCCGCCGGCGACCCCGGCGAGGCCTTCGTCGAGCGTCGCGATGCAGATGCGCGTGATGCTGTCCATGCGCTCGAGCACCTGGTCGAGCGAGGAGTCCTCGCCGAGCGCGGCGCGCAGCTTCGCGCTCATCTCGGCGAACGCGACTCCGAGCGCGTCGCGGTCGGACTTCGGCGTCACCTCGACGCTGAGGTCGTCGGCCGCGATCCGCCGCGCGGCGCTCGCCATCTCGGCGAGGTAGGCGATCATCGCGCGGAACGCGTCGCCGGCCTCGCCCAGCTCGTCGCGCGAGTGCAGCTCCACCGTCTGCTCGACGTCGCCCTCCGCGATGCCGCGCGCGGCCGCGACGAGCTGCCGCAGGCCGCCGCAGATGCCGCGGGCGATCAGCAGCGCGAGCGCGAGCGCGGCAAGCGCGGCGACGATCAGCAGCACGATGATCGTCGTGCGCCCCGAGGCGACGGTCGCGTTGGCGTGCTTCACCGACGTCGCCGTGAGCTTGTTCTGCAGCGTGTAGAGCGGCGTCAGCTGCGTGAAGGCCGCATCCTGGTAGGCGGCCGCCGGTCTCGGGCCCTCGATAGCCGCGAGCGCGGCGGCGTGGTCGCCGCGGTCGGCGGCGGCGCGCAGCGGCGCGCTCAGCTTCAGATACCGCTTCCACGAGGCGGCGAAGCCGTCGACGCCGCTGCGCTCGGCCGGGGTGCCCGCCTTCGCGCGCAGGCCGGCGACGGACGCCAGCAGTTGCGGGCCGTAGGAGTCGATGTCGTGACCGGCTCTTCTGCGTGCGGGGGCGTCCGTCGCGGTCGCGTACTGCAGCTGGTCCTCGCGGATCATGTGCGTGAGCGCCACGACCGAGAGCAGGTCCTGCATCGCCGGAACGGTCCGGCTGCCGAATCGCTTCGTCTCGGTGTTGACCGAGCTCATGCGCGCGATCGCGACGACCCCCACCACGACCATCAGCACGACGACGACGAGGAACGAGCCGAGCAGCTTCGTCCGGACGGTGAGCTTCACGCTTGCCTCCTGGCGGTGGTCATGCCCCGAGTGATCGACCGGACGCGCGCGAAGTTCAGTGGGCCCGCGCGACCGCGCCCGGCGACGCGGGGCCGCGGCCACCGCGCGGTGGCATCATGGAAGGCATGGACATCCTCGACGCCTACCTCCCCGCGCGCGAGCGGTACGAGGCGATGCGCTACCGCCGCTGCGGGCGCAGCGGCATCGAGCTGCCGGCCATCTCGCTCGGCCTCTGGCACAACTTCGGCGATGACAAGCCCTTCGCGACCCAGCGCGCGATCGTGCGGCGCGCCTTCGACCTCGGCATCGCGCACCGCGACCTCGCGAACAACTACGGACCGCCGTACGGAGCCGCCGAGACCAACTTCGGCCGCCTCATGCGCGAGGACCTGCGGCCCTACCGCGACGAGCTCCTGATCTCCTCGAAGGCCGGCTGGGACATGTGGCCCGGCCCCTACGGCGACCACGGCTCGCGCAAGTACCTGCTCGCCTCGCTCGACCAGTCGCTCGCGCGGATGGGGCTCGACTACGTCGACGTCTTCTACTCCCACCGGTTCGATCCCGACACCCCGCTGGAGGAGACGATGGGCGCGCTCGACGGCGCGGTGCGAGCGGGCAAGGCGCGCTACGTCGGGATCTCCTCCTACGGGCCCGAGCGGACGGTCGAGGCGGCCCGCATCCTGCGCGAGCTGGGGACGCCGCTGCTGATCCACCAGCCGTCGTACTCGCTGCTGAACCGCTGGATCGAGAACGGCCTGCTCGACGTGCTCGGCGACGAGGGCGTCGGCGCGATCGTCTTCACGCCGCTCGCGCAGGGCATGCTGACCGACCGCTACCTCGACGGGATCCCCCAGGACTCGCGCGCAACGCAGGGCAAGTCGCTCGACCCGGCGTGGCTCAACGAGCAGAACCTCGAGCACATCCGCCGGCTGAACCAGCTCGCGCAGCGGCGCGGTCAGACGTTGGCGCAGATGGCGCTCGCCTGGACGCTGCGTGATCCGCGCGTCACGTCGACGCTGATCGGCGCCAGCAGCGTCGCCCAGCTGGAGCAGAACGTCGGCGCGCTCGCGCGACTCGACTTCAGCGAAGACGAGCTGGCCGAGATCGACGCGGCCGCACACGAGGCGGGCGTCAACATCTGGACCGTTTCGAGTGAATCCTGAGCCGCGCGCGCTAACCTTCCAGGTCCGGCGGATCGCCAACTCGGCCTAGGGTCCCTCGAGGATCCAGTCGGCGCCACGCACCGCTCTTCGGAGTGGTGGCCCGTCCCGACGGCTGGGAGTGTCATGTCGCCCAGGCAAGACACATTTATAGTCCTGGGACAAGTAGTAACCCGGCGATCCATGACCGGAGCCACCCGGGCGGGCCTTCGGGCCCGCCCGGCCGCTCCGGCGGTCTTCGAGGCGCCGCTGCGGGCGCGCTACTCCTGGTAGGCGTCCGAGTGCTGGTCGGTGTCGCCGAGCGGCGCGTCGTCCTTCGACGGCGCCCCCGGCAGCTTGTCCTTCGAGTCGCTCTTCGAGCCGCCCTCGGCGCCGGGCTCGCCCGGCTCGTCCTCGGGGGCACGGCCTTCGTCGTCGTACGTCTCATCACTGGTCATGACCTCGACCTACCCCCGCTCAGCGCAGCGTGAACTGTCCCACGAGCGTGTCCAGCTCCTCCGCCGTCTTCGCCAGTTCGTGCGCCGAGACCGCGATCTGCTGCGTCGAGGCCGACGTCTGCTGGGTCGAGGCGGAGACCTCCTCGCTCGCGGCCGAGGACTGTTCGGCGACCGCCGCGACCTGCGCGATGCTCGACTGCATCTGCCCGGCGCTCGCGGCGATCTGCGCGACCGCGGCGGCGATCCGCTCGACGCGGCCGCTCATGTCGTCGACCGACGTGCCGATCCGCTCGAAGCTGGCGCGCGCCTGCTCGACCGTCGCGGCGCCCGCCTCGGTCTGCTCCGCGCCGGTCTCGACGACGCCGACGACGTGGCCGGTCTCGCGCTGGATCTCCTCGACCAGACCGGCGATCGAGCCGGCCGCGCGCTGTGACTCCTCCGCCAGCTTGCGCACCTCCTCGGCGACGACCGCGAAGCCGCGACCCTGCTCACCGGCCCGAGCCGCCTCGATCGCGGCGTTCAGCGCCAGCAGGTTCGTCTGCTCCGCGATCCCCGTGATCGTGCCGACGATCCCGCCGATCCGCTGCGACTTCGCGCCCAGCTCGCGGATCGCCGCGGTCGCGTCGGTCGAGGTCGCGTGCACTGCCCGGATCGCCTCGGTCGCCCGCGCGACCGCCTCGGCGCCCTCCTGGGCGACGGCGCGCGCCTGCTGCGCGGCGGCTGCCGTCCCCTGCGCGTTCTCGGCGCCCACGCGGGAGGCGGTCGCGACCTCCTCGGTCAGCTGCCGCGCCTGCGCGACCGAGCGCACCTGCCGCTCGGCGCCCTGCGCGACCTCGCCGAAGGTCGTCGCGATCTCGCCGATCGCGCGGCCGGTGTCCTCCGACGTCGACGCCATCTGCTGAGAGGCGGTGGTGACGCTGGCCGAGCTGTCGGAGATCTCGCCCAGCATCGTGACGACCTTCTCCCGCATCGCGCCGTAGGCCTCGACCGCGGTCTGCGCCCGTGCCAGCATCGCGTTGAAGATCTCCGCCAGCCGGCCCAGGTCGGCGCCCGCGCTCGGCGGCAGCGGCGTCGTCGTCGGCGTAGCGTCGCGCGTCAGGTCGCCGCGCGCCATCGCGCTCAGGCCCTGCTCCAGCTCGGTCAGGCAGTTCGCCTCGAGCCGCTCCAGCCGCTCCGTCAGCGGCGCGAGGCAGGAGCGGTCGCCGAGCGCGGCGCGCAGCTGCTCGCGCATCGTCTCGTACTCGGCGATCGAGGTGACGGTCTTGGCGAGGATCTCGTTGACGGCGAGCGCGATCTCGCCGATCTCGTCGCTCGATATGCGCTCGATCGGCCGCGTCGTCGGCTCGACCGCGACCGTCATGTCGCCGCCGGCGACCGCCCCGAGCCCGCGGTTGAGGCTGCTGACGCAGTCGTCGCGCAGGTGGTGCAGACGTGCGAGCACGCGCCGCACGCGATGGCGCAGCGCCAGCGTGATGATCACGGCCAACGCGATCGCCGTGAGCGCGCCGACGATCGCGAGCACGAGCACGAGCGTCCGCCCCGAGGAGAGCGACGCGTTGAAGTCGTGGTCGAGCGCCGTCAGCCGGTCCCGCTCAGCCGCCGCCAGCCGCGGCAGCGCGGTGCCGACGATCCGCTCGTGGTCGCTGCGCAGGCCGTCCAGCGTGACGATCGCGGCGACCGCGATCCCCAGCAGGAACAGCGTCACGGCGCCGAACGCGAGTCCGTTCTTCAAGCCGACGGTCCAGCGCACACCCAACAGGCCCTTCATCGATGCCTCCTCAGCCGCTCCGCTCGTGCGACCGCCCACGCTCCATCAGCTGGTCGATCGTCATCCCCTCTTTCGGCAGGAATCGGCTGGTATTGAGCGTTTGCGTCCCAGCTCGGCGTTTCGACCGAACGGCTGCGTTTGCGCGGAACCGCGATTCCGCGATGCGGGCTCTCGCCCGCGCGCCGCGGAGGCCACAATGGAGGGACGATGGCCATCTCTCCTCTTCGCTCCTCTTCGCAGACACCTGGCCCGACGCCGTTGGACCGTGACACCGCACTGCTCGAGCGGCTGCTGGCGGACGTGCTCGAAGAGCAGCGCGGCCGCACGTTCCGCGAGCGCCTCTTCTGGCTGCGCGACAACGCCGCCGCCCTGCGCGCCGGTGACGGCCGCACCGGCACGCAGCTGATCGACTTCCTGCGCCGCCTGCCGTCGGCGGAGCTCGAGCCCTACGTGCGCGCCTGCTCGATGCAGCTGCAGCTGGCCAACATCGCCGAGGAGCTGGAGCGGCTGCGGCGCCGCCGCGCCTACGACTCCGACACGAGCGGGCCGCAGCGCGAGTCGTTCGCGGCCGCCGTCGGCGCGCTCAGCCAGGTGCCGCGCTCGCGCGTCTCCGAGGCGATGCAGGAGCTCGACGTGCGGCTCGTGATGACCGCCCATCCGACCGACGCGACGCGCCGCTCGGTCTTCGACCACCAGCAGGCCGTGTGGCAGATGATGGAGCGGCTCGACGACCCGCGCCTCGGCTCGACCCGCCGCCGAGAGCTCGAGGACCAGCTGCGCGAGGTCCTGACGATCTGGTGGCAGACCGACGAGGTCCGCCGCGTGCGCCCGCTGGTCGAGGACGAGGTGCGCCGCACGCTCTTCTTCTTCGAGTCGGTCCTCTTCGACGCCGTCCCGCAGCTCGCCTCCGAGCTGTCGCGCTGCTTCGACGTGCCGTGGCCGCCGGCGGCGCCGATCCTGCGCTTCGGCAGCTGGGCCGGCGGCGACATGGACGGCAACCCCGAGGTCGGGCCGGCCAGCATCACGCGCGCGCTGGCGCTGCACCGCGGGACCGCGCTGCGACTGCTGCGACGCCGCGTCGACGCGCTCGCACGCGAGTTCTCGCAGGCCGACGACCGCCTCTTCGTCTCCCCCGCGCTGGTCGACTCGATCGCCCGCGACGAGGCCGAGCTGCCGGAGGTCAACGCCGGCATGCGCAATCCGCACGAGCCGTTCCGGCGCAAGCTCTCGCTCGTCAGCGCCCGCCTCGAGCGCACGGGGCGCGGGGCTGACGGCGGCTACGCGAACCCGGACGAGCTGGCCGCCGACCTCGAGCTGGTGCGCGACAGCTCCGGCTCGAGCCGCGTCGCGGGCGGCGCCGTCGCGCGCCTGCTGACGCAGGTGCGGTCGTTCGGCTTCCATCTCGCCACGCTCGACGTGCGCCAGTCGGCGGGACCGCTGCAGGCGGCCGTCGCCGCGCTGCTGCCAGGCTACGGCGAGGCCGGCGAGGACGAACGCCAGGCAGCCCTCGCGCAGGCGATCGCGACGGTCGACGACGACCGTCCGGAGGCCCCGGAGGCGCTCGGCAGCGACGAGGCCGGCGCGCTGGCCGCCTTCGACGCGATCGCCGAGGGCGTACGCAGACACGGGGCGCAGGCGCTCGGGAGCGTCGTCATCTCGATGGCGCGCCAGCCCTCCGACGTGCTGTCCGCGCTCTTCCTGCTGCGCCGCGCCGGCGTCGGGGTCGGCGCGACGCCCGCGCTCCCGATCGTCCCGCTGTTCGAGACGGTCGAGGACCTCGCCGGCGCGGAGGCGACGATGAACGCGCTCTACGTCGACCCCGCCTACGCGACCCAGCTGGACGCGTGCGAGCGGCGGCAGGAGATCATGCTCGGCTACTCCGACTCGGCCAAGGACGGCGGCTTCATCGCCTCGCAGTGGGAGCTCTACGCCGCACAGGAGCGGCTCGTCGCGGCGGCCGACGCGCATCGCATCGGACTGCGCTTCTTCCACGGCCGCGGCGGCTCGACCTCCCGCGGCGGCGGCCCCAGCCACCGCGCGATCGGCGCGCAGCCGCCGGGCTCGATCCGCGGTCGGATCCGCATCACCGAGCAGGGCGAGGTGATCCCGCAGCGCTACGCGCATCCGGAGCTGGCGCTGCGCTCGCTCGAGCAGACGCTTTCGGGGGTCGTGCTCGCGACGCTCGTGCCGCCCGCCGACCCGCCGGCGCGCTATCGCGAGGAGGCGCAGCGGCTGGCCGACCGCTCGCGCGAGGTCTACCGGGCGCTGATCTACGACGACGAGCACTTCGAGTCGCTGCTGCGAGAGGCCTCGCCGCTGCACGAGCTGGCCGAGCTGAACATCGGCTCGCGTCCGGCGTCGCGCTCCGGCTCACGCGCGCTGCGCGAGCTGCGCGCGATCCCGTGGGTCTTCTCGTGGATGCAGAACCGGCTGCTGCTGCCCGCCTGGTACGGCGCCGGCACGGCGCTCGGCGAGGGCGACCGCGAGCTGCAGCGCGAGATGCGCGAGCGCTGGCCGTTCTTCCGCATGGTCATCTCGACGCTCGAGATGTCGCTCTTCAAGTCCGACCTCGGCGTCGCCGAGCGCTACCTCGAGCTGGTCGGAGACGACGACGCGAAGGCGCTCTGGACGCCGATCCGCGAGGAGCACGAGCGGATCGTCGCGCGCGTGCTCGAGATCACCGGCAACCGCACGCTGCTGGCCGACTCGCCCGCGCTGCTCGAGCGCCTGCAGCACCGCAATCCGTGGATCGACCCGCTCTCGCACATGCAGGTCGACCTGCTGCGGCGCGCGCGCGCCGACGACGCCGATGCGCGCACGCCGCTGCTTCACACGATGGCGGGCATCGCGGCCGGCATGCGCAACACCGGCTGAACAGCCGGCTGCGGCGGCCGGCCGTTCGCGGCCGGCATGCGCAACACCGGCTGACCAACCGGCTGCGGCGGCCGGCCGTTCGCGGCCGGCATGCGCAACACCGGCTGGATACGACGCGACATCAACCGCCCTGCGGCGGCCGCCCGGCTCCGTGCGGGAGCCGGGCAGGCCGCCCCGCGGCTAGTGGGAGACCGTCTTCGGGCCGGTGAACGTGTGGCCGGCGGCGTCCTTCCACTGCAGGCGCCAGACGCGGCCGGACTTCGTCGAGGCCGTCTTCGTGAAGTAGCCGGCGCTGTTGGTCGACTGGCGAGCGAGCGTCTTCCAGCCGCCGCTCTTGTCGGCGTACTGGATCGTCACCGTCGTGCGCTTGTGCGCCGGGCGCACGAGGCCCCACAGCGAGACATGGCTCGCGCTCTTCGTCTTGTTGACGACGAGCGGCGTGCGGAAGCCGTCGTAGGACGGCTTCTTCTTGTCGCCGGCGTAGTAGCGCAGGCCGGACTCGAACTTGCCGTACGCGCCCGCGACCGTCTGGTCGTCACGCATGAGGTACTGCGAGAACGAGGCGATCCGCGGGTTGGCGTAGAGCATCTGCTCGCCGATCGAGCGGTAGTCCGACTGCAGCGCCGGTGAGACGCCCTGCAGACGGTCGGGGAAGCTCTGCACGCCGAACTCGGTCACGTAGATCGGCAGGCGGCTCGGCAGCGCGCCGGCCTTCGCGGCCTTGTCGACCGCCGTGATCAGGCGCGAGACGACGCCGATCGTGACGTCGTCCTTGTTCGGCGGGACGAAGTGCGGACCCTGCTGCGTCGTGTACGGGTGCATCGCGACGCCCTGCGTCGGGACCTTCCCGCACTTCCTCGACTTCTTGTAGTTGCCGTCGAGGCACAGCACGGCGCGCAGGAACGCGACGGGCGCGATCGTGCCGGTCGAGTGGTTCGAGTTGGCGCGCGGCGCCATCTCGCCGATCAGGATCG
Organism: Conexibacter sp.; assembly: GCA_025964325.1. GTDB lineage: Bacteria > Actinomycetota > Thermoleophilia > Solirubrobacterales > Solirubrobacteraceae > Conexibacter. The sequence goes on from JAOPZA010000131.1 coordinate 22,754, forward strand.
GCGCCTTCACGCCGGCGGCGTGCAGCCCCGAGTAGCCCTTGAGGTAGAGGTTGCGGTAGATCGTCGGGCTGGCGAGCTTGCTGCCGTTGTAGAGGGGGGCGAGCAGCTTGCCGAGGTTCGGCTCGTTCCAGACCGTCCACCACGAGATCTTGTTGCCGTAGCGGCGACCGACGGCGGTCGCGAACTTGCCGAACGCGCTCGTGTCCGGGTTCGTGATCGTGTCGCGCTTCTTCGCCGTCGCCCACTTCGGCGCGCCGCCCGTGAGCGTCAGCATCACCTTCATGCCGTGCTGCCGAGCGCCGTTGATCGCGGCGTCGTAGCGGGCCCAGTTCCCCGCCGGGTATGCGGCGGGGTCGGTCTGGTTGAAATGCGGCGTCGTCTTGCTGCCGGCGTTCGGGGCGACCGTGCCCCACGGCATCTGGATGCGAATCGCGGTGACGCCCAGCGCCTGGAGCTCGTTGAGCGTGGCGTCCGGCGCGCCGTTCAGCACCTCCGCCGGGGCCTCGAACGTCGTGAACTGCTTCGAGTTCGCGTTTGCTGCGGCGGCCGGGATGAGCAGGGCGAGGCACGTCACGACGACGAGCGAGATCCGTTGGCGCACTAGGCGTCCTCCTTCACTGTCTGGCTGAATCGCCACATCGAATGTGGCGGCGGACCGAGCCCGCGACTGTTCGCGTACGGCGGGCTCCTATCGATGCAAACGCATCGCGAGGCGGAAGGTAGCGGAGTCCGCCCACATCTCCGACGCCGAGCGGATGCCCGCCGAGCTATCGCCGCGGCATGCCGGATCGCGGTGTCATGACCGATCCACCGGCCCCGCCTCGCCATCGGGCCGCGAGGCGTCCGTCGCTCGCCGCGTCCGCGATCGCCGCTCTCGTCACCCTGCCGCTCGCGGCCGGCTTCGGCGCCTCTGGCGATACCGCGCCCGCGAGCGCTCCGGCGCCGTCGCGGCCGCCGCGCGCCGCGGCCGCCACCTGCCCCGCCGCGATCGGCGTGGCCGTTGCGCGGTCCCTCGGGAACGCGGGCGCGCCGTCGCCGCCTCCGCGCGCGACCGCCGATGGCCCCGGCGTCGTGACCTGCAGCTACCGCCTCGGCGCCCAGCGGGTGCGGGTCACGATCGACCGCGCGCCGCAGGCGGCGGCGCGCTTCTTACGGACGGTCGTCGAGCGCGGGCCGGTCTACGACGCGAGCGATCCGCGCGAACGGCCCGTCCAGCGCGACGGGATCGGCCTCGGCGCCGACTGGATCCCCGGCCCGCGCGAGCTGCTGGCGACCGACGGCGACCGGCTCGTGACCGTGAAGCTGCTGGGCCGCAGCGGCGGCAGCGACGACGCCGCCGCAATCGCGCGCGGCCCTGCGCTGGGGCTCGCGGCTAAGGCGCCGGCGGCGGCGTGGAAGCCGGCAGCTGGTCCGGGGCACTCACCGGGCTGAGCGGCGAGCGTCTCGCCGCGCGGATCTCCTCCGGCGTCACGTTCATCGGGTGGTGGCAGGCGGCGACGTGGCCGTTCGCGTACTCGGTCAGCTGCGGCTCGAGCTGCTTGCAGAGCTCGGTCGCACGCGGGCAGCGCGTGTGGAAGCGGCAGCCCGGCGGCGGGTTGATCGGGTTCGGCGGCTCGCCCTCGACGACGAGCCGTCTGCGCGCACGGTTCTCCTTCGGATCCGGGATCGGGATCGCTCCCAGCAGCGCCGTCGTGTACGGATGGATCGGCTTCGTGTAGAGCTCCTCCGAGGGCGACTGCTCGACGATCTTGCCGAGGTACATCACGGCGATGCGGTCCGAGACGTGCCGCACGACCGAGAGGTCGTGCGCGACGAAGACGTAGGAGAGGCGGAACTCGTCCTGGAGGTCGTCGAGCAGGTTGATCACCTGCGCCTGGATCGAGACGTCGAGCGCCGAGACCGGCTCGTCGAGCATGATCAGGCTCGGCGAGACGGCGAGCGCGCGGGCGATGCCGATGCGCTGGCGCTGACCGCCGGAGAACTCGTGCGGGAAGCGGTTGATGTGCTCGGGGTTGAGCCCGACGCGAGCGAGCAGATCGCGCACGCGCGACTCGATGTCATGGCCGTCCTCGCGGTGCAGCTTCAACGGCGCGGCGACGATCTGCCCGACGCGCTTGCGCGGGTTGAGCGACGCCTGCGGATCCTGGAAGACCATCTGCAGCTGCCTGCGGACGGGCGCCAGCTCGCGCCGACCGGACTTCGTGATGTCCTGGCCGCGGAAGCGGATCGTCCCGCCGGTCGGCTCGAGCAGCCGCACGATCGAGCGCGACAGCGTCGTCTTGCCACAGCCCGACTCGCCGACGATGCCGAGCGTCTCGCCCTCGTTCAACGACAGCGAGACGTCGTCGACGGCGTGGACGTGGCCGACGGTGCGATCGATGATCACGCCGCGCTTGATCGGGAAGTAGAGCTTGAGGTGGTCGACCTCGAGCAGCGGCGTCGCGCCGCTGCTCGCGGGCGCGCCGGGCTCGGGTGCCCCGTTCGTCGTCGTGGCGCTCATGCGACCGGCGCCTCCTTCGCGTCGAGTCCGATCTGGCCGTCCTCGCCGACGACGCGCAGCCGGCGCTTGTCCTCGGGCGAGAGCCAGCAGCGATCGCAGTGACCGGGCGCGCCGGAGCGCTCCTCGAGCGCCGGCACCTCGGCGCACCGGTCGAACTCGTGCGGGCAGCGCGGCCGGAAGTGGCAGCCCTGCGGCGGATCGAGCAGCGACGGCGGCAGGCCCGCGATCGCCGGCAGGCGGCCGGGACGGTCGCGGTCGATCCGCGTGATCGAGCCGAGCAGCCCCCACGTGTACGGGTGCTGGGGGTCGTAGAAGAGCTCGTCGAGCGTGCCCTGCTCGACGATCCGCCCGGAGTACATGACCGCGATCCGATCGGCGACGTCGGCGACGACGCCGAGGTCGTGCGTCACGAGGATCACGCCCGCGTTCATCTCCGTTCTCAGCTGTCTGATCTCCTCGAGGATCTGCGCCTGGATCGTCACGTCGAGCGCGGTCGTCGGCTCGTCGGCGATCAGCAGCTTCGGCGAGTTCGAGAGCGCCATCGCGATCATCACGCGCTGGCGCATGCCCCCGGAGAACTCGTGCGGGTAGGAGCGCAGCCGCTCCTTCGCCCGCGGCACGCCGACGCGCTCCATCAGTTCGACCGCGCGGTCGAGCGCCGCGGCCTTCGAGATCCGCGAGTCGTGCGCGCGGATCTGCTCGACGATCTGGTCGCCGATGTGCTGCACCGGGTTGAGCGCCGTCATCGGATCCTGGAAGACCATCGCGATCTCAGCGCCGCGGATGCGCCGCAGCTCCGCGTCGCTGGCGGTCACCAGCTCCTTGCCCTCGAGCGTCGCGGAGCCCTCGAAGTACGAGTTCGGCGAGCGCGTCAGGCCCATGAGCGTCATGCCGGTGACGGACTTGCCGGAGCCGGACTCGCCGACGATCGCCAGCACCTCGCCGGGATCGACGTGGAAGGAGACGCCGTCGACCGCATGGACGACGCCCTCCTCGGTGCGGAAGGAGACCCGCAGGTCGTTGACGTCGAGCAGGTGATCGGTCATGAGAGTCGGATCCGGGGGTCGAGCAGGGCGAAGATGACGTCCGTGATAGCACTCAGGAGCACGACCGCGAAGGCGCCGAACATCACGACGACCAGCACCGGTGGCACGTCCAGCTGCGCGATCGACTCGGCCGCGTACTGCCCGACGCCGTGCAGGTTGAAGACCGACTCGGTGAGGATCGCGCCGCCGCCGATGACGGCGGCGAAGTCGAGGCCCCACAGCGAGATGATCGGGATCATCGAGTTGCGCAGCACGTGGCGCACGAGCACGCGCCGCTCGGACAGGCCCTTCGCCCGCGCCGTGCGCACGTAGTCCTCGCTCATCGTGTCGAGCACGTTGCCGCGCAGCACGCGCGAGTAGACGCCGATGAACAGCACCGAGAGCGCGGTCCACGGCAGGATCATGTGGTAGAGCCACTGCGTCGGGTTCTGTCCCAAGGGTGTGTAGCCGCCGTTCGGGAAGATGCTCCATTTGAACGCGAGGAAGTACAGCAGCACGGCCCCGATCACGAAGACCGGGGTCGAGACGCCGACGAGCGCCAGCACCGTCAGCGCACGATCGGTGAACCTCCCGGCCTTGATCGCGCTGAAGAGGCCGAAGACGATCCCGAGGAAGAGCCAGATCAGCCCTGCCCCGATCGAAAGCGACAGCGTCGCGGGCAGGTCCTGCTTGATCTCGTGGATCACGTTGACCTGCTGGCTGTAGGAGATCACGTCCCCGGAGAAGACCTTGCCCATCGTCTTCTCGTACTGGACGTAGATCGGCTTGTCGAAGCCCCAGGTCTTGCGGATCGCGGCGACGGTCTCGGGGTTCGAGGTGCGGCCCGCGAGCCGCGCGGCCGGGTCGCCGTTCGGGATCGCCTGGAAGATCAGGAACGTGAGGACGGAGATCGCGAACATGACGAGCACCATCGCGATCAGGCGGCGGATGATGAAGCGGACCATCAGCCGTCGATCCTGACTCTGGCGCGCGGGTCGAGGGCGTCCCGGAGGCCGTCGCCGAAGACGTTGACCCCGAGGATCGTGAGCACGAGCATCGCGCCCGGCACGAAGACGAGGTGGATGGCGCTCGGCAGCAGGCGGATGCCGTCGCTGATCATCGTTCCCCAGGAGGGGTTCGGCGGCTGGACGCCGGCGCCGAGGTACGAGAGGCCGGCCTCCAGCAGGATCGCGTTGGCGATGATCAGCGGGATGAAGACGATGATCGAGGAGGCCAGGTTCGGCAGGATCTCGGTCACCATGATGCGCAGCGAGCTGGCGCCCTGGACGCGCGCAGCGTCGACGTACTCTCTCTCTCGCAGGCCGAGCACCTGCCCGCGCAACGGCTTCGCCACGTACGGGATGTAGACGATCCCGATGATGAAGGCGGGGACCAGCAGCGAGTTGCCGTTCAGCTTGAAGAGCCCGAGGTTGATGCCGCCGAGCGCCAACGAGGTGCCGAGCGCGATGCCGAGCAGCACGGGCGGATAGGCCCAGATGACGTCGAGGATGCGCGCCAGCACGTTGTCGACGACGCCGCGGTAGAAGCCGGCGACGACGCCGATGATGATCGCGAGCACCATCGTCAGCAGCGTCGCGATCACGCCGATCTCGAGCGAGTTGCGACCGCCGTAGAGCAGGCGCACGGCGATGTCGCGGCCGTTCGCGTCGGCGCCGAGGAAGAAGCGGCCCTGCCAGGTCGGGCCGATCGGCAGGCCTGTCGGCGAGACGACGTCCTTCAGCTGGCCGCCGACGCGGACCTGGTCGGTGACGTGGTTGGCGGTCGGCGTCGTGTGCGCGATGTGCTTGGCGTAGAACGGCGCCAGGAGGCACAGGATCACGATCACGAGGAAGAGCGCGCCGAAGGCGAGTGCGGGCTTGTTTCGTCGCAGGCGCCGCATCGCGAGGCGATACGGCGAGATGCCGGTCGTCGGCTTGCCGTCGCGGGCCGCCGCGGCGCGATTGCGCTCGTCGGCGATCTCCGCACCGGAACCGGAGCCGGTCTGGGGAGTGGCTGGATCTATGGCCATGATGGGGTCGTCGGCGCTGGCGCGCTGCGGCGCGGCGGGTGCCGCGCATCGCACACGCGGCCGGAACCGCCCTTCACGAGGGCGATCCCGGCCACTTTAGCGCGTGGCGCCAGACCTACTTGAGCTGAAGGCTCGTGAGGTCCGTGAGGTAGAGCGGGTGGAAGATGGCGGCCGAGAAGTTCAGCTTGTTCGAGAAGAACTTCGGCAGCAGCTCCGAGCCGTAGACGAGGACGTACGCTCTTCTGGCGACGTACTCGTCGAGGGCCTGCCACTCGGCCTCGTGCTGTCTCAGCTCCGTGGCCGGGTAGGCGTTCAGTCTCTTCAGCTCGGCCTGCACGTGGGGGTCGTTGACTCTGCTGAAGTTCTGGTTGTTGGTCGGCTGGATCGACGTCGCGTCGAGCAGCAGGTAGAAGTCCGACGGGTTCGGGAAGTCCTGGAGCCAGTCGGCGAACCCGGTCTGCGGGTCCGTCTTCGAGTTGCCGATCGTCGGGAAGTAGACGGCGTCGGCGATGATCTTCTCCGTCGCCTTGAAGCCGATCTGGTTCAGGACGTTGGTGTAGTAGTCGACGTACTCCTTGCGGGGGCTGCGGGTCTCGCCCCAGACGGTGACCGGAGCGCCGGTCAGGCCGGCGTCTCTGACGAGCTGTCTCGCTCTCGCGAGGTCCGGCGCTCCGTCCTTCGAGCCGTACGGGCAGGCTCCGGTCGGGTGACCGACGATGCCGTTCGGCAGGAAGTAGCACTCCGGCGTCAGGAAGCCCGACGCGAGCCGCACCATCGCGCGACGATCGAGCGCGTAGTTGACCGCCTGGCGCGCTCTCTCGTTGTTGAACGGCGCCTTCGTCGTGTTCAGGAAGAAGTAGAACGTCGACGGGTTCTCTTCTCTCGAGAAGCGATCTCTCGCCTGGTTCTGGATCTGCTGGACGAGCGCCGGCGGCACCGTGTCACCCGGGTCGAAGACGTCGGCCTGGTTGCTGAGGACCTGCTGCGCCTCCGACTGGGTGTTCGAGTTGATGTTGAACGTGATCGTGTCGAGGTGACCCAGCGGGATGTCCGGGATGCTGAATCTGGCGAAGCTCGGGTTTCTTCTGAGCGTCCAGCCGCGGTTCGGAGTCGAGGCCGTGATCATGTACGGGCCGACGCCGGGGGGCGGGCTCGCGGACAGGTTTCTCATCGCCGTGCCGGTCGGCACGATCGAGAGCGCCGGGTACGCGAGCACGTTCGACATCGCGCCGTAGGGCGTCATCAGTCTGAGCGTGATTCTGCCGGTCGCGTCGTCGGTTGTGATGCCGGAGACCGTTCTGGCTCTGCCTCTGTCGAAGGCGGAGGCGCCGACGACGTAGTTGGTGATGAACGCCTTGCCGCCCCAGTTCAGTCTCAGCATGCGCTGGACCGAGTAGGCGAAGTCACTTGCTCTGACCGGTCTGCCGTCGGAGAACGTCAGCCCTCTGCGAATCGTGAACTCGTAGGTTCTGCCGTCTCTCGAGATCGTCGGGAGGGCCTCGGCCAGGCCCGGGATCAGCTGTGTCCCCGCCTCACCGTTGGCGTGTCTGTACGTGAGCAGGCCGGTGTAGACGACCCAGGTCGTCTCGACCGACTGCGTGGTGTATCCGATCGATGGGTCGAGGAAGTCGGGGGCCGTGCCGATCGCGACCGTCGCCGACCCTCCGGCTCTCCCCCCGCTCGTCGACGCGCCGCCGCCGGACGAGCCGGTGCCGCTTGTGCTCGAGCTGCTGCTGCTGGAACCGCCACCGCATGCGGCGACCGTGACAGCGAGCGCGAGCGTGAGCAGCATTCCGCCCACGATCCGTGCCCACGTCTTCATATGCCCTCCTCGTTGGTACACCAGAAAATCGACGTGCCTACCTGCCTACAGAGCGCAAATGTAGTCCAGTCCCGCCTATGCGTTCTTGCACTTCAGGTTTTCATTGAGTGTCTCGATTGTTCGCGTTGCGTTATGACCAGGGCGCCACTATCCGAAACCACCAACGCGGCCGGTGCCGATCGGCCGTTGTGGCGCACGGCAAGGCGACCCGGCGGCCCTAACGCGGAGCGGCGACGCATGGTGCGTCTCGAGACCGGGTAGCTCTCCAGACGCAACCCGACAGGAGGTACGGATCATGCTGTGGCTCATCCTCGGCGTGGTGCTCCTCGCGATCGCCATCGCCGGCGGCGCGATCGTGCACCCCGTCCTGTTCGTGCTCGCGATCCTCGCGCTCATCATGTTCGTGACGGGCTTCCGCGGGCGCGGCGCGTCGGTCTGACACACGCGCGCACGACAGCGATCGCGACGAGGGGCCGCTCGACGAGCGGCCCCTCGTGCGTTCCGCTCGGCGCCCTCGGACGCGCGGCGAGGACCCTCCCCGCGCGTCGAGGAGCGTCAGTCCTCCGAGCGCGGCAGGAACGTCACCTCGACGCGCTCCTCGTCGTTGCGCTCCTCCACGCGCGCGAGGGCGCGCAGCGCCTTCACGTCGGCCGCCGTCGAGGGCGCGAAGAGGCTGCGCGGCCACAGCCTGCGCTCGCGCACGACGTTCGCCTCGGCCGCCAGGAGCACCATCCGGGCGCCCAGGTAGATCCACGTCAGCAGGCCGATCACGACCGCGAACGTGCCGTAGGTCGCGTTGGCGCGCGTGATCACCCGCTCCACGAACAGTCCGCCGAGCGCCTGCAGCACCGCCCAGCCGACGGCCGCCATCACGATCCCCGGCGCCAGGTGGCGGGTCGGGATGCGGCGGGAGGTCAGCAGCCGGAAGGCCGTCCAGAACAGCAGCAGGTCGAGCACCAGCGAGATCGCGAAGCCCGCGATCTTGAGCGCGGTTCCACCGAGGCCGCCCGCGACCAGGCCCGAGGCGACGCTGGCGGCGATGTTGAGGCCGCCGACGACGGCGAGCACGAGCAGCCCGCGAAGCCGCGCGAACAGGAAGTTGCGCCGCTCGCGAAACGGCACGCTCCAGACGTGATCCATCGCGTTCTGGGTCGCGAGCGTGATGCCGAGACCGGCCCAGAGGGCGCCCAGCGAGCCGATCACGAGGGCCGGCACGCTGCCCCGGAGCTCTCTTCTCGTGATCGTGTCGCCGATCACGGGGATGCGCCCGAAGGTGCCCCGGACGATCTGGTCCGAGAGGTGCTGGTCGCCGGCCAGCACGAACCCCAGCCCGGTCACGAGCACGAGCAGCAGCGGGAAGAGCGAGAAGAAGCCCCAGTAGGCGATCAACGCCGAGAGATGCCCGGCCTGGTCGTCGGAGAACTTCTTGACGACCGCGACCGGGAAGGCCAGCGCGGGCGTGCGGCGCTGGAGACGATCGAACGCGCGCAGCGGCCGGATGGGGTCCACAGCCGCTACTTGTACCCGCTGCGGCGGACCCCTGGACGTGGCGGCCGCTGTCTAACGATCGGATCGGGCGGGAATCTCTCGTCCCGTGCCCCGGACCCGCCGCGTCGACTGCTCCTCCCCCGGCATCGTCCGCGTGCGCCGCGGACGCGGCTTCGCCTACCTCGACCCCGACGGCGAGCGCGTCGGCGACCCGGAGCTGCTCGACCGCATCCGCGGCCTCGCGATCCCGCCGGCCTGGACCGACGTCTGGATCTGCGGCGACGCCCGCGGGCACATCCAGGCGACCGGGATCGACGCGGCCGGGCGCAAGCAGTACCGCTACCACGACGACTGGCGGCGCCGCCGCGACCAGGCGAAGTTCGACGCGATGGTCGAGTTCGCGCGCGTGCTGCCGCGGCTGCGCCGGCGCGTCGGCGAGGACCTCGAGCGCGACGCCGTCGACCGGCAGCGCGTGCTCGCCTGCGCCGTGCGGCTGCTCGACATCGGCTTCTTCCGCATCGGCAGCGAGGACTACGCCGCGCGCAACGAGACCTACGGACTGACGACGCTGCTCAAGCGCCACGTGCGCGTGCAGGACGAGCTGGTCCGCTTCGACTACCCCGCCAAGCACGGCGTGCGGCGCGTCCAGCAGGTCGCCGATCCGGAGGTCCGCGAGCTCGTCGGCGCGCTCAAGCGACGCCGCGGCGGCGGCGCCGAGCTGCTCGCCTGGAAGGAGCGGGGCCGCTGGGTCGACGTGCGCGCCGACGACGTCAACGCCTACATCAAGGACGTGACCGGAGGCGACTTCACGGCGAAGGACTTCCGCACTTGGAACGCGACCGCGCTGGCGGCCGTCGCGCTCGCCGTCAAGGCCCACGACGCGACGACGCGCAGCTCCCGCAAGCGGATCGTCACGGCCGCGATCGGAGAGGTCGCGCTGTACCTCGGCAACACGCCGGCCGTCTGCCGCGGCTCCTACGTCGACCCGCGCGTGATCGATCGCTTCGCCTCCGGCCTCACGATCGCCGACGCGCTCGCCGAGCCGGCCGAGCCCGATCCTGACGCTCCGGTCGACGAACGCCCCGTCGACGACCGCGTGCGCCGCGCCGTGCTCGACCTGATCGCCGGCGACGAGGAGGCCGCAGGCGTCGAGCGGGTCGCGCCGCTGGCGGCGTGAGGCGGGGCCGCCGCGTGCCCGGCGCGCGAATTCACACACACCTGGGGTGGAACCCCGCAGAAGCGGCGGTAGGGTCGCGTCCATGACGATTCCCGCGCACATCGCCGAGCTGCCGGAGGCCCGCCATCGACGTGATCGAGCTCGGCTGACCGGACTCAGGCCCGCCGCCGGCGCTCGATGCCGCGGCGCGTCAGGTCGCGGGCGAGCTGGGCGGCGTGTGCGGTGAGCGCGTAGCGGGCCGCGCCGCGGGCGCTGTCGTCTGGGTCGCAGAGCACCGAGGGTCGCTGCGGGACGGCGATGCCGGCCGCCTCGAGAGCGGCCGCGGCGCGGTCGGCGATCTCCAGCTGACCGCGCGCCGTCGGATGCACCGCGTCGGGCAGCACGAGCTGCCAGCCGGCCAGGTCCGCCAGGTCGACGACGACGGCGCGCTGCTCCCGCGCGCGGCGGGTGATGATCGCGTTCGCCTCCCCCACCTTCGCCGCTCCCGCCCGCGGCCGCCCGAGGTCGAGCGGGATCGTCGCGACCGCGAGCTGGTCGGCGTGCGCGGACAGCGAGGCCAGGACCCGCCCCAGGTCGGCGTCGAAGGCCTCGGCCGACCACGCCACGTCGCGGACGTCGTTGACGCCGGCATAGCAGCAGGCGAGGTCGTAGCGGACCTGCACCCGGGGCAACTGCTCGCGCACCAGGTCGGCGACGACGGCGCCGTCGCGCGCGAGGTTCGTGTAGGGCAGCTCGAGCGCCTGCGCCAGCCACAGCGCCCACGAGCGCGCCGGGACGCCGAGCATCGGATCGCCGTTCCCGTTCGTGATCGAGTCGCCGACGGCGAGCAGACCGAGGCGGCACGTCTCGCTCACGGCCGCCCCGCTCGCAAGCGCCCCGATTCCGCCGTGAGGGCCCGCAGTCGCTCCGCTGCCGCGGCCGTCAGCTGCCCGCGCGCGAGCTGCCAGCGCCAGTTCCCCGCCGCCCTCCCGGGCGTGTTCATCCGCGCGGCCGAGCCGAGCCCGAGCACGTCCTGCGCCTGCGTCATCGCGAGCGCGCTGGGCGAGGAGAAGCCGAGCCGCATCAGCCCCCACGCCGGCTCGTCGTCGCCGAAGCCGGCGCCCCGCAGCGCGTCGAGCACCACGTCGCGCGCGGCCGGGGCGAGCGACTCCCACCAGCCCGGCAGCGTGTCGCTGTCGTGCGTGCCGGTGTACACGACCCCCAGCTCCTCCTGGGCCTCGAGCCGGTTGAGGTTCGCCGCGTCGCCGTCGAAGGCGAACTGCAGGACCGTCATCCCGGGGAAGCCGAGCCGGTGGCGCAGGCGCTCGACCGGCGGCGTGATCACGCCGAGGTTCTCGGCGATCACCGGCAGCGCGCCCAGCTCCGCTCGCGCGGCCTCGAAGACGGCGGCGCCCGGCCCGCGTCTCCACGCTCCGCGCGCCGCCGTGCGCGCGCCCTCCGGCACCGCCCAGTAGGCGGTGAAGCCGCGGAAGTGGTCGATGCGGGCGACGTCGAACAGCTCGAACGTCCGCCGCAGCCGCTCGATCCACCAGCGGTATCCGCGCCGCCGCAGCGCCGGCCAGTCGTAGAGCGGGTTGCCCCACAGCTGGCCGTCGCGGGTGTAGGCGTCGGGCGGGGCGCCGGCGACCGCCCCGCCCTTGAACAGCTCTGGGAAGGCGCGGTGGTCGGCCGAGCCCGGCGCGACGTAGATCGGCAGGTCGCCGATCAGGCGGACGCCGCGCGCGGCCGCGTAGGCGCGCAGCGCGCCCCACTCGCGCGAGAAGCGGACCTGGTCCGCTGCCGCCCGCGGTCCGGCGTAGGCCTCCCACGGCCCGATCCAGGACGCCTCGCGGCGGCGGAGCTCGTCGATCTCCTCCGGCGCCACCTCCGCCTTCGGGTCGGCCAGCAGCCCCGGCCAGGCGGCGAACGCGGAGGCCGATCTGTACGGCGAGCGCTGGCGGTCGGGCGGCCCGAGCGGCAGCACCTGCCACCACGACTGGCCGGCCTCCGCGAGCCAGTCGACGAACGCGAACGCGTCCGGGCCGAGGGTGCCCGACGGCAGCGACGTGACGTGGAGCTGGACGCCGCTGCTGCGCGGCAGCTCGAATGCGGCTCGTTCCATCTGTCGAGATTCCATGGTGTGAAGATTGTGGAAGCGTCCGTGGTTACAGGTGCGTCGACCGGGAAGCATGCTGAGCGTGCCCCTCCGCCCGCCCGTCAATGCGCCACCTCGCATCATCATCGAGCACCCGACGCCAGCGGTCGACGGAGGGCGTTACGCCGCCAAGCGCTGCGTCGGCGATCGCGTCGAGGTCGGCGCCGACGTCGTCCGCGACGGCCACGAGGCGCTGCGCGCGGTCGTCCGCTTCCGCCCCGAGCGCGAGCGCGGCTGGCGCGAGGCGCCGCTGACGCCGCCGGCGCGCGGAAGCGGCTCGACACGCTGGAGCGGCGGCTTCGAGGTGGACGCGGTCGGCCCCTGGCTCTGGACCGTGCTCGCCTGGAGCGACCCCTTCGAGTCGTGGCGCGAGGAGCTGACGCGCAAGCTCGCCGCCGGCGAGCGCGAGCTCGACAGCGAGCTGGCGGAGGGCGCCCAGCTGCTGGCCGCCGCCGCCGAGCGCGCGGCCGGCGACGGCGCCGGCGACGACCTCGAGGCGATCGCCCGCGCGCAGACGATCCTCGAATCCCCTGCGAGCAGCTTCGAGGAGCGCGACGACGCGGCGCTCTCGCCCGCCGTCGCGGAGGCCGTCGGCCGCCATCCCGACCTGCGCGACGCGGCCGAACTGGAGCGGCCGATCCCGCTCGACGTCGACCGCCTGCGGGCGCGCTTCGGCAGCTGGTACGAGCTCTTCCCGCGCTCGTGGGGTGGCTTCCGCGGCGTCGAGGACCAGCTCGACGCGCTCGCGGGGCTCGGCTTCGACGTGCTCTACCTGCCGCCGATCCACCCGATCGGCGTGACGAACCGCAAGGGCGCCAACAACGCGCTCGCCGCCGGCCCCGACGATCCCGGCAGCCCGTGGGCGATCGGCAGCCGCGAGGGCGGCCACACTGCGGTCGACCCCGCGCTCGGCACGCTCGCCGACTTCGAGGCGCTGGTCGTCTCCGCGCGCGAGCGCGAGATCGACGTCGCGCTCGACTTCGCGATCAACTGCTCGGCCGACCACCCCTGGCTGACGGAGCATCCCGAGTGGTTCCACCATCGCCCGGACGGGACGCTGAAGTACGCCGAGAACCCGCCGAAGAAGTACCAGGACATCTACAACCTCAACTTCGACAGCGCGGACTGGCGCGGGCTGTGGGAGGCGCTGCGCGACGTCGTCCGCTTCTGGATCGAGCGCGGCGTGCGGATCTTCCGCGTCGACAACCCGCACACGAAGCCGCTGCCGTTCTGGGAGTGGCTGATCCGCGGCGTCCACAAGGACCACCCGGACGTGATCTTCCTGGCGGAGGCGTTCACCCACCGCTCGCTGATGCAGGCGCTGGCGAAGATCGGCTTCACCCAGTCCTACACCTACTTCACCTGGAAGAACAGCCGCTGGGAGCTGTCGGAGTACGTCCGCGAACTGGCCGACGGCGAGGAGCGCGAGTACTTCCGCCCCAACTTCTTCGTCAACACGCCGGACATCCTGACCGCCTACCTCCAGGAGGGCGGCCGGCCCGCCTTCGAGGCGCGGCTCGTGCTCGCCGCGACGCTCTCGCCCAGCTACGGGATCTACTCCGGGTTCGAGAACCTCGAGGATCGCGCCGTCGCGCCGGGCTCGGAGGAGTACCTCGACTCGGAGAAGTACGAGACGAAGGCGCGCGCGCTCGACGGTCCGCTGCTGCCGCTCGTCGAGCGGCTCAACGCGATCCGGCGCGCCAGCCCGGCGCTGCAGCGGCTCGACGACGTCACCTTCCTCGAGACCGAGAACGACGCCCTGATCGCCTATGTCAAGCAGCGCGAGGAGAACGCGATCGTCGTCGTCGTGAACATCGACGCCGCGAACCCGCAGGAGGGCCTCGCGGTCGTGCCCCACGACCTCGGCCTGCCGCCCTCCTTCACGGTGACGGACCTGCTGACGGGCGAGCGCTTCGCCTGGGGCATCGGTCGCAACTTCGTCGGCCTCGATCCCGCCGCTCGCGTCGCCCATGTGCTCCAGGTCACCACATGACGGCGAAACCACTCGGACAGCGCCCTCGGGTTTCGGGCGAGATCTCGTCGACGGAAGGCAAGCCCGCGGGGCGCGGCCTTCCGCAGGCTCCTCCTCGCGCCCGAGAAGATCCGCAGATGCCGACGCGCACGTCGAGCCAGTGGTTCGAGTCGGATCCGCGCTGGTTCAAGACGGCGGTCTTCTACGAGATCCACGTGCGCGGCTTCTTCGACGCCGACGGCGACGGCTCGGGCGACTTCCGGGGGCTGATCGAGAAGCTCGACTACCTCGAGTGGCTCGGGATCGACTGCATCTGGCTGCTGCCGATGTACGCCTCGCCGCTGCGCGACGGCGGCTACGACATCGCCGACTTCTACCTCGTCCACCCCGACTACGGGACCGTCGAGGACGTGCGCGCCTTCATCGACGCCGCCCACCAGCGCGGGATCCGCGTGATCGCGGACCTCGTGCTGAACCACACCTCGAGCGACCACCCCTGGTTCCAGGAGGCCCGTTCGAGAGCGGACTCGCCGAAGCGCAACTGGTATGTCTGGTCCGACACGGCCGAGCGCTACGAGGACGCGCGCATCATCTTCGTCGACACCGAGTCCTCCAACTGGACGTGGGACCCGGTCGCCGGGCAGTACTACTGGCACCGCTTCTTCTCCCACCAGCCGGACCTCAACTTCGAGGAGCCGCAGGTCCAGGAGGCGATCCTCGACGTGATCAGGTTCTGGCTCGACCTCGGGCTCGACGGCTTCCGCCTCGACGCCGTCCCCTACCTGTTCGAGGAGGAGGGCACGAACTGCGAGAACCTGCCGCGCACGCACGACTACCTGCGACGGCTGCGCGAGTACGTCGACGCCAACTACCCCGACCGCGTGCTGCTGGCCGAGGCGAACCAGTGGCCGGCGGACGTGGTGCAGTACTTCGGCGACGGCGACGAGTGCCACATGGCGTTCCACTTCCCCGTCATGCCGCGCATGTTCATGGCGCTGCGTCGCGAGGAGGCCGCGCCGATGATCGAGATCCTGAACCAGACGCCGACGATCCCCGAGAACTGCCAGTGGGGCCTCTTCCTGCGCAACCACGACGAGCTGACGCTCGAGATGGTGAGCGACGAGGAGCGCGACTACATGTACGCGGAGTACGCGAAGGATCCGCGCATGAAGCTCAACCTCGGAATCCGGCGGCGGCTCGCTCCGCTGCTCGACAAGGGCCGCGACGAGATCGAGCTGATGACGGCGATCCTCTTCTCGCTGCCGGGCAGCCCGATCCTGTACTACGGCGACGAGATCGAGATGGGCGACAACGTCTACCTCGGCGACCGCGACGGCGTCCGCACGCCGATGCAGTGGACGGGCGACCGCAACGCCGGCTTCTCGAAGGCCGACTGGGCGCAGCTCTACGCGCCGCCGCTGATGGACCCCGTCTACGGCTACCCGGCCGTGAACGTCGAGGCGTCGCTGCGGCTGTCGACCAGCCTGCTGCGGTGGGTCCGGCGCTTCATCGCGCTGCGCAAGGCGCACCCGGTCTTCGGCCTCGGCTCCTACGAGCCGCTGACGCCGAGCAACCCGAGAGTCTTCGCGCACGTGCGCAGATACGAGGACGACATCGTGCTCTGCGTCCACAACCTCGCCCGCTCGGCGCAGGCGGTCGAGCTCGACCTGTCCGCGTTCGAGCGCCGCTACCCGGAGGAGATGCTCGGACGCTCGCGCTTCCCGCGCATCGGCGAGCTGCCCTACCTGCTGACGCTCGCGCCGCGCGGCTTCTACTGGTTCCTGCTGAAGCGCGCGGAGGAGTACGCCGAGGACGATGTCGCCGGCTGAGTCCCACACCGACGTCCCGCAGGCGGTCGCCGCCGGCGAGCTCGGCTTCCTCGACGAGCAGTGCGTCGGCGAGTGGGTCGTGCGCCAGCGCTGGTTCGGCGCCAAGGCCACCGAGCTGGGACGGCTCGAGCTGCTCGAGGCGCTGCCGCTGAGCGAGGAGCCGCCGCTCGCGATCGCGCTGGTCGAGGTGCGCCAGCCCTCCGGCACGCACGAGCTCTACCAGCTGCCGCTCGGCTTCCGCCCGGTCGCCGAGCGCTGGTCGCGCGGCGTGATCTGCGAGGCCGCCGGCTGGACCGTCTACGACGCGCTCGCCGATCCGGCCGAGACGAGGACGCTCGCGCGCCTCGCCGTCGGCGAGCAGGTGCTCGCCTCGGGTCGAGCGCGGATGGCGTTCCACCTCGTCGACGAGGCGCGCCAGCCGCCGCCGCTGTCGAACGTGCGGGCGGTCGGCGCGGAGCAGTCGAACACGTCGCTCGTCTTCGACGACCGCCTGATCATGAAGCTGTTCCGCCGCATCGAGCCGGGCCCCAACCCCGAGCTCGAGATGCTGCGCTTCCTCGACGCCCACGGCTTCCCCAACATCGCGCCGCTGGTCGGCTGGGCCGAGTACGCGAGCGAATCGATCTCGGCGACGCTCGCGATCGTCCAGGAGTTCGTCGCCGGCGGGCGCGACGGCTGGGAGCTGGCGCTCGAGGAGCTGGCCGCGAACCCGGCGCGGTTCGTCGAGCGCCTGCGCGAGCTGGGCGCGGTGACCGGCCGCATGCACAGCGTGCTCGGCTCCGACTCGGCCGATCCCGACTTCAGCGCGGAGGAGCCGAGCAGCGAGGCGCTCGCACTGCTGATCGCCTCGATCGACGAGGAGATCGAGCAGGTCTTCGCCGGCCTCCCGAACCGACCCGAGCTGGGGCCGATCGCCGGACGCGGCGGGGAGGTGCGGGACGGCCTCGACAGGATCGCCCGCATCAGCGCGGGCGGCCGCTCGATCCGCACCCACGGCGACCTCCACCTCGGCCAGACGCTGCTGGGCCCCGACGACCGCTGGATCGTCCTCGACTTCGAGGGCGAGCCGGCGCGGTCGCTGATCGAGCGGCGCCACCGGCGATCGCCACTGCGCGACGTCGCCGGGATGCTGCGCTCGTTCGCCTACGCGGCCGCCGCCTCGGAGCTGCAGCACGGCGTCAGACCGCCCGCGGGCTGGGAGCAGCGGGCCCGCGACGCGTACCTCGAGGGGTACCTGTCGGAAGCCGATCCGAGCCTGCTGCCGGCCGGCGCCGAGGCGACCCGCCGGCTGCTGACGATCTTCGAGCTGGAGAAGGCCGTCTACGAGCTGCGCTACGAGCTCGACCACCGGCCCGACTGGGTCGCGATCCCCGTCGCGGCGATCGCCCGACTGCTCGAAGATCAGTGAGACGTTCGTGCGCACGATCGGAGGTCCCGTCGTGAGTGTCAGAAAGGACATCGAGCGGTTCCTCGCCGGCGAGCTGTCGGACCCGCACCGGCTGCTGGGGGCGCATCCCGGCTCCAAGGGCGTGACGATCCGCGCGTTCCGGCCGTCCGCCACGCGCGTGCTCGCGCGCACCGAAGGCACCGCCGTGGAGCTGGCCGAGCGCCATCCCTCGGGGCTCTTCGAGGGCGTCGTCCGCGGCGCCTCGCTGCCGCTCGACTACGAGCTGGAGGCCGAGTACCCGGACGGCAACAGGTACGTCACGCGCGACCCGTACGCCTTCGGCCCGACCGTCGGCGAGCTCGACCAGTACCTCGCCGGCGAGGGCAGACACGAGCAGCTCTACCACCAGCTCGGCGCCCACGTGCGCGAGCTCGACGGCGTCAGCGGCACCTCCTTCGCCGTCTGGGCGCCCGCCGCCCGGTCCGTCGGCGCCGTCGGCGACTTCAACGGCTGGGACGGTCGCCTGCACCCGATGCGCGCGCTCGGCTCGAGCGGCATCTGGGAGCTGTTCGTGCCCGGCGTCGAGGACGGCGCGCGCTACAAGTTCGAGATCCGGACGCCGACCGGCGAGCTGCGGCTGAAGGCCGATCCGTACGCCTTCCAGACGGAGCTGCCGCCGCAGACCTCCTCGATCGTGCACCAGACGAGGCACGAATGGAGCGACGGCGCGTGGATCGAGCGGCGCCACACGGCGCCGCCGCAGCACGAGCAGCCGATCTCGATCTACGAGGTCCACCTCGCCTCCTGGCGGCGCGATCCCGACGAGCCCGAACGGCTGCTCTCCTACGAGGAGCTGGCCGACCAGCTGGCGGCCTACGCGACCGACCTCGGCTTCACGCACGTCGAGCTGCTGCCGGTGATGGCCCACCCGTTCCCCGGCTCGTGGGGCTACCAGGTCACCTCGTATTTCGCCCCCACCCCGCGCCACGGCTCGCCCGACGACTTCCGCGCCTTCGTCGACCGCCTCCACGGGCACGGCGTCGGCGTGCTGGTCGACTGGGTGCCCGCACACTTCCCGCGCGACGACTGGGCCCTCGCGCGCTTCGACGGCACCGCGCTCTACGAGCACGAGGACCCGCGTCGCGGCGCCCACCCCGACTGGGGCACGCTGATCTTCAACTACGGCCGCAACGAGGTCCGCAACTTCCTGATCGCGAGCGCGCTCTTCTGGCCACGCGAGTTCCACATCGACGGGATCCGCGTCGACGCGGTCGCCTCGATGCTCTACCTCGACTACTCACGCGAGCCGGGCGAGTGGGTGCCGAACGCGCAGGGCGGCCGCGAGGACCTCGAGGCGGTCGCCTTCCTCAAGCAGATGAACGAGTCGCTGTTCGCGAGCGAGGCCGGCACGATCTCCGCCGCGGAGGAGTCGACCGCCTGGCCCGGCGTCTCGCGGCCGACCTACCTCGGCGGCCTCGGCTTCGGCTTCAAGTGGAACATGGGCTGGATGCACGACACGCTCGGCTACTTCGAGCGCGAGCCGATCCACCGCCGCTACCACCACCAGGAGCTGACGTTCAGCCTGATGTAC
Organism: Conexibacter sp.; assembly: GCA_025964325.1. GTDB lineage: Bacteria > Actinomycetota > Thermoleophilia > Solirubrobacterales > Solirubrobacteraceae > Conexibacter. Next base: position 41,708 of record JAOPZA010000131.1, read on the forward strand.
GCCTTCTCGGAGAACTTCATCCTGCCGCTCTCACACGACGAGGTCGTGCACGGCAAGGGCTCGCTCTACGACAAGATGGCCGGCGACCGCTGGCAGAAGCTGGCGAACCTGCGCGCGCTCTACGGCTACATGTGGGCCCATCCAGGCAAGAAGCTGCTGTTCATGGGCGGCGAGTTCGCGCAGGAGCGCGAGTGGAGCCACGAGCACTCGCTCGACTGGCACCTGCTCGAGCAGCCCGAGCACGCCGGCGTGCAGTCGCTCGTCCGCGACCTCAACCACGTCTACCGCGCGCATCCCGCCCTGTGGCAGGTCGACGGCGACCCGTCGGGCTTCGCCTGGATCGAGGCGAACGACGCCGACCACAACATGATCGCGTTCCTGCGCCGCTCGAGAGACGGTGCGGACGCCGTCGTCTGCGTCTGCAACCTCGCGCCGGTGCCGCGCGAGGGGCTGCGGATCGGCCTGCCGCGGCGCGGCGTCTGGGACGAGCTCGTGAACAGCGACGCGGCCGGCTACGGCGGCTCGAACGTCGGCAACATGGGCGCCGTCGAGGCTGAGCCGATCGCCTGGCAGGGCCAGCCCTTCTCGGCGCTGCTGACGCTGCCGCCGCTGGCGACCGTCTGGTTGGGACCTGCATGACGAGCTATCCGTGGGAGGACCCGCTCGGGGCGCGTCCGCTCTCCGAGGGCGGCGTCGAGCTGCGCGTGTGGGCGCCGAGGGCCGCGGTCGTGACGGCGCGCGTCGGCGCGCGCGAGCACGTGCTCGAGCCCGTCGCGCACGGCATCTGGCAGGCGCGCGTCGACGCGCGCCGGGGCGAGGAGTACGCGTTCGTGCTCGACGGCGGCGAGGAGCTGCCCGACCCCGCCTCGCGTGCGCAGCCGCACGGGCTGCGGGGCCGCTCGCGGATCGTCGACACCGCCGCGTTCGCGTGGAGCGACGCGGCCTGGAGCGGCGTGCCGGCGGAGGACCTCGTGCTCTACGAGCTGCACGTCGGCACGTTCACGCCCGCGGGCACGTTCGACGCCGCGATCGCCGAGCTGCCGCGCCTGCGGGCGCTCGGCGTGACGGCGATCGAGGTGATGCCGATCGCCGAGTTCCCGGGCGTCCGCGGCTGGGGCTACGACGGTGTCTACCTGTCCGCCGCGCAGTCGTCCTACGGTGGACCCGAGGGCTTCCAGCGGCTCGTCGACGCCGCCCACCGCGCCGGTCTCGCGGTCGTGCTCGACGTCGTCTACAACCACGTCGGCGCGTCCGGCCGGAACGCCTTCGAGGCGTTCGGCCCTTACTTCACCGCCAAGCACGAGACCTTCTGGGGCGGCGCGATCAACTACGACGACGCGCAGTGCGACCCGGTCCGCGAATGGGTCCTGCAGAGCGCCGAGGGCTGGGTCCGCGAGTTCCACGTCGACGGGCTGCGGCTCGACGCGATCCACGCGATCTTCGACGACGGCGCACGACCGCTCCTGGCCGAGCTGTCGGAGCGCGTCCAGGCGGTCCGGCCGAACGTCGTCGTGATCGCCGAGAGCGGCCTCAACGATCCGCGCGTGATCCGCCCGCGCGACCAGGGCGGCCTCGGCCACGACGCCCAGTGGGCCGACGACTTCCACCACGCGCTGCACGCGCTGCTGACCGGCGAGCGCGACGGCTACTACGCCGACTTCGGCGCCGTCGCCGACCTCGCGAAGGCCTTCCGGCGTCCGTTCGTCCACGACGGCAGCTGGTCGCAGTTCCGCCGCCGGCGCTTCGGCGCGCCGGCCGGCGACCGCCCGCCCCACCAGTTCGTCGTCTTCGCGCAGAACCACGACCAGGTCGGCAACCGCGCCTTCGGCGACCGGCTGGCGGCGGAGCTGCGGCCGCTGGCCGCGTTCTGCCTGCTGCTCTCGCCCTTCACGCCGATGCTGTTCATGGGCGAGGAGTACGGCGAGCCGGCACCCTTCCAGTTCTTCACCGACCACATCGACGAGGAGATCGCGGTGGCAACACGCGAGGGCCGACGGCGCGAGTTCGCCGCATTCGCCGCATTCGCCCAGGACGTCCCCGACCCGCAGGAGGTCGCGACGTTCGAGCGCTCGAAGCTCACGCGCCGGGAGGATCCCGCGGTGCGCGACCTCTACGCCCGCCTGCTGGAGCTGCGCGCGCAGCTGCCGCGCGAGGAGGTCGGCACGCGCCACGACGAGGACGGCCGCTGGCTGCTCGTCGCCCGGGGGGACTGGCGGATCGCCGCCAACTTCGCCTCAGAGCCGCGGGCGCTGCCGGCGGACGGCGCCACCGAGGTCGTCCTCGCGACGCATACGGCGCAGCTCGACGGCGACCGCGTGACGCTGCCGCCACGCGCCGGAGCGCTGCTGCGATGACGGAGCTGTGGCCGGGAAGCCCGTTCCCGCTCGGCGCGGCGTGGGACGGACACGGCACCAACTTCGCGCTCTTCAGCGAGCACGCCGTCGGCGTCGAGCTGTGCCTCTTCGACGAGGAGGGCGTCGAGACGCGCGTGGCGCTGACCGAGCGCACGGCCCACCACTGGCACGCGTACCTGCCGGGCGTCCAGCCCGGCCAGCACTACGCCTACCGCGTGCAGGGGCCGTTCGACCCCGAGCACGGCCACCGCTTCGTGCCGCAGAAGCTGCTGCTCGACCCCTACGCGAAGGCGATCGAGGGCAACGTCGACTGGGATGCCGCCAACGCGCTCCCGTATGTGCCGGACGGCACCGACACCGCCGACCTCGAGCCCGACGACGAGGACGACGCCGACGCGATCCCGAAGTGCATCGTGGTCGATCCCGCCTTCGACTGGCAGGGCGACGAGCTGCCGCGCACGCCGTGGGCCGACACGATCATCTACGAGACGCACGTGCGCGGGTTCACGCGCCAGCACCCGGGCGTGCCCGAGCACCTGCGCGGCACCTACGGCGGGCTCGCATCCGACGAGGCGATCGCGCACCTGATCGACCTCGGCGTGACGGCGGTCGAGCTGCTGCCCGTGCACCACATCGCCGACGAGCACTTCCTGCATGACAAGGGGCTCACGAACTACTGGGGCTACTCGACGATCGGCTACTTCGCGCCCCACGCCGGCTACGCCGCCACCGGACGCCGCGGCGAGCAGGTGCACGAGTTCAAGGGGATGGTGAAGGCGCTGCACAGGGCCGGCATCGAGGTGATCCTCGACGTCGTCTACAACCACACGGCCGAGGGCAACCACCTCGGCCCGATGCTGTCCTTCAAGGGGATCGACAACAAGGCGTACTACCGCCTGATGCCCGACGACCCGCGCTTCTACATGGACTTCACGGGCACCGGCAACTCGCTCAACGTCGTCAACCCCGGCGTCCTGCGCCTGATCATGGACTCGCTGCGCTACTGGGCGGTCGAGTGCCACGTCGACGGCTTCCGCTTCGACCTCGCCTCCGCGCTCGCGCGCGAGCTCTACGACGTCGACCGCCTCTCGGCCTTCTTCGACGTGATCCACCAGGATCCCGTGCTCTCGCAGGTGAAGCTGATCGCTGAGCCGTGGGACGTCGGCCCGGGCGGCTACCAGGTCGGCAACTTCCCCGTGCTCTGGACCGAGTGGAACGGCATCTATCGCGACGCCGTGCGGGACTACTGGCGCGGGCAGGCGCCCGTCTCCTCGCTCGCGCAGCGGCTGACCGGCTCGAGCGACCTGTACGAGAGCGACGGCCGCAACCCGTTCGCGTCGATCAACTTCGTCACCGCGCACGACGGCTTCACGCTGCACGACCTCGTCTCCTACAACGAGAAGCACAACGACGCCAACCTCGAGGACAACCAGGACGGGACCGACGACAACCGCAGCTGGAACTGCGGCGTCGAGGGACCGACCGACGACCCCGAGATCAACGCGCTGCGCCGGCGCCAGCAGCGCAACTTCCTGACCACGCTGCTGCTCTCCCAGGGCGTCCCGATGCTGCTCGGCGGCGACGAGGTGGGCCGCACGCAGGACGGCAACAACAACGGCTGGTGCCAGGACAGCGAGATCTCCTGGTTCGACTGGGACCTCGACGGGGACCGCACGAGCCTGCTCGCGTTCACGAAGCGGCTGATCGCGCTGCGGCGCGCGCATCCGGTCTTCCGGCGGCGCGACTTCCTGCTCGGCCGCGACCCCGACGGCGGTGTGCCGGACTCGTGGTGGTTCCGCCCCGACGGTCGTCGCATGACCCAGCGCGACTGGGACCGCGACGACGCGCACGTGATCGGGCTGTTCCTCAACGGCGACGCGATCCCGTACCGCAGCGAGCGCGGCGAGCCGATCCGCGACGACTCCTTCCTGCTGCTCGCCAACGCCCACCACGAGGACGTCGACTTCATGCTGCCCGCGCGCCGGTACGGGAGCGACTGGACGATCGAGGTCTCGAGCGCGGATCCGGCGATCGAGCCCGGGCAGCAGCTGGTCCAGGCGCGCGCGCCGCTGAAGGTGATCGCCCGCTCGCTCGTGCTGCTCAAGCGCGTGTCGCCCGACGTCGAGGGCGGGGCGGCGTGAGCGCGCGACCGCCTCGGGCGCCGTGGCGCGCGACCTACCGCCTGCAGCTCGGGCCGGGACTCGACTTCGCGGGCGCGCAACGGCTCGTGCCCTACCTCCGCGACCTCGGCATCAGCCACCTCTACCTCTCCCCCTCGCTGCAGGCCCGCAGCGGCTCGACGCACGGCTACGACGTCGTCGACCCGACGCGGCTGTCGGAGGCGCTCGGCGGCCAGGCGGCCTTCCGCGCGCTGGCGGCGGCCGCCCACGCGGCCGGCATGGGGATCCTGCTCGACATCGTCCCCAACCACATGGGGATCGGCGACGAGAACCGCTGGTGGAGCGACGAGACGCTGCGGGCGCGGTTCTTCGACCTCGATCCGGCGAGCGGCAGATACCGCCGCTTCTTCGACATCGACGACCTCGCGGGGCTGCGACAGGAGGACCCCGAGGTGTTCGCGACGACCCACCGCACGGTCCTCTCGCTCGTGCGCGAGGGAGTCCTCGACGGCTTGAGGATCGACCATCCCGACGGGCTCGCCGACCCGGCCGGCTACCTGCGCCGGCTGCGTCAGGAGGGAGCCGAGCACGTCTGGGTCGAGAAGATCCTCGGGACCGACGAGCAGCTGCGCGACTGGCCGGTCGAGGGCACCGTGGGGTACGAGTTCCTGGCGGACGCCGCCGCGCTCTACGTCGACCCCGCCGGCGAGGCGCCGCTGACCGCGCTCTACGCCGAGCTGACCGGCGAGACGCGCGCGTTCGGGGAGCTCGCGCTGGCCGCGCAGCTGGAGCAGGCGCGCGGCCCGTTCGCGCCCGAGGTCGAGCGGCTGCGGCGACTGGCGCCCGAGCTGGACGGGGTCGAGGAGGCGCTCGCGGCGCTCCCGATCTACCGCACCTACGTCGAACCGTGGAGCGGCCGCGTCGAGGAGCCCGATCGCGCCGCGGTCGCGGAGGCCGGGATCGCCGGCGGGCTCGCGGGCGCGTTGCTCCTCGATCGCCGCGACGACGTGCCCGACGAGTTCGTCGCGCGCTTCCAGCAGACGTCGCCGCCGGTTGCGGCGAAGGGGGTCGAGGACACCGCCTTCTACCGGTACGTGCGGCTGCTGGCGCTCAACGACGTCGGCGGCGACCCGGCGCGCTTCGGCATCGACGTCGCGACGTTCCACGCCCGCACCGCGCAGCGGGCGTCGCGCTTTCCGCGCGGGCTGCTGACGACGCAGACGCACGACACGAAGCGCAGCGGCGACGTCCGCGCCCGGATCGGCGCGCTCGCCGGGATGGCGGAGGCGTGGCGCGAGGCGGTGCTGAGCTGGCGCGAGCTGACGGCCGAGCTGCGCACGCAGCTCGACGGCCGCGTGGCGCCCGACGCGAACGAGCAGTACCTGATCTTCCAGACGCTCGTCGGCGCCTGGCCGATCTCGGAGGAGCGGCTCGCCGGCCACCTCGAGAAGGCGCTGCGCGAGGCGAAGGTCAACAGCAGCTGGGTCGCGCCGGACGCGGCCTGGGAGGCGGCGGTGCAGCGCTTCGCCCGGGAGCTGCTCGGCCATCGCCCGTTCCTCGACGCCTTCGAGCCGTTCGCACGGCGGGTCGCGGCCGAGGGCCGGCGGGCGGCGCTCGGCCAGCTGCTGCTGAAGCTGACGGTGCCGGGGATCCCGGACATCTACCAGGGCGACGAGCTCGAGGCGCTGTCGCTCGTCGACCCGGACAACCGCCGCGCGGTCGACTGGGAGCGGCGGCGCGATGCGCTCGCGCGCCTGGCGGCCGGCGACGGCCCGACCGAGGAGACGCGCAAGCTGCTGCTGATCCAGCGGGCGCTCGAGCTGCGCGGGCGGCGGCCGGAGGCCTTCGAGCGCGGCGACTACGAGCCGCTCGACGCGGGGCCCGGCGTGGTCGCGTTCGCGCGCGAGGGCGCCGTGATCGCGGTCGCGCCGGTCCGCGACTGGGCGGACGCGACGCTGCATGTGCCGACCCCGCTCGTCGGCCGCTGGCACGACCTGCTGACCGATCAGACGCGGGTCCTGGCGGGCGGGACGCCGGTCGGGGCACTGGTCGAGCCGCACGGCGTCGCGCTGCTCGAACGCCGCGACTGAGCGCGCGCCGCGGCGCCGCTCGCCTACTCCGCGTGGCTGCGCAGCGCGGTCGCCGCGACCACGAAGCCGATGCCGACGAGCTCGACGCCACCCGGCACCTGCCCCAGCACGACGATGCCGACGAGCGTGGCGGTCGCGGGCAGCAGCGCCAGCAGCAGCGCGAAGCGGGCGCGCGGCAGCCGCGCCATCGCGACCTGGTCGAGCGCGTAGGGCACGACGCTGGAGGCGAGCCCGACGCCGATGCACGCCGCCAGCAGCCCCGGCGACAGCAGCGCCTTGGCGCCCGCCGAGGCCGTGAACGGCGCCAGCGCGAGCGCGCCGATCGCCATCGCCGCCGCCAGGCCGCGGCCGCCGCCGAGCGCAGGATCGGCGGCGACGCGATGGCCGAGGACGATGTAGCCCGCCCACATCACGCCGGCCGCGAGCGCCAGCGCGACGCCCAGCGGGCTCCCGGCGAGATGGACGTCGCTCAGCAGCAGCACGCCGCTGCTCGCCAGCGCCAGCGCGCCCAGGTCCCGGCGCGTGTGCGAGCCGAGCGCGGTCACCGCGATCGGCCCGATGAACTCGATCGCGACCGTCGTGCCGAGCGGCAGGTGGTCGATCGCGAGGTAGAAGGCGGTGTTCATCGCCGCGATCGTGATCCCGAACGGCACCAGCAGCCGCAGGCGCGAGCTGCGGGTCGCGCGCGCAACCCCGTCGCCCCCGAGGACGCGCCACGGCCGTTGCCAGGCGACCAGGACGACCGCCGCGCTCAGCACGCGCAGCCAGGCGACGCCGGCCGCCGGGACGCGCGCGAACAGCAGCACCGCGAGGCCGGAGCCGACGTACTGCGTGACCGCGCCGACCACGAACAGCCCCTGCGGCGGGGTGCGCCACGGCAGGCCGCCGAGGCGGCGCGCCCGGCTGAGGACGGCGTCCATCGCCCCAGTATGCCGGCCCGCCGCCGCGGCAAGGGCGGTGGGCGATCGCGACCCGCGACGGTCCGAAGGCGAACGAGCTGCTGGTTGCTTTCCGACCGCGACATATCGATGCAGGCGACATCCAGCATGCACCGTCTCCGAGCCGGGAAGGGCCGTATCGTGAGCGTCACCGCAATGAGGAGCCGGTCTCCGGTCCAACGACCGTCGGGCGAGGAGATGATCGCGCGCTACCGCCGCACGCAGGACCCGCGCGCACGGGAGCAGGCGGTCCATTGCTACATGCCGCTGGCCCGCCGGCTGGCATCCCGCTACCACCGGGGCCAGGAGCCGCTCGACGACCTCCTGCAGGTCGCCTACCTCGGCCTCGTGAAGGCCGTCGACCGCTTCGATCCCGCTCACGGGACGCGCTTCAGCTCGTTCGCGATCCCGACGATCTCGGGCGAGCTGCGCCGTCACTTCCGCGACACCTCGTGGACGCTGCACGTGCCGCGCGGAGTGCAGGAGGCGGCGCTCGAGATGACGAAGGCGAGCGCCGAGCTGGCCCACCAGCTCAGACGCCCGCCGACGGTCCGCGAGCTCGCGGAGGCGACCGGCCTCGAGCTCGAGCAGATCGCCGAGGCGATGCAGGCGCGTGCCGCGCAGGACACGACGTCGCTCGACCAGCCGCGCGCCGGCGGCGGCGACGGGGACACGACGATCGCGGAGGTGATCGGCAACGAGGACGACCGCCTCGACCTGATCGAGCACCGCGTGACCGTCGCCCCGCTGATCCGCGCGCTGCCCGCGCGCGAGCGCGAGATCCTCTTCATGCGGTTCGCGCGCGACATGACGCAGTCGGAGATCGCGGAGCGGGTAGGCTGCTCGCAGATGCAGGTTTCCCGACTCCTGCGACGTGCGATCGCCCGACTCAGCCAGGTGAGCGACGAGCCGCAGGCCGGCCCGCAGCGCCGTTCGCGGGCGACGGTCCGACCGCGCGATGGTGCGAGCTGAGTCGCAGGGCGTTCCGGCTCGGATCGCAAGAGAGCTGCCGCTTCGACCGCAGCCGGTCGAAGTCGTCGCGATCGGCGCCTCGGCCGGTGGCGTCGAGGCGCTGACCCGGCTCGTCGCACTGCTGCCCGGCGACCTCCGTGCCGCCGTGTTCGTCGTGCTGCACGTGATGGAGGGGGCGACGAGCGTGCTGCCGCGGATCCTGTCCCGCGCGGGGTCGCTGACCGCCGCCAACGCCCGCGAGGGCGAGCCGGTCGAAGCGGGCCGCGTCTACGTCGCGCCGCCGGGCAGCCATCTCACGCTCGAGGGCGCCGTCGTCCGCGTCGGCCGCGGCCCGCGCGAGAACGGGCACCGACCCGCCGTCGACCCCCTCTTCCGCGGCGCCGCCGAGTCCTTCGGCCCGCGCGCGGCGGCCGTCGTCCTATCCGGCACGCGCGACGACGGCACCGCCGGGCTGCAGAAGGTCAAGCGGCTGGGCGGCGTGACGCTCGTGCAGGATCCGGCGGAGGCGCTCTACGACGGGATGCCGCGCAACGCGATCGCCCACGTCGCCGTCGACGGCGTGCTGACCTGCGACGAGCTGGCCGCCGCGATCGTCCGGCTGATCGGCGAGGCGCCGATCTCGGCCGGCGCGGTCGGCGGGGTCGCAGCCGATCCGACGCGGCTGCACCCGCTGCCCGCCGCGTCCGCGCAGGCGGGCGCCGCCTCCTCCGAGCGCCTCTTCGCACGGCCGTCGGACCAGTTGGAAGTCGCGCTGTGGGCGGCGATCCGCAGCCTCGAGGACCGCGCCGTGCTGCTGCGCGGCATGGCGAGACGCGCGCGCGACCAGCGACGCCCCAACTCGGCCGGCTCGTTCGAGACGCGCGCGCGAGAGGCCGGGGAGCGTGCCGCTACGATCCGTACGGCGCTCGAGCAGAGGACTGCGCTCAGCCAGAGCGCCATCGGCGACGTCGCGAACGAGAGCCCGACATGAGCGAGACGACGAGCGGCACCGACCGCGCGGAGCGCGAGCCCGGAGGCGGCGGCGACCGGCCACTCGACCTGCTGCTCGATCACCTGAAGCGCACGCGCGGCTTCGACTTCACCGGCTACAAGCGCTCGAGCCTCGAGCGGCGGATCGCGAAGCGGATCGGCGAGCTGGAGCTCGACGGCAGCGACGGCTACCTCGGCTACCTCGACCACCTCGAGGTCCATCCGGACGAGTTCGCCGCGCTGTTCGACACGATCCTGATCAACGTCACGGGCTTCTTCCGCGACGCGGATGCGTGGGAGTACCTCGCGCAGGAGATCGTGCCGAAGCTGCTCGTGCTGCGGCCGACCGACGCGCCGCTGCGCATCTGGAGCGCCGGCTGCTCCTCCGGCGAGGAGGCGTACACGGTCGCGATCGTGCTCGCGGAGGCGCTCGGGCGCCAGCAGTTCCTCGACCGCGTGAAGATCTACGCGACCGACGTCGACGAGGAGGCGCTCGCGACGGCGCGCCACGGCTCGTACTCCGCCGACCAGGTCGCCGTCCTGCCCCAGCCGCTGCTCGAGCGCTACTTCGACCGCGCCGGCACCCGCTTCCGCTTCAACGCCGACCTGCGACGCACGGTCATCTTCGGCCGCAACGACCTCGTGCAGGACGCGCCGATCTCGCGCATCGACCTGCTGCTGTGCCGCAACACGCTGATGTACTTCAACGCCGAGACGCAGGCGCGGATCCTCGGCCGCTTCAACTTCTCGCTCGACCCCAACGGCTATCTCTTCCTCGGCAAGTCGGAGATGCTGATCACGCACAGCGACCTGTTCACGCCCGTCAACCTGAGGCGCCGCGTCTTCAGGAAGGTGCGCCCCGCGAGCATGCGCGACCGGCTCGTGGCCGACGGGCGCGAGCGGGGCGACGACGGCGGCGAGCTGGGACTCGCGATCCGCGAGAGCGGCTACGACGCGGGGCCGGTCGCACAGGTGGTCGTCGGAGACGACGGCCGCCTGCTGCTCGCCAACCGCTTCGCGCGCGACCTGTTCGCGCTCACCGGCGATGACCTCGACCGCCCGCTGCGCGAGCTCGGTCTCTCCTACCGGCCGCTCGAGCTGTCCGCCGCGATCGAGCAGGCGAAGCGCGATCGGCACGCCGTGACGCGCGGTCCGGTCGCCTGGACGACGGCCAGCGGCGAGGCGGTCGAGCTGGAGGTCGCGTTCGCGCCGTTGTTCGCCGGCGTCGAGGTCCTCGGCGTCAGCGTCGCCTATCGCGACGTGACCGAGCGCCAGCGCCTGCGCGAGGAGCTCGACCGCACGCGGCACGAGCTGGAGACGTCCTACGAGGAGCTCCAGTCGACGGTCGAGGAGCTCGAGACGACGAACGAGGAGCTCCAGTCGACCAACGAGGAGCTCGAGACGACCAACGAGGAGCTCCAGTC
>JAOPZA010000191.1 GCA_025964325.1 Conexibacter sp.
CCACACGATCGTGCGGGGCGGCGAGACTTGGAAGCTCCACCTGATGCCCTCCGGCATCCTGCATCCGGGCAAGCTGTGCGTGATCGGCAACGGAGTGGTGATCGACCCCAAGGTGCTCACCGACGAGCTCGAGGAACTGCGGCGGCGCCGAGTCGATACGGCCGGGCTGCGGATCTCCGCCAACGCCCACCTGATCATGCCCTACCACCTGCTGCTGGACTCGGCGGGGGAGGCCAAGCTCGGGAGCCTGCAGATCGGCACTACGCGCCGGGGGATCGGCCCCTGCTACGCCGACAAGGCCGCACGACTCGGCATCCGCGTTCAGGACCTGCTCGACGAGAAGATCCTGAAGAAGAAGATCGTCGCCGCGCTCGAGCCGAAGCGCCTCCTGCTGCGCCCCTGGGCCCGCGATCCGCGGCTCGACCTGCAGACGCTGACGGAGGAGTACCTCGCCTACGGCCGGCGCCTCTCGGAGTACATCCAGGACACCTCGCGGCTCGTCTGGGACAAGCTCGACGAGGACGGCATCGTGATCTTCGAGGGCGCGCAGGGCGTGCTGCTCGACATCGACCACGGCACCTATCCCTTCGTGACCTCCTCGAACCCGGTCGCGGCCGCCGCCTGCATCGGCAGCGGCGTCGGCCCGAAGGACATCGACGAGGTCTGGGGGATCGCGAAGGCCTACAGCACGCGCGTCGGCTCCGGCCCCTTCCCCACGGAGCTGACCGACGCGCTCGGCGACGAGCTGCGCGAGAAGGGCGGCGAGTTCGGCACCACGACCGGCCGCGCGCGCCGGATCGGCTGGCTCGACCTCGTCGCGCTGCGCTACGGCGCGCGCATCAACTCGATGACGTCGCTCGTGCTGACGAAGCTCGACGTCCTCTCCGGGCTCGGCACGATCAGAGTCTGCACGCGCTACCGCGGCCCCGACGGCGCCGAGTTCGACCACTTCCCGTACCACCAGACCGTCCTCCACCACGCGACGGGCGACTACGTCGAGCTGCCCGGCTGGAGCGAGGACATCAGCGAGGCCCGCAGCGAGGACGAGCTGCCCGAGAACGCGCGCAACTACCTGCGCTTCATCGAGGACTTCATCCGCGTGCCGATCGCGGTGATCGGCGTCGGCCCGGGCCGCGAGCAGACGATCTGGACCGCCGCCTCGCGCGAGACGGCGCCCGGCCAGGCTGTGCTCGCCGGCAGCTGAGAGGGTGCCCGCAGTTTCTCGCCTCGTCTCCCGATTCCGAAGTTCGGTGACAGTTTCCGGGCGCGAGCATGCACCCCTGCGCCCCGCAAACTGCGCCCGAACCTACGAATCGGGACGCCAGCGCCCGGGTTCGGCGCCAGCCGAACCCGCAAGCGAGACAAGGGCTATGCCCCCCGTCTCGCCCAGCGCTCGATCAGGTCCTCGTCGGGCACCTCGCGCACGACGCGCGCCGGAACGCCCATCACGACCGCGCGCGCCGGCACGTCGCGCGTGACCACCGCTCCGGCGGCGACGAAGGCCTCCGCGCCGACCTCGACGCCCGGCACGAGCACGGCCCCGCCGCCGATGCGGCAGGCGCGCCGCAGCGTCGCCCCGCGCAGCGTCGCGCCGTGCGGGACGCGGCCCATCGCGTCGTCGTTCGTCGTCATCGCGCAGGGACCGACGAAGACGTCGTCCTCGACGAGCGAGAAGGCGGTCAGGTAGACGTTCGTCTGCACCCGCACGCGCGCTCCGATCGTGACGTCGTTGTCGACCGCCGAGCCGCGGCCGATCACCGTGCCGGCGCCGATCCGTGCGCGTTCGCGCACGTACGCCTGGTCGCCGACGATCGCGCCGGGGCCGATGCTGGCGCCGGCGAAGAGGACCGCGCCGCAGCAGATCGTCGCGCCGGCGCCGATCGTCAACGCCGCTGCGGAGCTGCCGCCCGCGGCTGCCGCGGCCGAGCCGGGCGCGAGCCGCGGGCCCTTGCCCAGCACGGCGCCGTCCTCGATCGTGACGCCGTCGCCGATCTCGACGCCGTCGTGGACGACGACGTGTGCGCCGAAGCGCACGTCGCGCCCGACCGTCGCGGTCGGGCTGAGGACGAGCCCGGGCGCGTCGCGTGCGTTGTCCATGGCGCGAAGCCTGCCAGGTCGGCGGGACACGGGCCTCGCGGATACGCTTGCGCCGTCCCCATGACCGCTTCCTCCCCCACCCCGCTGCGCGCCGCGCTGCTCGGGCTCGGCATGATGGGCCGCCACCACGCGCGGATCCTGCAGTCGCTTGCCGGCGTCGAGCTCGTCGGCGCCGTCGACCCCGCCGGCGACCGCCACGGCGCCGTGCGCGACCCCGCGCTCGTCCATCCGACGCTCGACGCGCTGCTGGCCGCGAACCCCGTGCTCGACCTCGCGATCGTCGCACTGCCGACCGAGGAGCACCTGCCGGTCGCGCTCGCGCTCGCGGAGGCCGGCGTCCACATGCTGATCGAGAAGCCGCTGGCGGCCTCGGTCGCGGAGGGCGACGAGATCATCGCGGCCTGCGCGCGCGCCGGCGTGCGCGCGGCCGTCGGGCACGTCGAGCGGTTCAACCCGGCGCTGCTGGCGCTGCGCGAGCGCCTCTCCGAGGGCCTGCTCGGCGACGTCTTCCTGGTCGCGACCGAGCGCGTCGGGCCGTTTCCCGAGCGCGTGCGCGACGTCGGCGTCGTGAAGGACCTGGCGACCCACGACCTCGACATCGTCGCCTGGATCGGCGACGCGCCGATCAGCTCGGTCGCGGCGCAGACCTCGCACCGCACCGGCCGACCGCACGAGGACCTCGTGCTGGTGACCGGCCGGCTCGCCTCCGGCGTCCCGTTCAACTCGGTCGTCGACTGGCTGACGCCGACCAAGTCCCGCCGCACGCGCGTGCTCGGCGACCGCGGCATGCTCGTGGCCGAGACGGTGACCGCCGACCTGACGTTCTACGAGAACGGCCGGGTGACGTCGGCGTGGGACAGCTCGCAGGCGCTGCGCGGCGTCTCCGAGGGCAACGCGACCCGCTACGCGCTCGCGCGCGCAGAGCCGCTTCGGGCCGAGCTGGAGGCCTTCCGCGACCTCGTCGCCGGGGATGACGCCGCCCCGGTCGTGACGCTGGCACAGGGCCTCGCGGCGCTGCGCTCCGCCGAGGCCGTGCTGGCGAGCGCCGCCGGCGGCGAGACGGTCCGGATCGCGCGATGAGGGTCGTCGTCGTCGCGCTCGGGAAGATCGGGCTGCCGCTGGCGGTCCACATCGCCCGCGCCGGGCACGAGGTCGTCGGCTGCGACGTCGACGAGCGCGTCGTCGAGCTCGTCAACCGCGCGCAGGAGCCGTTCCCGGGCGAGGCGGACCTGGCGGAGGGCCTCGCGGAGGTGGTCGCCGCCGGGCGGCTGCAGGCGCAAACCGACACCGCCGCTGCCGTCGCCGCCGGGCCGACGCTCGTGATCGCCGTCCCGCCGCTCGTCGTCGACGCGGCCGCGCGGCCCGGCTGGGGGGTGCTCGACAGCGTCGTAGCCGACATCGCGCGTGGGCTGAAGGCGCTGCCTTCCGGCGGCGACCCCGTCACGGTGAGCGTCGAGACGACGCTGCCGGTCGGGACGACGCGCACGCGGATCGCGCCGGCGCTCGAAGCCGGCAGCGGGCTCCGCTCCGAGCGCGAGTTCTTCTCCGTGTTCAGCCCCGAGCGCGTCTACAGCGGTCGCATCTTCGCCGACCTCGACAGCTACCCGAAGCTCGTCGGCGGACTGACCGACGCCGGCGAGGCGCGCGGCGTCGAGCTCTACCGCGCCTTCATCGCGGCCGAGGTCTGGCCGATGGGCTCGGCCGAGGCGGCCGAGATGACGAAGCTGGCGGAGACCACCTATCGCGACGTCAACATCGCGCTCGCGAACGAGTTCGCCCGCTACGCCGGGACGATCGGCGTCGACGTGCACCGCGTGATCGACGCCGCCAACTCGCAGCCGTTCAGCCACGTGCACCGCCCCGGCGTCGCCGTCGGCGGGCACTGCATCCCGGTCTATCCACACTTCTACCTCCACGGCGACGCCGACGCGCGGATCCCGGCGCTCGCGCGCGAGGTCAACCGCGCGATGCCGGCCTACGCCGTCGGCCTCCTGGCGCAGGCGCTCGGGCGCCTCGAGAGCGCGCGCGTGCTGATCCTCGGCGTCGCCTATCGCGGCGGCGTGAAGGAGACGGCCTTCTCGGGCGCCTTCGACGTCCGCGACGCGCTCGCGGCCGGCGGCGCCGTCCCGTTCGCGGCCGACCCGCTCTACGACGATGCCGAGCTGCGCGCGCTCGGCTTCGAGCCGTGGGACGGGGCGCCGATCGACGGCGTGATCCTGCAGGCCGACCACGCCGAGTACCGCGCGCTCGGACCGGACGCGCTGCCGGGCGTGCGCGCGGTCGTCGACGGCCGCGACCTGCTCGACCCCGCGCCGTTCGACGCCGCCGGCATCCCGCTTCGCCGCATCGGGCGCCCGCCGATCGCGACGGACCGCTGAGCGCAACGCAGACGGCGCGACGCGATTGTCACCTCGGCCTCAGGCCAGCGCGCGAACGGCCGCCACCACCCGCTCGCCCGCGCGGCCGTCGCCGTAGAGCTCCGGGCGCGCGGCGGGTGGCGTGATGGCGAGCGCGGCGCGTGCGGCGTCGGCGTCGAGGTCGACGAGCACGTTCCAGCCGGCCTCGACGGTCTCGACCCACTCGGTGCTCGGCCGCATCGTGACGCACGGCACGCCCGCCAGGTACGCCTCCTTCTGGACGCCGCCGGAGTCGGTGACGACGGCGCGCGCGTTGCAGAGCAGGGCCGTGAAGTCGAGGTAGCCGAGCGGCGGCGCGAGGCGGACGTGCGCGGCCTGCTCGAGCGCGCCCAGCAGGTCGGCCTCGACGAGGCGCGCGCGGGTGCGGGGGTGGAGCGGCAGGACGGTCGGCGTCTCGAGCGCGAGCAGCAGCGCGACCAGCTCCCGCAGGCGGGCGGGATCGTCGACGTTGCCGGCGCGATGCGCGGTCGCGAGCAGGTAGGCGCCGGGCGCGACGTCGTAGGGCGCGAGCACCTCGGTGCGGGCGCGGGCGGCCGGCTGCAGCAGCTTCGCGACGTCGACCATCACGTCGCCGACCAGCTCGACCTCGCCGGCGACCGACTCGCGCCGCAGGTTCTCGACCGCGGCGGCGGAGGGGCACAGCAGGAGGCGCGAGAGGTGATCGGTCACGACGCGGTTGACCTCCTCCGGCATCGCGCGGTCGAACGAGCGCATGCCCGCCTCGACGTGGGCGACCGGGATGCCCGCCTGGACGGCCGCGAGTGCGCCGGCGAGCGTCGAGTTGGTGTCGCCGTAGACGAGCACGACCGAGGGCGCGACCTCGGCCAGCAGCGGCTCGAGCGCGGCCAGCATGCGCGCGGTCTGCGACGTGTTCGTGCCGCCGCCGATGCCGAGCAGCCGCTCCGGCGGCGGCAGCTGCAGCTCGTCGAAGAAGACCTGCGAGAGCTCGGCGTCGTAGTGCTGCCCGGTGTGGACCGTGATCTCCTCCCCGTCGGCGCGCAGCCGCGAGGAGACGGCCGAGGCCTTGATGAACTGCGGGCGGTTCCCGATCACCGTGAGGACGCGCATGGAAGCGTCGCTCAGGCGAGCTCGGAGAGGATCCGCTCGTGCAGCCGCCGCGCGACGTCGGCGGTGATCGCGCCGCCGAGCGGCAGGGCGTGCCCGTCGAGGGCCGCGACCGGCTGCACCTCGCGCGTGGTCGAGGCGAGGAACGCCTCGTCGGCCGCGAGCAGCTCCGCGAGCGTCCCGGGTCGCTCCTCCGCGTCCGTCAGCTCGAGCACGCGGGCGCGGGTGATCGAGGCGAGGATGTGGTCCTCGAGCGGCGGCGTCTGCAGGCGACCGCCGCTGACCCAGAAGATCGACGAGGTCGGCGCCTCCAGCACGCGCCCGTGCGGGGTCACGAGCAGCGCCTCGTCGTGCCCCTCCTCCTGCGCCAGTCGGGTGGCGAGCATGTTGGGGGCGTAGGAGAGCGACTTGATGCTGTCGAGCAGGCGCGTCGGCGCGTACGTGACGGTCCCGAGGCGGATCGTCGGCGCGGCCTCGACGAGCGACTCGGTCAGCAGCACGCGGCGGCCGCCGCGCGTGACCATGATCCGCAGGCAGCCCCGCGGCGGCTCGGCTTCGGCGGCGCGCAGCAGCGTCGCGACGTCGGCGCGGACGGCGTCGAGGTCGAGCGGCAGCCGCAGGTTCGCGGCCGAGCGTCGCAGGCGCTCGAGATGGTCCTCGAGCGCGAAGGGACGGCGGTCGTAGAGGCGCAGCACCTCGAAGACGCCGTCACCGCGGACGAGGCCCTCGTCGGTGACGGGGATGCGCGCCTCGGCGGCCGGCAGGACGACGCCGTCGAGACAGGCGAGGTGGGCGGTGGCCATCGATCGCACTCTACCCGCAGGTCGTCGAGGCGCGCGGGCGGGGCGCGGCGGCGCCGACTGGCTGGGCGGCCAGTCCTTCTCCACGCCCCCGGCGGGGCGCGTTAGGCTCGCGCGTGCACCCCACACGAGGAGGAGACGGGATGGCCAAGCAGCCTCGCCAGCTCAGCGGCAGGGTCGTCGCGATCAGCGGCGGCGCCCGCGGCATCGGCCGGGCGACGGCCGCCGCGCTGGTCCGCAGAGGCGCGAAGGTGGCGATCGGCGATCTCGACCTCGCGCTCGCCCGGCAGACGGCGGCCGAGCTCGGCGGCGGCACGATCGCGTGCGCCCTCGACGTCACCGACCGGGCCGCCTTCGCCCGCTTCCTCGACGAGGTCGAGGCGCAGCTCGGCCCGCTCGACGTGCTCGTCAACAACGCCGGCATCATGCACCTCGGCGGCTTCGCGCAGGAGAGCGACGCCGCTGCCGCGCGGATGATCGACATCAACGTGCACGGCGTCGTCCACGGCTCGAAGCTCGCGCTCGAGCGCTTCCTGCCCCGCCGCAGCGGCCACCTCGTGAACATCGCCTCGACGGCCGGCAAGGCCGGCATCCCCGGCGGCGCGACCTACTCGGCGACGAAGCACGCCGTCGTCGGGCTGACGGAGGCGATCCGCGGCGAGCTGCGCGGGACCGGCGTCGAGACGAGCGTCGTGATGCCGGTCGTCGTCGACACCGAGCTGGCGGCCGGGCTGACCGGCAGCCGCAGCCTGCGGATCATCGCGCCGGACGACGTCGCGCAGGCGATCGTCGAGGCGCTCGAGCACCCCCGCCACGACGTCTTCGTGCCGAAGTCGATCGGTGCGGTCACGCGGATCGGCGCGCTGCTGCCGCGCCGGGTCGCCGAGGCGATCGGCCGGGCGATGAAGACCGACCGGATCCTCACCGACGTCGATGCCGGCGCGCGGTCCGGCTACGAGCAGCGGGCGGCCGAGAGCGAGCCGGAGCTCGTCGGCGAGGAGCGCGACGGAAGACCGCGCGCCGCGTCGAAGGCCTAGGAGCGGCGGGCGATGGGCCGTGGAGGAATCGAACCTCCAACCTTGGGATTAAGAGTCCCCTGCTCTGCCAGTTGAGCTAACGGCCCGGGGTGCCGGTCCTCGAGGTGGACCGGCCGGAGATTCTAGCCGGTCGGCGCGGTCGCGGTGCCCTGGGCGCCGGTGGCGTTTCTCGCTCTCTCGACGGCGACCTGGCGCTTCACGCTGGCGAGCGTGTCCTTGACCGTCGCCTTCTGCTCCTTGGGAGCGAGGTCGACCGACTTTCTCGCAGCGAGATCCCCGAGACGGTCCTGTCCCGCCAGGTAGGCGTACTGCGCCAACTGCCCGAACGACGAGGAGGAGGGTTGCGCGCCGGTCACGATCTCGAGCGCGGCCGCGGCGTTGGCGGGCTGGTTCAGGCCCTGTTGGCTGTAGGCCTGCGACATCAGCCGCGCGAGCGTCGGGTCCGGGCTCTTCGGGTTGAGGGCGAGGTAGTGCTGCCAGGCGTCGGCGGAGCGCCCCAGCTCGATCCGGCCCTTCGCCGTGAAGGCCGCCTGGTCGGCGTTGTAGTTCTCGCCCTGACCGGCGTTCTGGTAGCGCGTGCGGGACAGCGTCGCCCACGCGGTCGCGTCCTTCGGGTTCAGCTGGACGGCTCTCGTCGCGCGCTTCTCCGCCTGGCTGACCTGGACCTTCGTGCTCGTCCCCCCGCCGCCGAAGACGTCGAGCAGGCCGCCGCCGCCGGTGCCGGTGCCGACACCGAACAGGACGAGCCCTCCGCCGAGCAGCACGGCGAGGAAGACGTAGATGACCTTGACGACATTTCGCCGTCCTCGGCCCTGGAGGTCGAAGAGCATGGTGTGTTCAGGATTCCTCGTGATCGTCGCCGCCGGGCCACGAGAAGGCCGCAACCTCGCCGCGGTCCCCCCGCCGCCGATCAGCGATCGTGAGGAGAACGATACTGAGCCCGTAGAGCAAAAGCATCGGCACCATCAACAGGAGCGTCGAGACCGGGTCGACGCCCGGCATGATCGCGGCGACGACCGCGATCCCGACGACCGCGTAGCGCCAGTGGCGGATCAGCGTCCTGGCGTTGAGGATGCCGGCGACGTCGAGCGCGAGCAGGCCGACCGGGAGCTGGAAGATCAGTCCGGTCGCGAGCAGCGCCATGACGGAGAAGCGGTAGTAGTCCTTCGCCTGGATCAGGACGTCGAAGTTCGTGTTGTTGAAGTTCTGGAGGAACGAGATCGCCGGCGGCAGCACGAGGTAGTAGCCGAACGCGACCCCGGCGACGAACAGCACCGGCACCATCAGCATGAGCGGCATCGCGACCTTCCGCTCTCTCGGACTGAAGGCCGGCAACAGGAACGCGTACGCCTGGTACAGGATCAGTGGCAGCGAGAACAGCAGCGCGAAGTAGGCGACGACGGTCAGCGTCGCGGTGAACGGCTCCCCCACGCCCGTCGTGATCGGCACCCGCTTCGGCGTCGTTCTCGGCAGCGCGGCCGCGGCGGCCGCCAGCCTCGGGCCCTGCTGCGCGAGCGCCTGCTTCGTCGCCGCCGAGATCGCGGGGTCGGCCTGGAGCGCTCTCGTGATCGTGTCCATCGCGACGAAGCCGCTCCGCACGGTCGTCTGCGCCTGCGCCGCCTGCGCCAGCCGTCCGTTGCCCTTCGTGCTCTGGTTGGTGCTGTCCTTCAGCGGCTTGTTGAGGAAGTTGAGCAGCGGGCCGTTCTGCCAGAAGCAGACGCCGCCGACGACGACGAGCGTCACGACGCAGATGATCAGCCGCGTGCGGAGCTCGTCGAGGTGGTCGACGACCGACAGGCGATCGTCATGCGCAATCGGCTTGAGGACAGTCGCCATCGACGGGTGCGGCGTGCTAGCCGCGCTGCTCGCGGGAGACGTCGGCCGGGGTCCGCTCGGCCGGCGTCCCGGAGACCGGGGTGGGCGGCACGGGCTCGTCGGCCTGGGCCTTCGTCAGCTCCGGACGGGGCCGCGTCCGGTCGTCGTCCTTGTCCTCACCGGTGATCGACTCTCTGAACTCGCGCATGCCTCTCCCCAGCTGCTTCCCGAGTCCGGGAAGCCGCTTCGGCCCGAAGATGACGAGCACGATGACGAGGACGAGGATGATTTCCAGCGGGCCAAATTGGGAGAACATCAAAAGCCTCCGGATGGGGTCTACGGAGCGTAGCGACTCGCGGATCAGCGCCATCTCGAGATCCGACTCAAGTTCCGTCGCCCAGCGGCCGATTCTAGGCCCATCGGATGAACCATCCCGCGGACCATCACTCCATCCGGCGCGTCACGCTCCCCAGCGGCAAGACGATCGAGGTCCTGTACTTCGACGGCACCGTCCGAGAGCACACGCGTGCGCTCCACGTCTGCCCCGCATGTGAGTCTGGGCTGGTGAATCCGGTCGCCTGGGACGAGGCCGGACCGTCGCACTGGGACGTCACGCTGCACTGCCCCAACTGCGACTGGCTCGGCGGCGGCGTCTTCTCCGAGCAGCTCGTCGAGCGCTTCGACGAGGAGCTCGACCGCGGTACCGAGGCGCTCCTGCGCGATCTCCAACGTCTCATGCGCGCCAACATGGAAGACGAGATCGACCGCTTCGTCACCGCGCTAGGCGCGGACCAGATCTGGCCGATGGACTTCTAGCCGACGGCGCGCGGCGTCCAGCGGCGCGCCACGGCCGGAGGAACGAGCCCCCTGGGCGAGTTCTTCCAATGAACCCCAAGGCCTCCGGCCGCAGGGGTTCACGGCCGCAGGGCTCTACGCGTATCGTTCCACGACGCCGTCGGCGACCAGCTCGAGCGCGCGCCGCTGCCCGTCCGGCAGGGCCGGCAGCTCGCCCTTCGCCTGCTCCACCAGCTCCAGCGCCCGCCGCTTCGCCTCGTCGAGCGCGCCGGTCGCCGCGATCCGGTCGCAGATCTCCTCGGCCGCGGCCGGCCCGTCGAGCGCGCGCAGGTCCGTCGCGGCCAGCTGCGGGTCGCCCTCCCGCGCGAGGATCAGCGGCAGCGTGACGGTGCCGTCGAGCAGGTCGGTGCCACGCGCCTTGCCGGTTCGACTCGGCGGGCCGGCGACGTCGAGCACGTCGTCGAGCAGCTGGAAGGCGATGCCGATCTCGCGGCCGAAGCGGGCGAGCGTCTCGGCCGGACCGCCGACCGCCAGCGCACCGAGACGGCAGGCGGCTTCGAACAGGCTGCCGGTCTTCAGCTCGCAACGGCGTACGTAGCGCTCGAGCGGGACGGCGACGTCCCAGGCGTCGGCACGCTGCATCAGCTCGCCGGCCGCGAGCGACGAGCTGGCCGCCGACAGCGCCCGCACGTCGTCGGCCTCGCCGTTCTCGGCCAGCTCCGCGAAGGCGCGCGAGAAGAGCAGGTCGCCGGTCGCCGTGGCGACGGTCCGTCCGGCACGCGCGATCACGGTCGGCTGCCCGCGCCTGGTCGGCGCGTGGTCGAGCACGTCGTCGTGGACGAGGCTGGCGGCGTGGATCAGCTCGACGGCGACGGCGGAGCGTACGAGCCGGTCGGCGAGCGCGCCGGGCTCGCCGGCCGCGAGGAAGACGAGCAGCGGCCGCAGCCGCTTGCCGCCGGCGGCGATCGTGGCGCCGGCGTGGTCGGCGAGCGTCGCGCCGTAGCCGGTCGCGAGCTGTGCGAGGCGCTCCTCGACCCGCGCCATCAGGGGCGCGACGTGCGCGCCGCCGGCGCGGACGACAGCATCGACGGCCGCGCCGCTCGTCATCCGCGCCGCCCGGGGGCGGACCGCATCAGCGGACCTCGCCGACGTGGATCGCGATGATGCCTCCGGCCGTCAGCAGGTAGCGGATGTCGCGCAACCCGGCGCGCGCCATCGTCGCGGCCAGCTCTGCCGGCGGGGGGAAGCGGCGGACGGAGCTGGGCAGGTAGGTGTAGGCGTCGCTGTCCCCGGCGAAGCGACCCAGCGTCGGGACGACATGGTCGAACCAGACGCGGTAGAAGGTCGACAGGGGCGGCCGCGTCGGCGTCGTGATCTCGAGCACGACGACGCGACCGCCGGGCCGCACGACGCGTGCCATCTCGCGGAGGCCGCGCTCGAGGTCGGAGAAGTTGCGGGCGCCGAAGCCGACGGTCGCGGCGGCGAACTCGTTGTCGCGGTAGGGCAGCTCGAGCGCGTTCGCCCACTCGAAGCGGACGGGACCCGCGGTCGTGGTCGCCGCCGCCTTCTCGCGCGCGAGCGTCAGCATGTTCTCGGAGAAGTCGCTGCCGATCACCTCGCCGCCCGGTCCGACGCGGCGCGCCAGCTCGAGCGCGAGGTCGCCGGTGCCGCAGGCGACGTCGAGCACGCGGTTGCCGGGCTTGACATCGGCGAGGTCGACCGCGCGGCGGCGCCACTGGTGGTGCAGCCCGGCCGTCATGACCGAGTTCATGCGGTCATACACGCGCGCGATGCGGTCGAACATCGCCCGCACCTGTGGCTCCTCGAGCCGGCCGCTCGACGGGGGGCGCGCCACGAGCGGCGCGCTATCTGAGCTGGCCGAGGAACGCCACCAGGTTTCTGAACTTCTCTGGCTGGCTGTCCGCGAGCGACTGGAACGACGGCATCGGCGCCGTCGGGTTGCGCAGCGTCTGCGCGATCGCGGCGGCGGGAAGTCTGGAGGCGACGTGGGTCAGCTGCGGGCCGGGTCCGTCGTTGCCGTTCTCGCCGATTCTGTGACAGGCGAGGCAGCCCGACTGGCCGACGACGAGACGTCC
This sequence comes from Conexibacter sp., assembly GCA_025964325.1. Classification (GTDB taxonomy): domain Bacteria; phylum Actinomycetota; class Thermoleophilia; order Solirubrobacterales; family Solirubrobacteraceae; genus Conexibacter. Next base: position 12,123 of record JAOPZA010000191.1, read on the forward strand.
CGCGTTCCACTGGGTGAGAGCGGCGCCCGTCAGCGACGACGGCGGCTTCATGTCGACCGCGTTCGGCGAGCCGGCGTTGGCTCCCATGTAGGTCAGGTACGCCATCGCCGCGATCGTGATGATGCCCGCGGCCGTCGCGATCGGACGGCGCTCCGGACGGCGCTCCGGGCTGCGGTCGTAGAACGGCAGCAGGAACAGCAGGATCATGCAGAGGGTCGGCACGCCGATCGTCGCGAACGGGACGAACTCCGGCGGTCTGACGACGCGCAGCACCTCGAAGAGGAAGAAGAAGTACCACTCGGGGCGCGGCACATACGTCGTCGTCGTCGGGTCGGCCTTCGGGCCGAGCTCGGCGCCCAGCACGATCGACAGGGTGATGATGACCGCGAGGACGAGGGCCGCCATCGCCGAGTCCTTCGCGACGGCATAGGGGAAGAACGGCTTGCCCTGCGACTTCAGGATCGCGTAGTCGCGGAGGTACCGCTCCTTCTCACGTTGGTTCATCTCTGGCTCAGACCTCGGCCTTGTGCAGCTCGGCGGCGGGATCTTCCTCGGCCTCGATCCACGGCGGCGCCGTGGTCCCGAGCTTGGCGACGAGGTAGAGGTGCGCGCCGATCAGCGCGGCGATCAGGCCCGGGACGAGCAGCATGTGGATCGAGTAGAAGCGCGACAGCGTGAGCGCGCCGAACTCGGGCCCGGCCCGCAGGAAGTCCGACAGGTACGGGCCGATCAGCGGGCCGGTGCCGTTGATGTTCACGCCGACGATCGTCGCCCAGTAGGAGCGCTGGTCGAACGGCAGCAGGTAGCCGGTGAACGCCATCGTCATCGTCAGGATCAGCAGCACGACGCCGATCACCCAGTTCAGCTCGCGCGGGTACTTGTACGCACCGAAGAAGAACGTTCGCGCCATGTGCAGGAAGACGAGGATGACCATCACGGTCGAGCCCCATCTGTGCATCCCGCGGACGAACTGGCCGAGGAACGCCTCGTTCGTGATGTAGCGGACCGACTCGTACGCGTGCGTCGCGGACGGGTCGTAGAACATCGCGAGGAAGACGCCGGTGACGGCCTGCGAGAGGAACGCGAACAGCGTCGCCGAGCCGAGCGTGTAGAACCAGTTGGTCCCCCTCGGGACCTTGCGGAACATCAGCCAGCGGAGACCGCCCGAGAGCGAGGTGCGCTCGTCGATCCAGTCGACGACGTGGATGCCGGCTTCGGCCGCCTGGTCGGCCGGCTTGACCTTGCCGTTGCCGGTGCCGGGCCGCTTCGGCTTCGGCTGGAACGCCGGCGGGATCGGCGGAGCGGGGAACTTGAGTCGGGGCATCGTCCTCGTCCTACTTCTGCGGAGTCGAGAAGCGCGACGGATAGAGGTACTGGCCGATGCCGTCGACCGGCTCACCCGGATCGCGCGGGGAGAAGCGCTTGAGGTTGCTGTTGACGCTGTAGCGGGGCCCGACCTGGACCTGGCCGTTCTCGATCCGCGTGTAGAAGCGGTCGAGCGGGCGCACCGGCGGGCCGCCCTCGCGGACGCCGCGGAAGTCGTAGACGCCGCCGTGGCACGGGCAGATGAACTTGCCGGCCGCCTCGGTGAAGCGGACCGGACAACCGAGGTGGTTGCAGCGCGTCGAGATCGCGATCACCCGGTTGTACTGGTCCTCGGGCTCGGTGTCGATCGACGGGTTCCGCAGCCGGACGTAGGTCGTCGACTTGCCGGCCTCGCCGATGCCGGAGACGATCGTGATGACTCTCGGCGTGTAGTCGGTCTGGTTGAAGTCGGCGACGTTGCCGATCGACTGCCACTGGAACTTCTGACGCTTGAAGACCGGGCCGAGCGCGAAGCCGAGCGCGGGGAGCGCGAATGCGCCCGCCGCGAGCGCGCCGAGGCCGTGGACGGTGCCGGTCATGAGACGCCGACGCGTGACCGTCTCGCCCTCGAAGGCGCCGGGGATACCGCGGTCGGCGGTGTACTTGGACTTGGGCTCTTTGCGCTCGGAAGACACGGGGGGAATCGGGTGGTGGCGACCGAGGATCGATCGCGGCGGGAACATTAGCGCCAACACCAGGTCCTACGTCGCACGGGTGCTGTCCGACGAGGCGGCTATGCGCCTGGTTGCCCGCCAACCGCCGCGGCAGCCGCGATCCATGCGGTCTCCGCGCCAGCTACGTCGCCCTCGGCGCGCGCCTGAGCGCAGCGTGAGATCAGGTCCGCGAGCGTGCGCACGGCGTCGACGTCGCCGAGCTGCGCGAGGCGCGAGAGGCCGAGCGCGAAGAGGCGATCGCCGCCCAGCAGCGCCAGGTCGGGGTCGTCGGGGCGCACGACGCGACCCTCGTCGTAGTGCAGCAGGTAGCCCTCGCGCACGGCCGCGAGGACGAGCGCGTACTCCCCCGGGGCGGCGACCGCGCGCGGACCGCTCGCCGTGCGCGTCGCGAGGGCGTCGCCGCCGTCGGTCGCGACGAGCGCGTCAGCGAGCAGACCGCCCTCCGCCCGCAGGGCGTCGGCGAGCAGGACGAGCGGATCATTCACGTGAGGGCCCTCCGCAAGCGCGAGAGCGAGCCTGCGAAAGCCTCGCCCGGGGGCTCGGCTTCCGTCGCGAGTTCTCGCACGGAGCCCCAGGTCCCAAGCCGAAGGGTTCCGCGATCACGACAACGACGCGAAGGCGGCGCTGGCGGCCGCGAGCGTGCGCTCGATCGCCGCGTCGTCGTGGGCGAGCGAGGGGAACCAGGCCTCGAACTGCGAGGGCGGCGCGTAGACGCCGTGTGCGAGCAGCGCGCGGCACCAGGCGGCGTAGGCGTCGCGGTCGGCGGCGGCCGCGTCGGCATAGTCGTGCACCGGCTCGGCGCGGAAGAAGACGGTCAGCAGCCCCGGGACGGTCGCGACCTGGACCGGCAGGTCGCCGGCCGCGGCCCGCAGCCCCTCCGCCAGGCGGGTCGTCGTCGCGGCGAGCCGTTCGTAGGCGCCGGCGTCGAGCAGCCGCAACGTCGCGAGGCCGGCGGCGACGGCGAGCGGGTTGCCCGACAGCGTGCCGGCCTGGTAGACGTCGCCGGCCGGCGCGATCCGCTCCATCAGCGCTTTCGGGCCGCCGTAGGCGGCCGCCGGCACGCCGCCGCCGACGACCTTGCCCATGATCGTCAGGTCGGGCGTCACGCCGCTGCGTTCCTGGGCGCCGCCGCGCGCGACGCGGAAGCCGCTGATCACCTCGTCGAAGACCAGCAGCGCGCCGTTCGCGTCGGCCTGCTCGCGCAGCAGTCCGAGGAAGCCGGCGTCCGGCGGGACGAGGCCCATGTTGGCGGGATAGGGCTCGGCGACGATCGCCGCCAGCTCGTGCCGCGCGGTCGCCGCCCGCAGCGCGTCGGGGTCGTTCCAGGGGACGATCACGGTCGCCGCCGTCGCCGCCGCCGGCACGCCGGGGCTGGCCGGGATCCCCTGCGTCGCGAGGCCGGAGCCGGCCTCCGCCAGCAGGCCGTCGACGTGGCCGTGGTAGGCGCCGGAGAACTTGAGGATCATGTCGCGGCCGGTGACCGCGCGGGCGAGCCGCAGCGCGCTCATCGAGGCCTCGGTGCCGGAGGAGGTCATGCGCGACATCTCGACCGACGGCAGGCGGTCGGCGATCTCCGCGGCGAGCTCGATCTCGCCCGCCGTCGGCGCGCCGAAGCTGGTGCCGCGCGCGGCCGCCTGCTGCACGGCCGCGACGATCTCGGGGTGCGCGTGCCCATGGATCAGCGGGCCCCACGAGCAGACCCAGTCGACGTAGCGGTTGCCGTCGACGTCGACGAGCTCGGCGCCGGCGCCGTGATCGACGAAGATCGGGTCGCGGCCGATCGCGCGCATCGCCCGCACGGGCGAGTTGACGCCGCCGGGCAGCAGCGTGACGGCGCGGGCGTACAGCTGCGCGGAGCGGGCGTCGGTCAGCGAGGGCATCGCGGGAGCGCGGGCGGCGGCGAGCGGCTCAGACGCCGGCGTGCTCGCGCTCCCAGGTCTTGAACTCGTCGGTGAAGTAGAGCAGCCGGATCTTCTTGAACTCGGTCGACGAGTAGAGCGTCGCGCGCTCGTCGGGGCCCTCGAGCCCGTGCGTCTCCGCGATCGAGTCGAGCACCGCGTCGCACTCCTCCTTCGAGCGCCCGTGGGCCATCGTGAAGACGGAGTAGGGCCAGTCCTCGTACGTCGGGCGCTGGTAGCAGTGCGAGATCCCCCGGACGGCGGCCATCTGGCGGCCGACCTCGAGGATCTGCTCCTCCGGCACCTTCCAGACGCCCATCCCGTTGGCGGAGAAACCGGCGCGGCGGTGGAACAGGATCGCGGCGACGCGGCGCAGGATGCCGCGCTCCTGCATCCGGGCGAGGTGGTCGAGGAACCGCTCCTGCGGCATCCCGAGCTCCGCAGCGGCCGGGCCGTAGGGCTCGGCGATCACCGGCATGTCGCCCTGGAGCGCGCGGATCACGGCGATGTCGAGCTCGTCGTAGGGCTGCGGCTCGAGCTCGACCGGATCGGCCGCGACGGCCGCCTTCGCGAGGTCGGCGGTCGTGCCCTCCATCTCGAGGTCCATGCGGATCTTGAAGAGCTTCAGCGTCGGCAGCTGCCGCACCGACTCGGCGCCGGCCTCCTCGGCGAGGGCGGCGAGCGTGCCCTCGAGCCCGAGCTTCGAGTCCGGCTCCGTCGCGATCGTGAACCAGAGGTTGAACTCGTGGTTGCGCAGGTAGTTGTGCGAGACGCCGGGGTGGGCGTTGATCACCTTGGCCGCGCGGTGCGGGTTCTCGGCGTCGACCTTGGCGGCGACCAGCATCGAGGAGTAGCCGAGCGCACGCGTGTCGAAGATCGGCGTGACCTGCCGGATGATGCGCTCGTCGAGCAGCTTCTGGACGCGCGCCATCACCTCGTCCTCGGAGCGCTCCGCCAGCTCGGCGACGCGGGCGTAGGGCCGCGGCTCGATCGGGAAGCTGCCCTGCATCAGGTTGAGCAGCCGCTTGTCGAGGTCGTCGAGCGGGATCGCCGCGCCGTGCGTGCGGCTGCGCAGCTTCGGCGTCGCGGTGGCGCTGTCGGTTATTCCATCTCGGAGAGCCATCGGGCGGCGTCCTTTGCGTGGTAGGTGATGACGACGTCGGCACCGGCGCGCCGGATCGACGTGAGCGTCTCGAGCACGACGGCGCGCTCGTCGATGTAGCCAGCGGCCGCGGCAGCCTTCACCATCGCGTACTCGCCGCTGACGTTATAGGTCGCGACCGGCATGCCGGTCGCGTCCTTCACGCGGCGGATCACGTCGAGGTACGGCAGCGCCGGCTTGACGACCACGATGTCGGCGCCCTCCTCGACGTCGAGCTGGGCCTCCCGCACGGCCTCGTCGCCGTTCGCCGGATCCATCTGGTAGCTGCGGCGGTCGCCGAATGCGGGCGTCGAACCGGCCGCCTCGCGGAACGGACCGAAGTAGGCGGAGGCGAACTTGGCCGAGTGGGCCATGATCGCGACGTCGTCATGGCCGGCCTCGTCGAGCTCGGCGCGCAGCAGCCCGACGCGGCCGTCCATCATGTCGCTCGGCGCGACCATGTCGGCGCCCGCGCGCGCGTAGGAGACGGCGGTGCGGCCGAGCAGCTCGATCGTCGCGTCGTTGTCGACCTGCGGAATCCCGTCGGCGCCCGCGCGCAGCACGCCGCAGTGGCCGTGGCTCGTGTACTCGCAGAGGCAGAGGTCGGGGATCACGAGCAGCTCGGGATGGGCGTCCTTGATCGCCCGGATCGCGAGCTGCACGACGCCCTCGTCGTCCCACGCGCTCGAGCCCTCCTCGTCCTTGTGGTCGGGGATCCCGAACAGCATCAGCGCCGGGATCCCGAGCGCGACGGCCTCGCCCGCCTCGGCGACGACGTGGTCGATCGTGAGGCGGTCGACGCCGGGCATCGCGGCGACCGGCTCGCGGCGGTCGCGGCCGTGCGTGACGAAGAGCGGGTAGATGAAGTCGCCCGCGTCGAGTTGGGTCTCGCGCACGAGGCCGCGCAGCGCGCCGGTGCGGCGCAGGCGGCGCATGCGGGTGGTGGGAAACGGCATCGCGGATCCAGGATAACGACGGGAGGCCGCCGGGCCCGGCGCGCTGACGTCCTCAGCCGAAGCGTCGCAGGGCGATCCGGGCGATCACGGTGTAGCCGACGGCGACGGCGAGCAGGTGCAGGAGCGGGCCGACGATGCTTCGCTGCCCCGCGTTGAGCGCCGCGTCGAGCGCCTGCAGCGTCGGTTTGAAGGGGAAGATCGCCGAGATCCCGTTGACGACGTCGTAGAGGCCGGAGGAGACGGCGCCGCTGGGGACCAGCGCGAGGAAGGCGACCGGCAGCGCGAGCAGGAAGGCGAGCAGCGACGCCGCCCGCAGCTCGCGCGCGACGCCGCCGATCGCCACGCCCATCGCCGCGAACGCGATCCCGCCGGCCGCGAGCGCGACGATCCACAGCGGCAGCCGTCCCCAGTCGAGCTCGACGAAGAAGGCGCCGAGCGCGAGCACCATCCCGAACGTGACGGTGAACGAGCAGAGCGCGGCCAGCCCGATCTTCTCGAGCAGCAGCCCGAGGCGCGAGACGAGCCCGCGCACGAGTCGCGTGAAGGCGTGCTCCTCGCGCTCGAGCGCCAGCAGGCCGGAGGCGAGCAGGACGGTCAGGAACATCAGCGAGACGGTCACCGCGACGGCGACGGCGTAGGAGTCGAGCGGAGTCCGGCGGCTGCCGGCGACGTTCGTCGCCTGCGCGCGCACCGGCTCGGAGACCGACTGCAGCACGGCGCCCGAGGCGCCGAGGTTCTGGATCGCGATCGCCGCGAACCGGTCGACCTGGCCGAGCGCCGGTCGCAGCGGCGAGCCGCCCGGCAGCGAGGCGATCGCGCCGTCGAGGATCTTCTTCGCGTTCGTCAGGCCGAGCACCTGCAGGTCGCGGCCGAACACGTTCAGCGAGCCCCCGTCGAGCAGCAGGTTGATGTATCTGACGGTGATCTGCTCGAACCGCTTCGAGAGCGCGGCGTTGACGTCGGCGATCCGCGATCTGATGACCGACTCGACGTAGCGCTGCTTGACCGCGTCCTCGCCGTTGTAGGCGATCTCGATCGTCGCCTGCTGCGTCCCGCTGGCGAGCTTCTCGGTGATGTCCGCCGGCAGGATCACGGCCGCCAGCACGCGGCCGTCGCGTACGAGCTTGAGCGCGTCGGCGCGGGTGTGCACGAACGTCGGGTCGATCGAGCCGAACAGGCGTGCGGTGTACTCGTCGGCGTTCACCGCGCGGCCGCCGAGGTCGAACGTGCGCTGGTTCGTGGGGATCTCGTTGAGGACCGCGATCTTCGGCTTGCTCGGGCCGCCCGAGAGCGCGAAGCCGATCAGCAGCGAGATCACGATCGGGTAGACGATCAGCAGGACGACGAGCAGCGGCGAGCGCCGCAGGATCTGCAGGTCCTTCAGCAGCAGCCAGCGCATCGCGGACCGTCTCGGTGGCGGGTCGCTCTCAATGTCCGCGCTCGTGGAGGAAGCGCACGAACGCGGCCTCGAAGTCGCCGCCCGTCGAATAGCGATCGGCCGTCGACTCGAGCTCGCGTGGGCTCCCGGTGAAGAGCAGCTCGCCGTCGGCGAGCACGAGGACGCGGTCGGCGTAGCGCTCCGCCTCCTGGACGTTGTGCGTCGAGTAGACGACGGTCGTGCCGCGGCTCGCGAGCTCGCCGATGAAGCCCCACAGCCGCTCGCGCTGGCGCGGGTCGAGCGACGAGGAGGGCTCGTCGAGCAACACCACCCGCGGCTCGGCGAGCAGGCCGACCGCGATGTTGACGCGCTGCTTGTTGCCGCCCGAGAGGCGGCCGACCTCGTCGCCGGCGCGATCGGCGAGGTCGGCCTGGGCGAGCATCCGCGCGACCGCGGCGTCGACGTCGGCGACGCGCTCGAGACGGGCGAACAGGCGCAGGTTCTCGCGCACCGAGAGCTTCGAGTAGACCGCCGGCTGCTGCGGCACCCAGCCGACGTCGCGTGGCGGGCAGGAGACGCTGCCGGCATCGGCGCTCGCGATCCCGGCGAGGATCGACAGCAGCGTCGTCTTCCCGGCGCCGTTGGGGCCGATCACCGCGACCAGCTCACCGCTCGCGATCTCGAAGCTGACGTCGCGCAGCGCCGTGCGCTCGCCGTACCGCTTGGTGATCCCCGTGACCGCGAGCGCGGCGCGGTCGGACGTCGCGACGGGTGACATCGCGCAAGGCTACCCCGGCGTGTGCACCGCGCGGCGCAGCTGCGCGCCGCACGCGCGGCAGAACTCGTCCACGGGGGCGACCGGCTCGCCGCAGGCGGGGCAGCAGTCGCCGCTCGGCGGGGACGATCCCGGCGGCGCGGCGCCGGGCGGCGCCTGCGTGCCGCGGCCGAGCGCGAGCGTCGGCGCCGTCCACGGCTCGAGCACCAGGTGGCGGCGCAGGTAGAGGACCGTCTCGCGCGCGATCGCCGCCAGCGGCAGCGCGATGAACGCACCGACGATCCCCGACACCTCGTAGCCGAACAGCAGCGCGAAGATGATCAGCAGCGGGTTGATCCGCAGGGAGTGGCCGAACACCTGCGGCGCGACGATGTGACCCTCGACCTGCTGCAGCGCCAGGAACGTGAGCGCGACCCAGATCGCCGTCAGCGGGTCGGAGAAGAGCGCGACGACGATCGGCGGCAGCGCGCCGAGCACCGGCCCGACGTAGGGCACGAGCTCCATCAGGCCGTAGAAGGTGGCGAAGAAGAGCGCGTAGCGGCTGCCGTCGGGGAAGATCCCGGTGATCCCCAGCAGCCACAGCGCGACGCCGGCGGTCGCGCCCATGATGAAGCTGAACAGCAGCTGGCCGCGCACGTAGCCGGAGACCGCCTTCTGCACGCGCGTCGGGTAGTCGTCCGCGGGCGTGCCGTCGCCGCTGGGCATCACCGAGCGCACGAGTCTCCCGATCGAGCCGCCGTAGACGAGCATGTAGACCGAGATCACGAGGATCAGGATCAGGTCGAACGACGTCTGCACGATCTGCTGCACGAGGTCGCGCGCGAACGAGACGATCGAGCCGGAGCTGCGCATCACTCTGTGCTCGAGCGTCGTCAGCGCGTCCTGGCCCTGCGCCTTGATCTGCAGGTTGATGCCCTTGTCGTCGAGCCACTGCTGGAGGTTGGCGAGCGAGTGGTTGGCGCTCCTCGTGATGTGAGGGACGTCGCGCTGGAAGTTCTGGACCTGCGTCGAGATCGGGTTCGCCAGCAGCACGCCGATGCCGACGAGCGCGATCACCAATCCGATATACACGGTGAAGACCGCGACGCCGTGCGGAAGGCGGCCGCGCTCCACCAGCTTCACGAGCGGATTGAGGATGAGCGCGACGACACCGGCGACGAGGAAGATCAGCAGCACCGTGCCGGCGGCGCGGGCGAGCGCCCAGAGCAGGAACAGGGCGACCGGCAGCAGCACCAGCTGGATCCAGCGTGGGACGACGACGGGCGCCGGAGGCCGGCGCGCAGGCGCATCCTCCGGGTTCGGTTGGCTGTTCGGTCGCTCGTCGCTCACGTCGCTCACGACATCCTCGGCATCGACGGCACAGGATATGAGCGAAGCGGCGTGAGCAGACCGATCTCGATCCTCTTCGTCGGGGACGTCGTCGGCGGCCTCGGCCGCCGCACGTTGCGGGCTCTGCTGCCCGGATTGCGCGAGCAGCATGCGCTCGACTTCGTCGTCGTCAACGGCGAGAACGCCGCCGGCGGCGTCGGCATCACGCCGAAGATCGCCGACGAGCTCTTCTCACAGGGCGTCGACGTGATCACGCTCGGCAACCACACCTACCGCCACCGCGAGATCTATCGCTACCTCGACGAGGAGGAGCGGATCCTGCGGCCCGCGAACTTCCTGCGCGGCCAGCCCGGCCACGGCAGCTGCGTCGTCGCGCACGACGGCGTCTCGCTCGGCGTCGTCAACCTCTCCGGCAACCTGTACATGCGCGCCGGGCGGCCCGCCTTCTCGGAGGCCGACGCCGCGCTCCACGCGCTGCGCGGCAAGGCCGACCACGTCCTCGTCGACCTGCACGCCGAGGCGACGAGCGAGAAGATCGCGATGGGCTGGCATCTCGACGGGCGTGTCACGGCCGTCGTCGGAACCCACACGCACGTGCCGACCGCCGACGCGCGCGTCCTGCCGGGCGGGACCGCCTACATCACCGACGTCGGCATGACCGGCCCGCGCGGCGGCGTGATCGGCGTCAAGCGCGAGCAGGCGATCGAGGGGCTCGTGACGCAGATGCCGGTCCGCTTCGAGACCTCCGAGATCGACCCGTGGCTGATGGCCGTCGTCGTCCGCACGGGCGAGAGCGGGCGCGCCGAGTCGATCGAGCAACTGCTGCTGCCGGCGCCGCCCGGGATGCGCTGAGGCGCGCGCCCGGGACGACGCGCGTGCCCGGTCGCTCAGGCCGGCTGCGCCTGCGCCGGCGCCGCGGCCGGCTGTGCCGCCGCCGCTGGGGCGGTCGCGGCGGTGTCCGGCGGATCGCCCGCGGGAAGCCCGAGCCGACCGAAGAGGGCGAGCATCACGAGCGGGAAGAACCAGGCGATGTAGAGGTAGAACCAGTAGGTGAGGCTCAGCTGCAGCGCGATCAGCACGGCCGCGCCGAGCGCCGCGACCTGGATGATCGTCGGGCGCCGCGGCCAGATCCCGAGCGCCAGCGCGAACGCGATCGCCGCCAGCTGCACCGCCTTCTGCACGCCATGGAGGCCGCCGTAGAGGCCCCACAGCGAGAACGGCGAGCCGCGGTCCTGCTGGAAGCCGAGCGAGTGATTCCAGAAGGTGCGCCAGCTGCCGTTGAGGATCACCGGCAGCATCGCGAGCGCCGCCGTCACGGCGAACGCGAGCGCGTAGCCGATGAAGGCCCGCGGTCCCGAGCGCGGCGGCCCCGGCCGTGCGCGCGCGAACCCGCTCGGCGTGCGCGACAGCAGCGGCGCGAGCGCGAGCGGCGCGAACTTCGTCAGGCCCGCGAGCGCGGCGAACGCCCCGCGCGCCGGGGGCGAGGTCGCCGCGAGCAGCGCGGCGACGATCAGCAGCGCGACGAGGCTGTCGTTGCCGTTCGTGTTCGAGACATAGAGCGTGAAGGGGAACGCCGCCCACGCGTAGGCGAGCACGATCCCGAGGGTCGGTCCGCGGACCCGCCGGCCGAGCAGGAAGAGGCCGACGATCGTCAGCAGGTCGAAGGCGATCGCGGCCGCGTGCGCCGCCGGCAGGTCGTCCCAGCGGCCGCTCCAGCCGAGCAGCCGCTCGAACGGCACGTAGGCGTAGTAGTCGACGGGGCCGTAGGTGTCGCCGTGCGCGTTGTCGCTCGGCCAGGTGCCGTAGAGCGGCGTGCCGTGCGCGAGCCGGTTGGCCCCGATCACGCCGGAGTAGCCGACGTCGATCACGTTCGAGTTCGTGACGTTGAGCCCGACGCGGAAGCCGACCAGGAAGATGATCCCGACGACCAGCCAGGAGACGGGCACCAGCAGCCGCAGCGGCTCCGGCCGCGCGGGACGGCGCGCGACGACGAGCATCCGCAGCAGCAGATAGCCGAGCAGCGGATAGATCAGCGGCACCGACAGCCCGATCCGCGCGCGGTTGAAGAAGTAGAGCGAGACGGAGAAGCCGAGCAACACCAGCAGGTCGACGTGCAGCCACGAGACGTGCCGGCGCCGGCGCGGCAGGAACGGCGCGACGAACAGCAGGCAGAACGGCAGCCAGACGTACCAGGCGTTGACCCGCCGCCCGAACGCGCCGTCGTAGCCGCGCGCCATCGTCCACGGCACCTGGTAGCCGGTCCACGCCTCGATCACCCCGCCGCTCGCGTCGTCGATCGTCACCTGGGCGATCTCGACGCGCGTTCTGCCCGGCGGGAAGTAGCTCACCTGCCACTGCGTCGCGCCCTTCTCGTAGGCGTTCGCGTAGGTCCCGCGGTGCGCGCGCTTCTGCTTCCGGACCTTCGGCAGGCCGTCGGCGATCTTGATCACCTGATTTGCGGTCAATCGATGGCCGGTCGGCGGCACCGTCAGGCTCGGCGGGCTCGTGAGCGCGTTCGGATCGGCCGTCGTCGTGGCCGTCGCGGCCGTCGTGACGGGCGTGGTCGTCGTACCCGCCCCCGGCGCCGTTCCGAGCTTGATCGGCGGCACGCCGGTGCCGAGCGCGCCGACGCCCGACTGCGTCGGACCGGTCGCGGCGGCCCGCGCCGCCGATGCCCCCGCGCCCAGCGCCGCCAGCAGCAGCGCGACCGCGGCGAGCAGCGCCGCGGTCCGTCTCATGTCCGGAAGCTCCAGAGCTTCTGCCCGAGGAACGAGAGCGGCGTCGCCGCCACGATCGAGATCGCCTGCGCCAGCACCTTCGGCAGCCCGATGCCCTCGACGAGCGCGATCAGCACGAGGTAGCTGAAGGCGAACGCGATCGCGCTGACGACGAAGAACCGCATCGCCTGGAAGCCGGCGTGGCCCTCGCGCGCGCCGAACGTCCAGTGGCGGTTCCACCAGAAGTTGTTGAGCACGGAGACGAGGAAGGCCACCACGGCGGCGACCTGGTACGGGACCCCCAGCGGGTGGACGGTGAGCGTGAAGACGATCAGGTTGACGACGTAGCCGCTGGCTCCGACGACGCCGTAGCGGACGAGCTGGAACCAGTTGTGCGGATGGCGGATGCCGTGCCGAACGCGACGATGCAGCGGCAGAGCGATCTCAGGCGCGTCGTCGGGCATCGCGGAACAGGTTAACCGGGTCGCCAACTCAATCGGGGAGGCGGAAGTGCTCGAGCACCATCGGGACGATGTCGCGGATCGGATCAGCCGGCCACATCGAAGTGCTCCAACACCATCGGGGCGATGTCGCGGATCGTCCATTGGTCGCGTACGTCGCGCCGATCGGGACCGGTCCCGCACCACAGCAGCGCCCCCAGCGAGTCGCTGCGATGGAGCGACCCGTGGCTGCCGCCGCCGACGTGGGCGACCCCGCCCCAGTCGACGAACTCGTAGCCCGGTGCGGCCGACAGCAGCACGTCGCCGGCGGTCGGGCAGGTCAGGATCGACCAGACGCGCGCGAGCGCGTCGGGGTACTCGGGCGTCAGGAGGCGCCCGTCGCGCACCTCCGCCGCGAGCGTCGCGAGCTCGCCGTCGAGGCTCCAGCGACCGCCGCGCGGATCGACCAGGTCGCCACCGGGCGAGAAGCGCAACTCGCCCCGCTCGCTCGCGATCGCGCCCTCGCGCGGCGCCGTACGCCGCATCACGAGGTCGACGCCCGGCACCGTGACGGCGAGCGCGGCCGCGTCGGCGATCAGCTCGGCGCGCCGCTCGTCGTCGAGGACGTAGAGCATCGCGGAGCGCTGCGCGGGGTTGATCGTGATGTCCCCGTCGGTCGCGCGGCCGCCGTTCGGCCGCGCGATGTTCCACTCCGCGAAGGCCTGGTCGAGGCGGATCGTCTGCTCGACGGCGGCGTGCGAGTGGTCGGCCAGCACGATCATCGCGTGCTCCTCGAGGAACTGCTCGGGGCCGCCGCCCGCGTGCATCAGCCGCTCCAGCTGCCGGTCGGCGGCGGCGATCGAGGTGACCTGCGCGTGCGGGCCGTTGCGGTGTGACCAGGTGTCGTTGTCGGGCAACGAGAAGAGCAGGAAGTCGAAGAGGTCGTGCTCGACCAGATAGGAGCCGACGCAACCGCTGTGCTGGTCGCGCGCCCCGGGCAGCCCGAGCTGGCCGTTGCAGCCGGTCTTGCGGCTCGCGAAGAGGTCGGCGTAGAACAGCTCGCGCGGCCCGTGGACGGGCTCGCGGAAGACGGAGGCGGCGATCCGCGCGAGCGCGGTCTCGTTCGAGACCTCGTGCAGATGGCGCCCGCGGTACATCAGGTAGGTCGTGCCGGCGGTGCGCAGGGCGGCGTCGTCGAGCCGCTCGAAGACCGTCGGCGCGTCGGCCGAGAGGTGCTTGGCGTTCATGTTGTAGACGGTGTCGGTCAGCGACCGCAGGACGCCGAAGCGCCGCGAGGCGGAGAAGCTGGAGCCGTACTCGACATAGCGCTCCTCTTCGCGGGAGAACCAGTTCATGCTCGGGATGTGGTGCTGATCGGGCCCGACCCCGGTCGCGATGCTCGCGGCGCAGACGGGCGTCACCGACGGGAACGCGGCGACGCAGTCGTCGACGTACGCGCCCCGCTCCATGATCAGCTTCAACATCGGCGCGCGACCGCTCGCGACGGCCCGCTCCAGCATCGCGGGCTTGAGCCCGTCGATGACGGTCAGGACGAGCTTCGGGCGTCTCACCGCAGGATGCGCAGACCCGCGTACTTCTCGCCCTCGCGCCGCCGCTGGCCGATCAGCAGCCAGACGAGGAAGGCGAGGAACACCAGCGAGACGGGCGGCACGAAGACCGAGAGGGCGGCGAGCGCGAGCGCGGCCGCCTCCGCGTAGGCCGGAAGGGCGACCGCGGTCTCGCTGTCGAGGCGAGCCCGGATGCGGCGCAGGAAGAGGCGGGCGGTGATCACGGCGAGCGCCGCGCAGGCGACCCCGCCGATCAGCCCCGGCCACCACTCGTAGCCGTCGTCGGCGAGCGCGCCGGCGAACAGGAGCGCGCCGAGGGCCAGCGCGACGGCGAGGACGGCGCCGCCGAGTGGACCGGAGTCGACGCGCTCGGGGCCGAGGCGGCGCTCGGCGAGGACGAGCAGGACGACGGCCACGACGAGGATCACCAGGAACACCGGGCTCTCGAGGAACGAGAAGTCGGTGTGGCTGAAGTCGATCCCGGCGTTCGCGCTCGCGAGCACGCCGGCCAGCAGCGCCGGCATGAAGGGGCGCAGTCCGACCGCGAGCGCGAGCCCGATGCCGAGGCAGATGTCGAGGAAGAGCTTCACTGTCCGGTACCTTGGGCGCATGACGATAGCCAAGAGCGCCAGGGGTTTGGCGCGCCGCGGCGAAGTCCAGGACGTGTGGACGCGCCGGAGCGGTTCATGACGCGCCGAGAGCCGCCGCGCTCGACGGTCCGCGACCTCGAGCGCTATGCCGGCCTCTTCGCCGAGCGCACGAAGGTCATGAGATCCTCCGCGATGCGAGATCTGATGGCGCTGACGGAGCGCGCCGACGTGATCTCGCTCGCCGGCGGGATGCCCGACACCTCGAGCTTCCCGGCCGACACCTACGCCGCGATCATGCGCGACGTCGCCGATCAGGCGTGCGCGGCGGCGCTCCAGTACGGGCCGACCGAGGGGATGGCGAGCGTCCGGCGCTGCATCGCCGAGGTGATGGCGGCCGAGGCGATGACGATAGACGAGCAGGAGCTGCTGATCACGACCGGCGGCCAGCAGGTGATCGACCTCGTCTGCAAGACGCTGATCGACCCCGGCGACGTGATCGTCGCCGAGGCGCCGACCTACCCCGGGGCGGTCCCGACCTTCTCCTCCTACGAGGCCGACGTCGTGCAGATCCCGATGGACGCCGCCGGGATGCGGATCGACGAGCTCGAGGAGACGCTCGACCGGCTCGAGCGCGAGGGCCGGCGGCCGAAGTTCATCTACACGATCCCGACGTTCCAGAACCCCGGCGGCGTGACGATGTCGGCGCCGCGCCGCGAGCGGCTCGTGCGGATCGCCCACGAACGCGAGCTGCTGGTGCTGGAGGACAACCCCTACGGGCTGCTGCGCTACGAGGGCGAGCCGCTGCCGACGCTCTACTCGCTCGACGGGGGCGAGTTCGTGATCTACCTCGGCACGTTCTCGAAGATCCTCTCGCCCGGCATCCGCCTCGGCTGGGCGGCCGCGCCGCGGCCGGTGCTGCAGAAGATGAACCTCGGCAAGCAGGCGGCCGACCTCTGCTCCTCCTCGATGACGCAGCACTTCGTCGCCGGCTACTTCGCCGCCGGCGACTGGCAGGCCTACGTCCGCGCGCTGGTCGAGCTCTACCGCGACCGTCGCGCGGCGATGCTCGAGGCGCTCGCCGAGCACTTCCCGCGCGAGGCGCAGTGGACGCGCCCGCAGGGCGGCCTCTTCATCTGGGCGACGCTGCCGGACTACATCGACACGACGGACCTGCTGGCGCGGGCGCTGCGCGAGAAGGTCGCGTTCGTCCCCGGCCGGGCCGCCTACCTGGACGGCCGCGGGGGCTCCTCGATGCGGCTCAACTTCTCCGGCAGCAACGAAGCCGACATCCGCGAGGGCGTGCGCCGGATCGGCACCGCCGTCGCCGAGCAGGTCGCCCTCTACGGAACGCTCACGGGCGCACGCCCCGCGGCGCCGGTCGCGCCTGCGACGGCCGCCGAGCCGCGGACCGCCGAGACGCTCGCCGACGTGCTGCAACTCCCGCGGCGCGAGGCGCCCCACCAGGATCGCGCCGAGACCGATCGATGAGCCGCGTCGCGGTCCTGATGGGCGGCCGCTCCCTCGAGCGGCAGGTCTCGCTGAAGTCGGGCGCCCGCGCGGAGGACGCGCTCGAGCGGCTCGGCCACGAGGTGCTGCCGATCGACGCCGGCCCGGACCTCGTCGAGCGCCTCTCGACGCTGGCGCCCGACGTCGCGTTCATCGCGCTGCACGGTCGCGACGGCGAGGACGGCACGGTGCAGGAGCTGCTCGACGTGCTCGGCATCCCCTATACCGGCTCACGCGTCTCGGCCTGCATCAGCTGCGCCGACAAGGTCCTGGCGAAGCACGTCCTGCGCGATCGCGGCATCCCGACGCCGGACTGGCACGCCTTCAGCGAGACGGCCTTTCGCGAGCTCGGCGCCGCGCAGGCGCTGCCCGCGATCGAGGAGCGGCTCGCGTTCCCGCTCGTCGTGAAGCCGGCCGGCCAGGGCTCGGCGCTCGGGATCAAGTTCGCGCGCACCGCCGCGGACGTCCCGATGGCGCTCGTCTCGGCGTTCTCCTACGACCGCAAGGTCCTGCTCGAGCGCTACGTCCCGGGGCGCGACCTCGCCGTCTCGGTGCTCGAGGACGCCGACGGCGAGCCGCGCGCGCTGCCGATCGTCGAGGCCGTCCCGAACGAGGAGGACTTCTACGACTTCGAGGCGCGCTACGAGATCGGGCGCACGCGGTTCGTCTGCCCCGCCGAGCTCGACGACGAGCTGACCGGCCGCGCGAGCGAGCTGGCGGTCGCCGCCTACCGCGCGCTCGGCTGCGAGGGCTTCGCGCGGATCGACCTGATGCTGCACGCAGACGGCGGCGAGCTGGACGTGCTCGAGGCGAACGTCGTGCCGGGCCTGACGGAGACGAGCCTGCTGCCGCAGGCGGCCGAGGCGGCCGGCATCTCGTTCGACGCCCTGATCGCCCGCGTCCTCGAGCTCGCGCTCAATCGGGCGTGAGGCGTCGGTGACCGGCCGCTGCGGTCCTCGCCATGGGCGGCAGGAGCGACCGTCTGTCACCGCCCGCCTGCCGCGCCTGGCTTGTCAGCGCGCGTGAGTGCGAGCCCCTGGGCGAGCAGTCACCAGCAAAACGAGCGCGCAGCGCGAGGCTTTGCTCACTCCCCGCCCGCGAAGTCCTCCGGCGTGACCTGGTCGAGGAAGTCTCTGAACTTCTCGACGACCTCCTCGGTGTCCTCGACCTCGTGCTCGAATTCGATCGCCGATTCGGCGATCACGTCCTCGGCCGCGAAGATCGGAGCGCCCGCCCGGACCGCGAGGGCGAGGGCGTCGCTCGGACGCGAGTCGATCTCCAGCTCGCGGCCGGCGACCGTCAGCGTGATCGAGGCGTAGAAGGTGTTCTCGCGCAGCTCCGTCACGGCGACGCGAGCGCAGTTGACCTCGAGCTCCGACAGCACGTCGGAGAGCAGGTCGTGCGTCATCGGCCGTGGAGTGCTGGCGCCCTGCAGCTTCATCAGGATCGCGGCAGCCTCCGGGTGCCCGATCCAGATGGGCAGGAACTTGTTGCTGTCGACGGTCTTCAAGAGCACGATCGGCTGCTTGCCGACCATGTCGAAGCTGACGCCGTAGATGACCATCTCCTGCACTTCCATGCTCCTAGGCTCGGGCGAGGAACCAAGTATAGGCCGGTGCTTCCCTGGCACCGCCTGCCGCCTCAGCCGGTCGCATCCCAACCGCGGATTGTGCTCCTGAGCAGGTCTTTCCTCATCGGGCGAGGCTCATGGCGGCGCCCGCCAGCGCGGCGAGGAGCTCGTCCAGGCTCGCCACGAGGCGTCCGCCGCTGTCGATCACGAAGGTCACGACCTGGAGGTTGAGCGCCAGCCCGAGCTCCCCGCTCTGCCGCAGATCGGTGCGCAGGCCGAAGCACGGGAGCCCGAGCGCGGCGGCGTAGCCGACCTCCGCGACCGTGCCGGCATCGGGCTCCTGCCCGTCGAGGTACGCGGCGAGGAGCTGCGAGGAGCGGATCGCCTCGACGTTGCGGCGCCCGATCGTCAGCGCCAGATCGGCGCTCGTTCCGAGCGCGGCGGCGCTGGCGAGCTCGGCCGCGGTCGTGAGCGCCCAGGGATCGACGGGGTCGACGACGGTGGCGAGCGCCGGCAGGTACACGTCGGCGTAGTAGCGCCGCCCAGCGTCGGTGAAGCCGAACGGGCTTGCGACATAGCAGCGTGGACGGGGCGGTGAGGCGGGTATGGCGTCCACGGCGATGGGCGATCCTGGATTCGAACCAGGGACCTCTTCCTTATCAGAGAAGCGCTCTAACCGACTGAGCTAATCGCCCGCGATGCGCGATTCTAGCGACCTGCGCCGAAGCTGTCGCGCCGACCCTCAGGCGGGGCTCTCGACGCCCAGACGGCGGGCCAGCTCGAGCGCCTCGTCGAGCGATCCGAACACCATCTGGAGGCGATAGCCCTCGCCCTGGGCGCTGACGCGCACATCGGCGCCGAGCGCGCTGCCGAAGGCGTCGGTGAGACGCACGACCGCCTCCTCCTGGTCCGGATGCGCCGCGGGCCGGCGCGGTGCGCGGCGCGGGGGCGTCGCGTCGCCGGCCGCGCG
>JAOPZA010000204.1 GCA_025964325.1 Conexibacter sp.
TCCTCGCCGCGCCTGGCGGCGTCCTCGACCACTCGAAAGACCTCCGGTCTTACTCGGGTCTGCGTCCTTGCCAGCCACGACGATCACTTCGCCATACCAAGGCAAACGTTGCCGGTCACAGCACTAGGAGCCGACGCGCACGCGCAGGCCCGCCGCCAGCACGTCCACGAGCCGCTCGAACGACGCGTCGAGGTCGGTCGGCAGCCCGAAGCCGCCGGCCGCTTCGAGCGCGACGAAGCCGTGCAGGGCGCTGCGGATCCCGCGCACGGCGTGGATCTCCTCCTCACCCTCGAGCGGCCAGCCGCGCAGCGCGGCGACGATCACGGCGATCGCCTCGGCGCCGGCGGCCGCGTGCTCGGCGTCGCCGGGCGCCGGCGCCGCGAGCGTCGTCGCATACCCGCCGGGACGAGCGTGTGCGTAGGCCCGATAGGCGTGCGCGATCGCGGCGAGCGCGTCGTCCCCGGCACGTCCGACCGCCGCCTCGCGCAGCGCCGCCGTCAGCTCGCGCACGCTGCGGACGGCGAGCTCGCGCAGCAGTCCGTCGCGTCCGTCGACATGGTTGTAGAGCGACGGCGAGCGGACCCCCAGCTCCGCCGCGACCCGCGCGAGCGTGACGGCCGCGAGCCCGTCCGCGTCGGCGATCGCGCTCGCCGCGTCGACGACGCGCGCCCGATCGAGGCCCTGCCGCGGCACTACGCCGCCGCCTGTGCGATCGCGCGCTCCATCGCGGCGCCGGGCGAATCGACGACCTTGCCGTGGCCGGGCGCGAGCCGCCGTGGGTCGAGCGCGCGCAGCGCCCGCGCGCTCTCGAGCTCGAGCGCCGGCGACCAGGTGCCCATCCGCACGAGCGGGAAGCGCGGGTTCGCCTTCGCGCTCGTCGCGACGCCGCCCAGCGTCGAGTAGGCGTCGCCGCAATAGAGCGTGCGGTCCCGCGCGTCGAGCAGCGCGACGTGCCCGGGCGTGTGGCCGGGCGCGGCGACGACCTCCAGCGACCCGATCCGCTCGCCGCCCTCGAACGTCCGCGTCGGTCTCGTGGCGGCGCCGCGATAGTCGCCGCGCAGCTTCTCGCGCGACTCGCCGGGGTCGAGCGTCGTGTCGCTCGCCAGCAGGCGCGCGTCGCGGGAGGAGATCAGCACCTCGGCCTGCGGCAGCGCAGCGGCCAGCTGGTCGAGCGAGCCGATGTGGTCGCCGTGCGCGTGCGTCAGCACGATGCGCACGATCGGCGCCCCGATCCCGTCGGCCGCGCGCAGGATCGCTCTGCCGCTGCGCGGCAGCAGCGTGTCGATCAGCGTGAGGCCGTCGTCCTCCCGCACGAGGTAGGCGTTGACGAAGCCGAAGCGGCTCACGCGGACGGGTGCGGCGGCGGTGGCGGACATGGCGGCTCCTGTCGAGCGAGTGGTGTACAGCGGCTTAGGCAAAAAACTAACATGCTTAGCTTGCGGCTGCAAGTCAGCTCGCTACGGTGGGCGGGCACACCGACCGCCAGGAGCCCGCCATGGACGCCGCACCGACACTCGCCCCCGACGATGCAGACGAGCGTACGCGCTGCCGTCGCGACCGCTGGCGACCCCGGCGACGGCGACGGTGCCGTGGCGACGCCGGCAGTCCCGGCGACGGAAGCGGCGCTACGACGCGCGCGCGCTTCCGCTTCGGCCAGACCCCGATCGCGCCCGACTGGGCGGCGGCGTGACCCGCCGATGATACGTTGGCTCGTGTCACGTTTCTAAAGCCGCCGCGAGCACCGAGAGGAACTGAGATGGAAGCGACGTTGGATCTGCCGGAGACGGGTGACGCACCGTTCTCGCTGGACCTCTCCGACGACCAGCGCGAGCTTCGCGATTGGGCGCACGGGTTCGCCGAGAGAACGATCCGGCCGGCCGCGGCCGAGTGGGACGAGCGCGAGGAGACGCCCTGGCCGATCATCCAGGAGGCGGCCAAGATCGGCCTCTACGGCTTCGAGGGGCTGGCGCAGTTCTACTCCGACCCGACCGGCCTGACGCTGCCGATCGTCAACGAGGAGCTGTTCTGGGGCGACGCCGGCATCGGCATGGCGATCTTCGGCACGACGCTCGCCGTCGCCGGCATCGTCGGCAACGGCAGCGGCGAGCAGATCGGCGAGTGGGTTCCGCAGTGCTTCGGCACGGTCGAGGACCCGAAGGTCGCCTCCTTCTGCGTCTCGGAGCCCGACGCCGGCTCCGACGTCTCGGCGCTGCGCACGCGCGCGAAGTACGACGCCGCGAAGGACGAGTGGATCCTGAACGGCCAGAAGGCATGGGCCACGAACGGCGGGATCGCGAACGTCCACGTGGTCGTCGCGTCGGTCGAGCCCGAGCTGGGCGCGCGCGGCCAGGCGTCGTTCGTGATCCCGCCGAACACGCCCGGCCTCGAGATGGGCACGAAGGTCAAGAAGCACGGCCTGCGCGCCTCGCACACGGCCGACGTCTTCCTCGCCGACTGCCGTATCCCGGGCTCCTGCCTGCTCGGCGGCAGAGCGAAGCTCGACGAGCGGCTGGCGCGGACCCGCGAGGGCGTCAGATCGCGCGGACAGGCGGCGATGGCGACGTTCGAGGCGTCGCGGCCGACGGTCGGCGCGCAGGCGATCGGGATCGCCCGCGCCGCCTACGAGTACGCGCTCCAGTACGCGAGAGACCGCGAGCAGTTCGGCCGCGCGATCATCGAGAACCAGGCGATCGCGTTCACGCTCGCCGACATGAAGATGGAGATCGACGCCGCCCGCCTGCTCGTCTGGCGCGCCTCGTGGATGGGCAGAACGGGCAAGCCGTTCGCCGCCGCCGAGGGCTCGATGAGCAAGCTCAAGGCCGGCGAGGTCGCCGTCTGGGCGACCGAGCGGGCGATCCAGATCCTCGGCGGGAACGGCTACACGCGCGAGTTCCCGGTCGAGCGCTGGCACCGCGACGCGAAGATCTACACGATCTTCGAGGGCACCTCGGAGATCCAGCGGCTCGTGATCGCGCGCGCGATCTCGGGCGTGCACATCAGATAGCGCGCGGCGCGCGACCCGCTCGCGGTGCGCCGGAAAGGTGTGGCGCGCCGCGAGGCGGGTAGGCCAGGGGCGTCCGTCCCCTCAGGAGGTGCGCCGATGACCGACTCCCAGCTTCACGACGGGACCGCCCCGCTGCAGATCGGCAGCTCCGAGGAGCGCCTCGCGGAGCTGCCGATGGCGGCGCTGTTGAGACTGCTCTCGGACCAGACCTCGACGCTCGTACGCGAGGAGATCGCGCTCGCGAAGGCCGAGCTGAGCCAGAAGGGCAGGCGTGCGGGAGCGGGCGCCGGGCTGTTCGGGGGCGCCGGCCTGCTCGCCGTCTTCGGCGTCGGCGCCTTGACGGCCGCCGCCGTGCTGGCGCTCGACCTGCTCGTCGCGAGCTGGCTCGCGGCGCTGATCGTCGCCGTCCTCTCCCTCGCGATCGCCGCCGTTGCCGGCCTGCTCGGCAGAACGCAGGTGCAGCGGGCGACGCCGCCGATGCCGGAGCAGACCGTCGCGACGCTGAAGGCAGACGTGCAGGTGGCGAGGAGCCGCGTCCAGGAGGCACGACGGTGAGCGACGACCGCGACCCGCAGGAGATCCGCCGCCAGATCGAGGCGACGCGCACCGAGCTCGGCGACACGGTCGCCGCGCTCGCGGTCAAGACCGACCTCAAGGCGCAGCTCCACCACCGCGTCGAGGAGGGCCGGCAGAAGGCGCTGGCGAGACGCGACGAGCTGCTCGGCAAGGCGCGCGAGACGAGCCCGGAGGCGGTCAGGGCCTCGGCGACGCTGGTCGAGCGCATCAGGGCCAATCCGCTTCCGGCGGCCGTCGCCGGCGCCGCCCTCGCCGGGCTGCTGCTCGGACGGCTCACGTCCCGCTGAGCGAGGCGGCGGGCGAGGAGCGCCGCATGAGCCGGATGAGCGAGTCCGACGCGGCGGCTCGGCAGCGCGAGCCAGTCGAGCAGCCGCCCGGCGGCGCGCCCGAGGGGCCGACCGAGATCGGGGCGCGCGGCTGGCTCGCGACGCTCAGACGCACGGCCAAGGAGTTCCAGGCCGACGGCCTGACCGACTGGGCGGCGGCGCTGACCTACTACTCCGTGCTGTCGATCTTCCCGCTGATGCTGGTGCTCGTCTCGCTCGTCGGGCTGTTCGGCCAGTACCCGCAGACGGTCGACGCGCTGCTCTCGATCGTCCGGCAGGTCGCGCCCGGCTCGACGGTCGACACCGTCCGCACGACGATCACCGACATCGTCCGCAACAAGGGCGGCGCGGGCGCGCTGTTCGGGGTTGGCGCGCTCGCCGCGCTGTGGTCGGCGTCGGGCTACATCGGCGCGTTCATGCGGGCCGCGAACGCCATCTACGAGGTGCCGGAGGGACGGCCGTTCTGGAAGCTGCGCCCGCTGCAGGTCGCCGTCACGATCGTGATGGTCGTGCTGCTCGCGCTGCTGGCGATCGGCTTCGTCTTCACCGGCTCGATCGCGAAGTCGGTCGGCGACCAGATCGGCGTCGGCAGCGAGGCGGTCACGATCTGGAACATCGCGAAGTGGCCGGCGATGCTGCTGATCGTGATCTTTATGATCGCGCTGCTGACCTGGGCCGGCCCGAACGTCCGCCACCCGAAGTTCCGCTGGATCACGCCGGGTGCGGCGACGGCGCTGCTGCTGCTGATCCTCGCCTCCGCGGGCTTCAGCTTCTACGTCGGGAACTTCGGCTCCTACAACAAGACCTACGGCACGCTCGGCGGCGTGATCGTCTTCCTCATCTGGCTCTGGATCGCGAACCTCGCGCTGCTGTTCGGCGTCGAGCTCGACGCCGAACTGGAGCGCCAGCGCGAGCTCGAGTCGGGCCAGCCGCAGGCGTCGCAGGGACTGACGCTGCCGCCGCGGGAGCGGCCGAAGGAGTAGCGCCGCGGGATCGCGTCGCCGCACCGCCGAAACGCCCGTCTTTGCGGACGTAGGTGGGCGCGATACTCTAGATGGACCGGATTCGCACGCCAGGCCCCGATCGCTTCCGCGCGAACCGCGTTCCGAGCCACGGAGGTCGGGCAGCAGATGAAGTCCGTGCAGCAGCAGCAGGAAGAGCGCCGCCAGCGCCAACTCGACGACATCCGTCGCCAGGTCGAGAACGGGACGCTGGTGATTCGTCAGATGACCGCAGAGGAGCGCCGTATGAATCCGCCCAAGCCTCGAGCTCCAAAGCCGGCCCGTCGACGAGGACAGCCCGCATGACGGCGTTCTTCGTCCCCCACATGGTCCCGCAGGACGATGCCGAGGAGGACGCCTACGCGGCGATCTGCGCCTGCGCGGAGGCCGAGACCGGCCACCCGCCCGCGGCGCGGCGGATCTTCCGGCTGTGGTCGCGACGCGCCGGACTCGACTGCATGACCGAGGTGGGCAAGCCGGATCCGATCCACGGCGAGACGGTGCTCGCGATCCTCGACCTCGGTCGCCACCTGCCCTACCTGGTGCACTGCGGCCGTCCCGGAGCAGAGGACGAGGCGATCCGCGAGATCGTCAGCAGCCACGTGTACGACGTGACCGAGTTCGGCGTCGCGTCCGCAGGCTCCCCCGACGCGTGACCCACGCGAGAAGCCGTCGGTTCGGCAGCGCGGCACCTGCCGCGAAGGCCGGCTAACGCGGCGACGCCGGGCCCGCACAAGCGGGCCCGGCATCTGATCCGTACGCAGGATCCCTACGCAGCCGCGGGCTTCGCCACGGCCGGGAGTTCGCCGCCAGGCGAACTCCCAAGCGCTCGCCGTAGGCGAGCGCTAGCTCGTCGTCGTGACGTTGATCGCGCGGGGGCCCTTCTCGCCCGGCTCCGACTCGTACTGGACCGTCGCGCCCTCGGCGAGGGTGCGGAAGCCGTCGGTCTGGATGCTGCTGTGGTGGACGAACAGGTCCTTCGAGCCGTCATCAGGCGTGATGAAGCCGAAGCCCTTGTCGTCGCTGAACCACTTCACGGTTCCTGTGGGCATTGCAGTCCTCCTCGGTGATGTGCTGCGGACGCGGAGGATGCTGGTGCAACACCTGCGAGCGCGGGCACGAGCCGGACCCCGATGATCCGGCAGAACGCGCGCAACGTACCACAGCTCCGGTTCTCGGAGGGAGCGGTCTTGTGCTCGCGCCGCTCCGGTGGCCGCCGAAGTTAGTCTTCCTGCCGTCATGACACCCCTCGCAGTCCTCCGCTTCGACCTCGATCCGACCTTCAGCTCGCCGCGTGGACCGGCGTTGTTGCTGCTGCTCGCGTTCTTCTGCTCGTTCGGCTTCATCCGTACGAGCGCGCGGCTGATGCGCAGCCCGCACGTGCACTGGTGGCCGGGGAGCGTGAGGACCGACAGCGGCATCCACATCCACCACCTCGTGTGGGGCATCGTGCTGATCCTCGCCTCCGGCTTCGTTGCCTTCGCGACCGAGCTGCAGAGCCCGTGGGGCCAGATCACGGCGGTGGTGTTCGGGATCGGCGCCGGCTTCACGCTCGACGAGTTCGCGCTCTGGCTCCATCTCGAGGACGTCTACTGGGCGAAGGAGGGCCGCGCCTCGCTCGACGCCGTCGTGCTGGCGACGGTCTTCGCGATCGTCGTCGTGCTCGGGATCCATCCCGTCGGACTCGGCGAGCCGGTCTCGACGCTCGCCGCCGTCGGCGCCGTGCTGATGAGCTGCCTGCTGTCGGGGCTGACGTTCCTGAAGGGCCGCTACGTCCTTGGCGTCGTCGCCCTGCACCTGTGGCCGCTCGGCCTGTGGACGACGGTGCGGCTGGCGAAGCCCGACTCGCCGTGGGCCCGCCGCCGCTACGACCGCGAGAAGCTCGAGCGCGCGCGCCACCGCTTCCGGCCGGACCGCCCGGCGGCGAAGCGGCGCGACAAGCTGCTCGACCTGCTCGGCGGAGCGCCCTCGGCCGAGTAGCGCGGCGCCGTCACGCGCGCGGCGGCGGCGGATCTGACGGCTCGACCAGCCGTCGCGCGAGCCGCTTCGCCTCCTGCTTGAGACGCTCGCCGAGCCGCGGCTCGCTGCGGATCTCGACGGAGCCGAGCGCTCCCCCGACGATCACGTGGATGACCGGCGCGCCGGCGGGCGGCGCCTCTGCGCCGAGGTGCAGCTCGCAGCTGCCGAGCGCATTGCCGCCGCTGACGCGGACGTCGGCGCCGGCGGGCACCAGCAGCAGGGCGGAGCCGAGCGTCGAGACCAGCTCGATCTCGACCTCCGGCCCCGGCAGCAGCGCCTGGCGCAGGTCGAGCTGGATCGAGCCGAGCACGGTCACGAAGCGGTTGCGCGGCGCCAGCCGCCAGCGGCCGCGGCGGTCGAGGCTCGAGAGGATCGCGCGGTGGCGCTCGACCGGGGCCGCGGCGACCGCGCCGCCGTGCGCGCCCGGCGCGACGTGCGCAGCCGACCCGAGGTCGGCGGTGATCGCCTTCAGCTCGTCGTACGTGCGCGCGCCGTTCGCCAGCCCGGCGCGCTCCGCCAGCTCCTCGACCGTCAGCCGGCCGTCGACCGACGCCTGCGCCAGCAGCCCGACGACGGCCTCGCGATCGCGATCGCTGGCACGGAGCGGCGGCGGATCGGGGAGCACGCTGCGAGCGTAGCGCCCAGCCGCGTGTCCGAGAGCTACGCCGCGACCGGCGCCTCCGGCTGGACCTCCTCGGCGCGCACGTGCGGGACGACGACGAGCGCCAGCAGGACGCCGAGGATCGCGAAGCCGGCGCCGACCGCGAACGCGACCTGGAAGCCGTCCGTGAGCGCGTTCGGCACCGCGCGCGGGCCCGGCGGCGAGGTCGACAGCACGCTGTTCGTGCGCGAGGTCGCGATCGAGGAGAGGATCGCGAGGCCGAGCGCGCCGCCGACCTGCTGGGCGGTGTTGATCAGCCCCGACGCGAGGCCGGCCTCGCTCGGGGTGACCCCGGCGACGGCCGTGATCGTCAGCGGCACGAACGTGAAGCCGAGCCCGAGCGCGACGATGATCGACGGCAGCAGGACGTCGCCGCCGAACGAGCCGTTCGCGTCGACCTGGGTGAACAGCAGCAGCCCGATCGCCGTCAGCACGAGGCCGCCGACCATGATCGGCTTCGACCCGACCTTCGTCACCAGCTGCGAGGCGACGCCGGCCGAGACGATGATCGAGAAGGCCAGCGGCAGGTAGCAGAGGCCGGCCTTGAGGGCGTCGTAGCCGAGCACCTGCTGCAGGTAGAGCGAGATGAAGAAGAACATCGAGAAGAGCGAGGCGCCGACCAGCAGCGCGACCGCGTCGGCGCTCGCGACGTTGCGGTTGCGGAAGATCTGCAGCGGCATGATCGGGAAGCGCGTGCGCAGCTCCCACGCGACGAAGGCGAGCAGCAACGCGATGCTGACCGCCAGCAGGACGATCGTCTGCGCCGAGCCCCAGCCGGCGTTGTTGGCGTCGACGAGCGCGTAGACGAGCACGATCAGCCCGCTCGTCACGAGCACGGCGCCGGGGATGTCGAGCTGCGTCTGCTCCTCGCCGCGGCTCTCGCGCACCCAGCGCGGCGCCAGTACGGCCGCGATCGCGCCGATCGGCACGTTCACGAACAGCACCCACTCCCAGCCCGCCCACTGCGTCAGCATGCCGCCGAGCAGCACGCCGACGGCGCCGCCGGCGCCGGCCAGCGCGCCCCAGATGCCGAGCGCCTTGTTGCGCTCGGCGCCCTCGGTGAACGTCGTCGTGACGATCGACAGGGCCGCCGGCGAGACGATCGCGGCGCCCAGCCCCTGGACGCCGCGGGCGACGATCAGCCAGCCCGCGGAGGTCGCGAAGCCGCCCGCGAGCGAGGCGACCGAGAAGAGCACGAGGCCGGCGACGAAGATGCGGCGGCGGCCGAAGAGGTCGGCCGCGCGACCGCCCAGCAGGAGGAAGCCGCCGAACGTCAGCGTGTAGGCGTTCACGACCCATTGCAGGTTCGAGTCGCTGAAGTGCAGGTCGTTTCTGATCGACGGCAGCGCGACGTTCACGATCGAGGCGTCGAGCACGACCATGAACTGCGCGACCGCGAGGACGACGAGCGCTCTCCAACGCAGCGGGTCGGGCGTCGACGCAGGGGGACGAGCGGCGGCGGTCATGAGAGGTCCATTCGGCCGGAGGGATCTGACGCGGAGTCGAGGCCCCGGCGCCTGCCCCCCACGTTAAAGACGAGCGAATCCCGCTGTCAAACGATCCGCGGTCGTGCTTGTGCCACACCCCATGCGGGTAGCTCGGGCCGCATGCCCGACACCGCCCCGACTCCCTACGACGGCTTCGACCGCCTGCCGATCGCCGGAAGCTGGCGCGCCGGCGGCGCCGGCCGCACGCGCGCCGACGTCGATCCCTTCAGCGGCGAGACGCTCGTCGAGATCCCGCTCGCCGACGCCGACGACCTCGACGCCGCCTACCGCGCGGCGCGCGGCGCGCAGCGCGACTGGGCGGCCGCCCTGCCAGCCGAGCGCGCCGCCGTGATGGCCGCCGCGGCGCAGGTGATGGAGGCGCGGCGCGAGGAGATCGTCGGCTGGCTGATCCACGAGGCCGGCAGCACGCGGCTGAAGGCCGCCCTCGAGTGGGACGCCGCGCACGCCGTCTTCCTCGAGGCCGCGACGCTGCCCCACCTCGTCGAGGGCCGGCTGCTGCCGGCCGACGTGCCGGGCAAGGAGGGTCGCGCCTACCGTCAGCCGGTCGGCGTCGTCGGTGTGATCAGCCCGTGGAACTGGCCGCTGCAGCTGACCGCGCGCTCGCTCGCGCCGGCCCTCGCGGTCGGCAACGGCGTCGTGCTGAAGCCGGCCAGCGACACGCCCGTGACGGGCGGCCTGCTGCCGGCGAAGATCCTCGAGCAGGCCGGGCTGCCGGGGGGGCTGCTGAGCGTCCTCGTCGGCGCCGGCAGCGAGATCGGCGACGCGTTCGTGACCCACGCGATCCCGCGCGTGATCTCGTTCACGGGCTCGACGCCGGTCGGGCGCGGCATCGCGCGGCTGGCCGCCGACGCGCCGATCATCAAGCGGCTCGAGCTCGAGCTGGGCGGCAACGGCCCACTGGTCGTGCTCGACGACGCCGACCTCGAGCTCGCCGTCGAGGCCGCCGTCTTCGGCAAGTTCCTGCACCAGGGCCAGATCTGCATGATCGCCAACCGGCTGATCGTCGACGACCGCCTCTACGACGCGTTCCTCGAGGGCTTCGTCGAGCGCGTCCGCGCGCTCAAGGTCGGCGATCCCGCCGACCCCGACACGTTCGTCGGGCCGATCATCAACCGCCGGCAGCTCGACGGCCTGACTGCGCGGATCGCGCACGCGCGCGCGAGCGGGGCGCGCGAGCTGCTCGGCGGCGAGCCCGACGGGCTGGTGCTGCCGCCCCACGTCTTCGCCGACGTGTCGAACGACGACGAGCTGGCGCGCAACGAGCTGTTCGGTCCGATCGCCCCCGTGATCCGCAGCCGCGACGAGGACGAGGCGCTGCGGATCGCGAACGACACCGAGTACGGCCTCTCGAGCGCGGTCTTCAGCGCCGACCTGGGCCGCGGCGTGCGCTTCGCGCGCAGGGTCGAGGCCGGCATGACGCACGTCAACGACCAGCCGGTCAACGACCTGCCGTTCAACCCG
The DNA here is from genome assembly GCA_025964325.1 of Conexibacter sp. Lineage (GTDB taxonomy): Bacteria > Actinomycetota > Thermoleophilia > Solirubrobacterales > Solirubrobacteraceae > Conexibacter. The sequence continues at coordinate 10,557 of JAOPZA010000204.1, forward strand.
TTCGGCGGCGAGAAGAACTCGGGCATCGGTCGCTTCAACGGCAGATGGGCGGTCGACGCCTTCACGAGCGACCACTGGGTGACGGTGCAGCACGCCCCGCGCCGCTATCCGACCAGCGCCCGTGAGGTCGAGGCGCAGGTGGGAGCCTCGACCGGCGGCTGACGCGGCGCGCTCAGCGCCGCGGGCGCGCCGGCGGCCCGGCCGTCGCGGTCGGGTCCGCGGCCGTCGGAGCGTCGGCCGGGCCGGCGGCGTCGACGGGGTCGACTGGGCCGGCGGGATCGATGCGGTCGCCGGGGCCGACCGCCACCCCCTCGCCCGCCCCGCGCAGCACGAGCTCGAAGCGCGTCGGGTCGACGCGCGAGCACAGCCGCAGCTCGCCGCCCATCCGGCGCGCCAGCTCGCGCCCGATCGCGAGCCCGAGGCCGAAGCCGGGACCGCCCTCGCGACCGCTGCCGCGGCGGAAGCGGTCGAAGATCACCTCACGCTCGTCCGCCGCGACGCCCGGCCCGTCGTCCTCGACGGCGATCGTCGCGCCGTCGACGATCACGCGCACCGGCTGCTGCGGCGGCGCGAAGCCGCGCGCGTTGTCGACCAGGATGCGGACGATCTGGGAGACCTTGCCGGGATCGGCGAGCGCGCTGCCGCCGGCGTGGTCGTCGAGCACGATCGGCGGCCCCGGCACGGGGTCGAACTCGGCGATCGTCACGTGGCAGAGCGAGCCGAGCTGCACCTGCTCGCTGCGCAGCGCGACCGTCGCGTCGAGCCGACTGAGGTCGAGCAGGTCGCTCGCCAGCTTCGCCAGGCGGCTCGCCTGGGCCTCCGCATGCGCGATCTGCTCACGCGCGTCGGCGACGTCGGAGCCGTCGGCGGCGAGATCCTCGCTCAGCAGCCCGAGTCGCAGCTGCAGCGCGGCGATCGGGGTCCGCAGCTCGTGCGAGGCGGTCGCGACGAACGCCTTGCGCGCCTCCTCCTGCGCGCCCAGCCGCTCCTGCATGGTCGCGAACGCGCGGGCGAGATCGCCGATCTCGTCGCGTCCGGCGACGTCCGGCGGCGCCGCGCCCGGTCCCTCGGAGGCGACGCGCAGCGCGGCGCCGCGCAACGCGCGCGTACGGCGCACGAGCCGCGTCGCGAGCAGGAAGCCGAGCACGGCGGCGATCAGCAGGCTGACCGCGGCGGCCCGCTCGAAGCCGACGACGAAGACGTCGCGCGCGCCCTGCACGTCCTTGAGCGAGCGCGAGACGACCAGCGTCACGAGGCCGCCGCCGCGCGTCTTCGTCTGCGTCACGACGCGCGCCTCCGCCTCCGCGCCGGAGCCGATGATCTCCTGCTGCTGCGTGCCGACGCCGGCCGGCAGCGGCAGGGTCAGCGGCGGCGGTGGCGCGGAGTCGGGGTCGCCGCCGAGCAGCAGCCGTCCGTTGCGGTCGTACATCGTCACGTCGGAGCCGATCCGCCGCAGCGAGCGGACGACGCGCCGGAGCGCGGCCGAGTGCGGCGTCAGCTGCGAGCGCGGGATCTGCGCGAGCGCCTGGCGCGCGGTGAAGACGTCGCTGCTGAGATTCGTCAACGCGTCGTCGCGCAGCCGCCGCTCGAGCGGGCTGAAGAGCGCGATCGCGGCGCCGCCGAGCGCGACGACCGTGACGGCGAGGAGTGCCAGCATCAGGCGTCCGCGCAGGCCGATGAAGAAGCGCACGCCCGACGCGCCTACGTCGGCGTGATGCGGTAGCCGGTCCCGCGCACGGTCAGCAGCAGCCGCGGCTGGTCGGGCTGGTCCTCGAGCTTCTCGCGCAGATGCCGCACGTGCACGTCGATCCCGCGCGGGGCGCGGTAGGCGCTGTCGCCCCAGATCGCGCGCATCAGCTCCTGACGGTCGAAGACGCGGCCCGGCTGGCTCATCAGCGCCTGCAGCAGCTCGAACTCCGAGAACGTGAGCGTCACGGGGCGCCCGTGGAAGCTGACCTCGCGCTGGGCGCGGTCGAGCACGACCGCGCCGATGCTGAGCACCTCCTCGCCGAGCGCGCGGGGGCCGGCCCGCCGCAGGACGGCGCGGATCCGGCTGCGCAACTCCGCCGGGCCGAACGGCTTCGTGACGTAGTCGTCGGCGCCCGCTTCCAGCCCCAGCACCGCATCGGCCTCGCTGTCGAGCGCCGTCAGCATGATGATCGGCACCACGTTGCGGCGCTCGCGCAGGGTGCGGCAGACCTCGTAGCCGTCCGGACCGGGCCCGAGCGCGACGTCCAGCAGCACGATGTCGAAGCTCCCGGTGCTGGCTCGGTCGATCGCCGCGCGCCCGTCGGCGACCGCGGTCACGACGTGGCCCTGACGCACGAACAGGCGCGAGAGCATCTCGCGCAGCTCGGACTCGTCGTCGACGACGAGGATCTCGAGGGTCGTCTCGGCCATCGACGGCAACGCTACCGCCATCGCCCCGTCGACTGGCTCATGCCGGCATCGGGCTGCTCGTCGCGGGCGGCGCGACCGCAGGCTCGTCGGCCGCCGGACCGATCAGGCGCGCCTGGGAGCGCGCCAACATCCAGGCCGCGACGCCGATCGCGGCGAACGCGAGCAGATGCGTGGCGGCCCCGGCGGCGCCGCGCCCGAGCGGATCGCCGAGCACGAGCAGCCCGCAGAGGATCGCGGCGACGTTCGTGCCGGCCGTCATCAGCGCGATCACGGGCACGGCGGCGCCGCGCTGCAGACCGCGCTGGAAGCAGAAGAAGGCGCCGCCGCTGAGGACCGCGACGGCGCCGGTCCACGGGCTCGCGAGCGCGGCCGCGAGGCCGTCGTGGTGCGCCGTCACGGTGACGGCCTTCGTCGCCGCGTCCGCCGCGCCGTAGAGGATGCCGGCCGCCGCCCCGAGCGTCGCCGCGCCGGCGCTCCGGCGCAGCGCCAGCCCGGCGGCGAGCAGGGCCGCGAGGAGCAGCGCCGCCGCCAGCGCGAGCGCCGGGACCGCGGGGCTCGCGCGAGCGTGGTGGGCGTGCGCGCCGTGGGGGCCGTGCGCGCCGAGTGCCAACAGCACGAGCGCGGCGACCATCAGCGCGACCGCCAGCAGCTCGGCGCGGCTCAGCCGTTCGTGCAGCAGCCGTGTGCCGGCCGGAACCGCGAGCGCGAGGCCGCCGGCCGCGAACGCCTGCACGAGCGACAGCGGCGCGTTCGCGAGCGCGCCGACGTGGAGCGCCCAGCCGGACAGCCCCGCCGCGAGGCCCGCGAGCCAGAGCGGCGAGCGCAGCAGCCCGCGCACCGTCGCCAGCGGGTGGCGCAGCGTGACCGCGGGCGCGTCCTGCGCCCCGACGTGCTGCAGCAGGTAGCTGCCGTTCAACGCCAGCGAGGCGAGCAGCGCGAGGCCGAGCCCGAGGGCGAGCGCGCTCATGACGTACGCGCGCCGGCGACGAGCCGCGGAGCGGCGGGAACGAGCGCGTCAGCGGCGGCGTGAGTGGGATCGCGTGCGGGGCGCCACGACGGGGAGCCGACCGGCGCCGTCGCGGGCTGCCAGCGCTGCGGCGCCCGCGTGGACCGCGGCGCCCGCACGTACGCCTCCGCCTGGAGCACGCGGAGGCCCGCGGACGGCAGTCCGCGGCGCCCGCGGTACAGCAGGTAGCGCGGCTGCCAGGTCGGCAGGAACTTCGCGTTGAAGCGCGCCAGCCGCTCGAGCTGGAAGCGCCCGTGGGCGCGCCCGAGCGCCCACCGCAGTGCGCGCCCGCGTGGTCCCAGCGCGCCCGGCTCGGCCATCATCACGTGCGCGAAGCCGGCGAAGTTGAGGCTCACCTCGGTCAGGCCGACCGCCGCCGCATGGCGCAGCGCGGCGACGACGAGCGCCTCGTTCAGGCCGTTCGGCTCGCCGCCGCCGCGGCGCATCGTGTCGAGCGAGATGCCCCCGGCATAAGGGACGAAGCGCAGGAAGGCGCGCAGCTGGCTGTCGGGATCGCGCGCGACGACGTAGAGCGCGGCCTCGTCCTCCTCCGCGCCCCAGAGCCGCCCGAGCGTCATCGCGAAGCCCTGCAGCCGCCGCTGCGCCGCGCGCCAGCGGCGCTCGACCTCGGCCAGCTCCGCGACCGTGCCGTCGTCGAGCTCGCCCGCCTGCACGACCTCGACGCGCCAGCCCTGGCGCGTGACGCGCGCGACCGACTGGCGCACCTTGCGCACGCGACGCCCTTCGAGGCTGAACCTGCGCGGGTCGACGACCGCCTCCGCCCCGATCTGCAGTGCGCGCAGCCCGCAGCCGCGCAGCTGCTCCAGCGCGGCCGGCGAGACGCCGGTGACGGCGACGGCCCAGCCGCGCGCGGCGGCGTGGACCTGGAAGTCGGCGAGGATCGCCGCCGCGCTGCCGGGCGGCCCGATCGGGTCACCGCCGACGACGGCGGTGCGGCCGATGACGCGATACGCGAGCAGGCCGCCGGCGGCGAAGTGGAAGGCCTTGTCCTCGCGGAGCGCGAACGGGTCGAGCGCATCGCGCCCATGGGCGGCGACGATCCGCGCGGCGTGCGCGTGCTCGAGGGCCGTATGGCCCTCGCCGCCGGGCTCGACCGGCGCCGCGCGGCGCGCGAGCAGCGCGCCGAGGAGCGTCCCCGTGAGCAGCAGCGCGGCCTCGAACCAGATGCCGCCGTGGCGCAGCTGCAGCGTCAGCCGCGAGCCGACCGTCAACGACGACGCGATCGCGTCGCAGACGGCGCCGTCGAGCACGAGCAGCGGCCACGCGACGAGCACGACCGCGAGCGCCAGCAGCGGCGCTCGCACGCGCGTCAGCAGCACGAGCGCGAGCCCGGCGACCAGCCCGCTCAGGCCGAACGCGAGCGCGACGCGGGCGAGCGGCTGCGCGGCGTCGCCCGCGAGCTGCTGCAGCGGCAGCGAGCCGCCCAGCAGGTGGCCGCCGTGCGCGAGCACGCGATCGGTCCGCAGCAGGTAGAGGAGGCCGAGCCCGAGCGGCGCCGCCAGCACCGTCACGAGGACGGCCAGGCCGCCGCGAACGAGGCGGGTCACGATGCGAGGGCCGCCGCGGACCGGCCGGGACCGCATCAGCGGATCCTTCCGAAGTGCTCGCTCGCGAACCGCAGCATCGCGGGCAGGTGCGCGCGCCAGAGCCGCCAGTTGTGACGTCCCGGGTACTCGGCGGTCGCGACGTGGCCGCCGGCGGCCGCGAAGCGCGCGGCGAACGCCTGCGTGTCGGCGCGGCTGGTGAGGCGGTCCTGGGCGCCGCGGTAGAGGAACGCCCAGGTCGGCTGGCGCCGCAGCTGTCGTGCGAGCGCCGGGACGTAGGCGCTCGGGCTGTTGGCCCGCAGGCTCGCCGCGCTCGCGCCGCTGAAGGACTGCGTCGGCGTCTGCATGAAGTAGCCCGACCAGCTCTCGAAGATGCCGAACGTCGCGAGCTGGTGGAGCGTGACGTTGGCCGCGCCGTAGCCGCCCTCGGAGAGGCCGGCGATCGCGCGGTCGCCGCGCGCCGGGAGCGTCGCGTAGCCCGTGTCGACCGACCGGACGACGTCGAGCACGAAGCGCTCGTAGGGCCCTGCCGCGGCATCCGCCCATTCGGTGTCGTTGCCGAACCTGCTCGTGTGCCCGTCCGGGATCACGACGAGGAAGGGACGGACACGGCGCGTGGCGATCGCATCGTCCATCCGCACGCCGAGCGCGCCGATCGTGAGGAAGCCGGTCGGGCTGCCGGGCGGAGCGTGCAGCAGGTACAGGACCGGGAAGCGCCGGCCGGCCCGGGCGGCCGCCGCGTAGCCGGGCGGCTCGTAGACGACGTAGTCGGCGCTGTGGCCCAGCGCCGGCGAGCGGAAGTGGACGGTCACGAGTCTCCCGGCAGGGACCCCGGCCGGATGCACCGGCGGCGGGAAGCCGCGATAGCGCTGGTAGTCGCCGATGTAGCGGGAGAGCCCCCAGGCGCCGGCGACGAGCCACGCGAGGACCACGGCGAGCGCCGCGAGCGTGTACGGCGACCGTCGGCGGCGGTCGTCTGCGGGCCTGGCGGCGAAGCTCATGCCGCCAACGTATGACGGCGCCGATGAGGCCGGGGGCGCCCCGCATTGGGATCGGGTTGGACGGAGGGGCGCGTCGCCCCGTCCGCGCCCGCGAACCGCTGGTTTGACCGCCCCCTTCGCCGCGCTCCGGCAGCGACATCGCGACAAAGCCGTCGCAAGGCTTCGCCACGCGCTCTCCGCCTACGACGCCGCCTGTGCGGCCGTCGCCTCCGCCCGCGGGCTGCGGCTGGTGAGCGGCGCCGCCGGTCGTGCGACGCCGGCCTCGCGATTCGACCGGCCGACGCCTGACGCGACCGCAGGGGTCGCGGGCAGCGAGGGGTCGCCGGGCAGCTGACCGGATTTCGGCGTGCGCGACCCGACGTGCGGGTACGAGGACGCTCGCGGCTCGCCTGCTCGCCACATGCTCGATCCCCCCGCCTCCCCCACTCGCCGCGCGATCGCACTGCTGCTGACGGCCGCGGTGGCCGCCGTCGCGCCGGCCGTCTCCGATGCGGCGTCGCCGCCGCCGGCGACGCGACTGCAGCGCGAGGCGGACGCCGAGGTCCTGCTCGAGCTGAGGACGCAGTCGGGCCTCGAGCAGTTCGTGCGCTCGGTGTCGGATCCGGCCGCGGCGAGCTACCGCCACTACGCGACCGTCGAGCAGCTGGCGAAGCGCTACGGCGCGACGAGGGCGACGAGCAGCGCCGTAACCGCCTGGCTCGGCGCGCGCGGGCTGCGCGCGACGGTCGGTCCGAGCGGCACCTACGTCCTCGCTCGCGGCACGCGCGCGGCCGTCGCCCGCGCGCTCGGCG
>JAOPZA010000032.1 GCA_025964325.1 Conexibacter sp.
GCAGGCCCGCGTCGCGCGGGAGCGCGCGCTGACGCCGGCGGCCGAGCGGCTCGTCGAGACGCTCGCCGGGGTCGCTGCGGGGATCGCGGCCCGCGTCGAGGTCTTCGACGCCGAGTCGGCCGCCCATCGGGCCGCCGGCGAGCACGTCGCCGTCGAGCTGCGCGCCTGCGCACGCGAGGAGGCGGAGCTGCAGGGCCGCCTCAAGCGCGACGGCGAGGCCGTCACTGGCTCCGAGGTGCGCGCGCAGCAGGCGCGCGACCGTGCCGAGGAGGCCGAGGCGGAGCTCGGCGGACTCGCCGAGCGCCTCGGGCTCGAGCCGGAGCCGGCGAGCGAGGTGCTGCCCGACGAGCAGCGCGCCGAGCTGGCGCAGCGGATCGAGCGGCTCGCGCGCCGCCGCGAGCAGCTCGGCCCCGTCAACCCGCTCGCGAGAGACGAGTACGACGAGGCGCTCGCGCACGTCGAGGAGCTGGAGCGCCAGCGCAACGACCTCGAGGCCGCGCTGCGCGAGCTGAGCACGCTGATCCGGGACACCGACCGGCAGATCCGCGAGACGTTCGAGGAGACCTTCGACGCGGCCGCGAGAAACTTCGAGGAGCTCGCCGCGCAGCTGTTCCCCGGCGGACGTGGCCGCCTGCGGCTCGTGCGCGAAGACGCGGGTCCGCGTGCGGTGCTGGGCGGCGAGTCGGTCGACGACGAGCCGGCCGGCGACGCGACGGGCGCCGAGGCCGAGGCCGTCGAGGACGGCGAGGAGCGCGACGACGAGGACCTGCTCGGCGTCGAGATCGAGATCACGCCGGCCGGCAAGTCGATGAAGCGCCTCACGCTGCTCTCCGGCGGGGAGAAGTCGATGACCGCGCTCGCGTTCCTGTTCTCCGTCTTCCTCGCGAAGCCGTGTCCGTTCTACATCCTGGACGAGGTCGAGGCCGCGCTCGACGACCTCAACATCGACCGCTTCCTCGCGCTGCTGCGCCAGTACGCGACCCGCGCCCAGTTCATCGTCGTGACGCACCAGAAGCGCACGATGGAGGTCGCCGACTCGCTCTACGGCGTCTCGATGGGCGGCGACGGGATCTCGAAGGTGATCTCGCGCAGACTCCCCGCCGCCCAGGCGAGCGGCGACGGCGTCGCCGCCGACGTGGCCTGACGCACCTGCGCGCCGGGAATCAAGGCTCCGACGTCAGCCCGAGCCCCGCCCGAATTCCCTTCTGAAACCAGTGCGTGGCGAACGGATTGCCGTTGTAGTCGGCGATCTCGACGTAGCCGGTCGTGCGGTAGAGCGCCAGCGCCTCCGGCTGCACGGCGCTCGTGTCGAGCCGCACGCGCTCCTGGCCGAGCGAGCGCGCGACCTGCTCGAGCTCGCCGAGCAGCAGGCGGGCGATGCCGCGGCGTCGCGCGGCCGGCACGACGTACATGCGCTTCACCTCGCCCAGCCCGGGCGCGAGGGTGCGCACGCCGCCGCAGGCGATCGGCTCGCCCGCCTCCTCCGCGAGGAGGAACGCGCCGGCGGGCGGCTCCATCTCGTGGGCCTCGACCCAGCTCGCGGGCGGCTGCCCGGCGGGCTGATCGAGCGGCGAGGTCGGGCGGCCGCGCGCGACCAGCTCGGCGCCGTAGCCGGCCAGCAGACGCGCGGCCGGCGGAGCGTCCACGGTCGCGCGGCGGATCAGGATCGGTGGATGCGACACGTTGGTATCGTCGCCGATCCTCATGGCACGTGACTGGCAGGACCTCTTCATCACTCGCGACGGCGCCGCCGGCGGCGGTGGCGCAGCCGACGAGCCCGAGCGCGCGGAGAAGCGCCGCGGCTTCTTCAGACGGCTGCGCGAGAACATGCGCAGAACGCGTGACGCGCTCAGCGAGGAGATCCAGGCGACGCTGTTCGAGGATCTCGACGAGGAGACGTGGGAGCGCCTCGAGGAGGCGCTGATCGCCGCCGACGTCGGCGCGCGCACGACCGCCGAGGTCGTCGAGCAGCTCGAGCGCGAGGCGCAGCGCGGCGATCTGAGCGGCGGCGAGCAGCTGAGCGCGCGGCTCACGGAGCTGCTCGCGGACATCGCCCGGACCGAGCGCTCCGACCGCATCGACCTGACGCCGGCCCCGACGGTGCTGCTCGTCGTCGGCGTCAACGGCACCGGCAAGACGACGTCGGTCGGCAAGCTCGCCTGGCACCTGCGCAGAGAGCTGGGGCAGAATGTCGTGCTCGGCGCCGCCGACACGTTCCGCGCCGCCGCCGTCGAGCAGCTCGAGGTCTGGTCCGAGCGCGCCGGCGTCACGTTCGTGAAGGGGCCGGCGGAGTCCGACCCCGGCTCGGTCGCCTACGAGGCGGTCGCGACCGGCGTTCGCGAGGGCGCCGACGTCGTGATCATCGACACCGCCGGGCGCCTCCACACGCAGGACAACCTGATGGCGGAGCTGACGAAGGTCCGTCGCGTGATCGCCAAGCAGCTGCCGGGCGCGCCGCACGAGACGCTCATCACCGTCGATGCGACGACGGGTCAGAACGGCCTGCGGCAGGCGAGACTGTTCGCCGAGGCGGTCGAGGTCTCCGGCATCGTGCTGACGAAGCTCGACGGCACCGCCAAGGGCGGGATCGCGCTCGCGATCGCCCGTGAGCTGGGCATCCCCGTGAAGATGATCGGCATCGGCGAGCAGCTCGAGGACCTGCGTCCGTTCGACGCCGACGACTTCGCACGCGCGCTGCTGAGCTGAATTCCCGGTCGACCTGGCGGCTGCCCGCTCGGCGCCAGGTAGGCTCGCGCCCGGACATGGACGCCTGGGTCATCTGGATCATCGCCGCCTGCGCGCTCGGAGTCGGCGAGATCGTTACGGCGAGCTTCTTCCTGGCGCCCTTCGCCGGCGGGTCGGTCGCTGCGGCGGTCGTCTCCGCGATCGGGGCGGGCACGGTCGTGAGCTGGGTCGTCTTCCTCGTCGTCTCGCTGCTGCTGCTGGCGTTCGTGCGACCGATCGCGCGAGCGCACCTCAGCATGCCGCCGAAGCTGCGCACCGGCACCGCCGCGCTCGTCGGCAAGCGCGCCGTCGCGCTCGAGCGGATCGCCAACCACGAGGCCGTCGGCACGGTCCGCATCGACGGCGAGGTCTGGACGGCGCGGTCCTACGACGAGGACGTCGTGATCGCGGCGGGAACGCCGGTCGAGGTCGTCGAGATCAGGGGCGCCACGGCGCTCGTGAGCGAATAGCAACCGAGAAGGGACGTCTCATGGCCGCTCTCATCGTGCTCGTCGTCGTCGCGCTGTTCGTCATCTTCGTCACGGCGAAGACGGTTCGCATCATCCCGCAGGCTCGGGCGGGGGTGGTCGAGCGGCTCGGCCGCTACAGCCGCACGCTGACGCCGGGGCTGACGATCGTCGTGCCGTTCATCGATCGCGTGAAGCCGCTGATCGACCTGCGCGAGCAGGTCGTCGCGTTCGCGCCGCAGCCGGTCATCACGGAGGACAACCTCGTCGTGCAGATCGACACCGTCCTCTACTTCACCGTGACGGATCCGAGATCCGCCACGTACGAGATCGCCAATCCGCTGCAGGCGATCGAGCAGCTCACGGTGACGACGCTGCGCAACGTGATCGGCGGCATGTCGCTGGAGGACTCGCTCACGAGCCGCGACAACATCAACACGCAGCTGCGGATGGTGCTGGACGAGGCGACGGGTCGCTGGGGCGTGCGCATCAACCGCGTCGAGCTGAAGTCGGTCGACCCGCCGGCCTCGATCCAGGAGGCGATGGAGCAGCAGATGCGCGCGGAGCGCAATCGGCGCGCGACGATCCTCAACGCCGAGGGCGTCAAGCAGTCGCAGATCCTCACCGCCCAGGGCGATCAGGAGGCCGCGATCCTGCGCGCCCGGGGCGAGCGCGAGGCCGCGATCCTGCGCGCCGAGGGCGAGTCGAGAGCGATCGAGACGGTCTTCAGCGCGATCCACGCGGGCCGCCCCGACCGCGAGCTGCTGAGCTACCAGTACCTGCAGATGCTGCCGAGACTGGCGGACGGCCAGGCCAGCAAGGTGTTCGTCATCCCGTCCGAGTTCACGCAGGCGCTCGGCGGCATCGGCAGCGCGATCGGCGGGCTCAACGGCCAGCCGCCGGCGTCGGCTGCCGTCTCGGCGCCGGAGGAAGGCGGAGCGGCCGCCGGCAGGTAGCCTCTAGGGACGATGTTCGACTCCCTCGCCGAGAGACTCCAGGCCACGCTCGCAGACGTCCGCTCGCGCGGCACGCTGACCGAGGACGACGTCAACGCCACGATGCGCGAGATCCGCCTCGCGCTGCTCGAGGCCGACGTCAACTTCAAGGTCGTCAGACGCTTCACCAACTCCGTCAGAGAGCGGGCGCTCGGCAGCGACGTGATCGGGCAGCTCAACCCCGGCCAGCAGGTCGTCAAGATCGTCAACGACGAGCTGGCCGAGCTGATGGGCGGCGAGTCGGCCGAGCTGACCTTCTCGCCGCGGCCGCCGACCGTGATCCTGATGGCCGGCCTGCAGGGCTCGGGCAAGACGACGGCGACCGCGAAGCTCGCCCGCTACCTGAGAGAGCACCACAGATCCTCGGTCGCCGTCGCCGCCTGCGACGTCTACCGCCCGGCGGCCGTCGAGCAGCTGATCAGAGTCGGCGCGCAGGCCGGCGCCGACGTCTACGAGCAGGGCACCGACGCGAACCCGGTCGCGATCGCGAAGTGGGCGCGCGAGCGGGCCGAGCGGGAGGGCAAGGACGTCCTGATCGTCGACACCGCCGGCCGCCTGCACGTCGACGAGGCGTTGATGACCGAGCTGGCGGAGATCAAGCGCGTCACGAACCCGACCGACGTCCTGCTGGTCGTCGACGCGATGACCGGTCAGGACGCCGTCAACGTCGCCGAGCAGTTCGCCGAGGTCGTGCAGTTCGACGGCGTCGTGATGAGCAAGCTCGACGGCGATGCGCGCGGCGGCGCGGCGTTGTCGGTCAACGTCGTCACCGGCAAGCCGATCCTGTTCGCCTCGACCGGTGAGAAGCTCGACCAGTTCGAGCGCTTCCACCCCGACCGCATGGCCCAGCGCATCCTCGGGATGGGCGACGTCATGACGCTGATCGAGAGAGCGGAGTCGCAGTTCGACGAGCAGCAGGCGAAGGAGCTCGAGCGCAGAATCCGCAAGTCGGAGTTCGGGCTCGACGACTTCCTCGAGCAGCTGCGTCAGATCCGCAGACTCGGCCCGCTGCAGTCGCTGCTCGGGATGATCCCCGGCCTCGGCGGCCACCAGCTGAAGAACATGAGAGTCGACGAGCGCGAGTTCGACCGGATCCAGGCGATCATCCTCTCGATGACGCCGGCCGAGCGCCGCAACCCGGACATCATCAAGGGCTCGCGGCGGATCCGGATCGCGAGAGGCTCCGGCACGAGCGTGCCGGCGGTGAAGGCGCTGATCAGACAGTTCGCGCAGATGCAGAAGCTGATGAAGTCGCTCCAGTCGGGCAAGATGCCGGACGTCAACCAGCTGATGCGACAGGCGCGCTAGTCGCGCCCCGTGACATCGGGGTGGCCGGCACGCTACCCTTCCTCGTCGCTCTTCGCTGGAAATAATCGAAAGGGAAACGTGGCAGTACGACTGAGGCTCACGCGCGTCGGCGGGAAGAAGAACCCGATCTGGCGCGTCGTCGCAGCCGATCAGCGCTCCAAGCGCGACGGCCGTGTGATCGAGACGATCGGGCACTACAACGCCCAGACGCAGCCGTCGACGATCGTGCTCGACGAGGAGAAGGTGCGTTCCTGGCTCGCCCGCGGCGCGCAGCCGTCGGACACGGTGCGCAAGCTGCTGAAGACGCAGGGCATCACCGGCCCCGCGAACAACTAGCCGCACGACTCGCGGAAGGGCGCGCCGACGATGAAGGACCTGCTCGAGTATCTCGTGCGCCAGCTCGTCGACCGCCCGGACGAGGTCTCGGTCGAGGAGTTCGAGGACGACGACGGAACGCTCGTGTTCGAGCTGTCCGTCGCCGAGGATGACTACGGCAAGGTGATCGGGCGCGGCGGCCGGACCGCCAACGCGCTGCGCCTGGTCGTGAAGGCCGCGGCGGTGAAGGACAACCGCCGTGTGCTCGTCGACATCGTCGACTGACGGATGAGCGGAGAGCCGCCCCCAGCGGCGTCGATCCTCGCCGGTCGTATCGGCCGGCCGCACGGGCTCGACGGAAGCTTCTACGTCACGCAGCCGCGGACGCAGCTGCTGGACGCCCGCCGCGAGCTGGTGCTCGACGGCCGCCGCGAGCAGGTCGTGCGGCGCGCCGGCACCGACGCGCGCCCGATCCTGCGGCTCGCCGGCTGCAGCGACCGCACCACCGTCGAGGCGTGGCGCGGCAGAGACCTGTACGTCCCGCGCGAGGAGGCGCCGCCGCTCGAGGAAGAGGAGTGGTGGCCGGAGGAGCTCGAGGGCTGCGAGGTCCATGACGCGGACCGCCACGTCGGCGTCGTACGGCAGCTGCTCGGCTTGCCTTCCTGCGAGGTGCTGGAAGTGGAGCGCGAAGGTGGTGGCGACCTGCTCGTGCCACTGATCCGCGACGCGGTCCGCTCGGTCGACGTCGCGGCGCGCCGGATCGACATCGACCTCGCCTTCCTCGGCGAGGCGGGCTAGCAGCGCGTGCAGCTCGACGTCTTCACCCTCTTCCCGCAGTGGTTCGACTGGTTCCGCTCCCAGCGGCACGTCGCGAACGCGCTCGCGCTCGGCCACGACCTGAGCTGCGTGAACTACCGCGATACGACGCCGCTGTCGGGCGGCCAGGTCGACGACACGCCGTTCGGTGGCGGGGCCGGCATGGTCCTGCGCGTCGACGTCGTCGAGGCGGCGCTGCGGGCCCGCTACGGCGTCGATCCGGCCGAACTGCCGTCGCAGCGGCGCGTGATCGCACTGACGCCCGGGGGGCGGATGCTCGACGACGCACTCGTTGACGAGCTCGCCGCCGAGCGCGCGCTGACGCTGCTCTGCGGCCGCTACGAGGGCTTCGACGAGCGCATCGTCGAGCACTTCACGAGCGACGCGATCTCGATCGGTCGCTACGTCCTCGCCGGCGGCGAGCTGGCGGCGATGGTGGTCGCCGACACGGTCCTGCGCAAGCTCCCGGGCGCGCTCGGCCACGAGGACTCGGCGCAGGAGGAGTCCTTCACCGCCGCGCTCGACGGGGCGCCCGAGTATCCGCACTACACCCGTCCCGCCGACCATCGCGGCTGGTCCGTCCCAGAGGTGCTGCTGTCCGGCCATCACGAGCGGGTACGGCAATGGCGCCTCGAGCAGAGCCGCCTGCGCGGCGAGCAGCAGTCGCTGGACGGGCCCGCCGGAGACGGGGCCTAGCCGGGCGGGCGTCAGCCGGGCCTGCCGTCCGCTACTATTCCCGAGCCGCAGCGGCGGATCCCCTGCCGCGCGCAACCTCTTCCTATGAGCACTGTCATCCAAAGCCTCGAGCGCGCCCAACTGCGCCGCGCTCCGCAATTCGACGCCGGCGATCGCGTCCGCGTCCACTTCCAGGTGATCGAGGGCACGCGTCGTCGTACGCAGGTCTTCGAGGGCGTCGTGATCAAGCGCCAGGGCCACGGCGTGCGCGAGACGTTCACCGTCCGAAAGCAGTCGTTCGGCGTCGGCGTGGAGCGTACGTTCCCGCTGCACTCGCCGAAGATCGAGCAGATCGAGATCGCCGCCCGCGGCGACGTCCGCCGCGCGAAGCTGTACTACCTCCGCGGTCGCGTCGGCAAGCGTGCGCGCGTTCGCGAGCGTCGCTCGATCGGTCCGGAGGAAGTCATCGAGCGCGGGTTGCTGCACCAGCAGGTCGAGGAACCCGCTCCCGCTTCCGCGGCTGATGCCGCGTCCGAACCGACAGGCGCCACGGCCGAGGGCTCGCAGGAGCCTACGGCCGATTCCGCCCAGGAGTGAGGGCGAGGGCGAAGTCGACCTCCGGCTCATTGCTGGAGCTCGTCTTCATCGTCGCCATCGCCCTCGGTCTCGCTCTCGCCATCCAGGCACTCGTCGTGAAGCCGTACCGCATCCCGAGCGGCTCGATGGAACCGACGCTCGCAGTCGGTGAGCGGATCCTCGTCAACCGCATCGGCAACCACTTCGGTGCGCCGGGGATCGACGACATCGTCGTCTTCCATCCGCCGCACGGAGCCGACATCAGCGAGTGCGGGATCGCGGGGCAGGGACAGTTCTACAGCGGGGCCGAGAGCCGCTACCCGTGCTCGCGTCCGACGCCGACACGGTCGAACCAGAACTTCATCAAGCGGGTCGTGGGACTTCCCGGCGACCGCGTCGCGGTGCGCGACGGCCACGTCGTCCGCAACGGGGTCGAGCAGAAGGAGCCGTTCGCCCGTCCCTGCGGCGGTGGCTCGGACTGCAACCTGAAGCAGATCACCGTGCCCGCGGGCGAGTTCTTCATGATGGGCGACAACCGCGGCGACTCCGACGACAGCCGCTACTGGGGCCCGGTCCCGCGAGGCTGGATCATCGGCGGTGCGTTCGCCAGCTACTGGCCTCCGAAGCACGTCGGGCTGCTCTGAGCCACCCGATGCGCCACCCGATCCCAACGGTGCACTCGTGAAGTCCCGGCGCAGATCGCAGTCGCCGATCAACTCGCTCGTCGAGCTGGTGCTGATCGTCGCGGTCGCAGTCGGTCTGGCGCTTGGCATCCAGGCATTCCTCGTGAAGCCGTATCGGATCCCGAGCGGCTCGATGGAGCCGACCCTCAAGGTCGGACAGCGCGTCCTGGTCAATCGCATCGGCCACAACTTCGGGCCGCCCAGTGTCGGGGACATCGTCGTGTTCCACCCACCGAAGGACTACGCCGCCGGCTGCGCGAACCCGCGGCAGGGCGGCCAGAGCGGTGGATCGAATGCACAGCCCTGCGGCGTCCCCCAGCGCGAGCGCTCCGGCGAGAACTTCATCAAGCGGGTCGTCGCCGGGCCGGGCGATCGGATCGCGATCAGAGGCGGCCACGTGATCCGCAACGGCACGCTGCAGAAGGAGTCGTTCATCGCTCCGTGCGATGCTGGCAGCGGGTGCGACTTTCCCCAACCGATCACGGTTCCACCCGGCGAATACTTCATGATGGGCGACAACCGTGGGAACTCTGACGACAGCCGCTTCTGGGGGCCCGTTCCTGACAAGTGGATCATCGGCGGTGCCTTTGCCACCTACTGGCCCCCCGACCGCATCGGGATCTTCTAGCGACGGCGACGCCCCTCGCCGACGCACGAAGCGTCCGCCGGGCCGAAAGCTGTTCGAGTTCGACCGCGGGCTCGGGGTGCGCTTCGTGGCGGGGGCCGACGAGGCGGGCCGCGGATGCCTCGCGGGTCCGCTCGTCGCAGCTGCCGTGCTGTTCGACTATGAGCGCCTCGGACGCCGCGAGGTGCGCGCGCTGGCGACGCTGAACGACTCCAAGCAGCAGAGCGCCGCGAGCCGCGAGGCGCTCTATCCGGTGATCCTCCGCATTGCGAGCAGAGTCGCGATCGTGTCTCGTTGCGCCGGTGGCATCGACCGGCGCGGGTTGCACAAGACGAACCTCGCGGCCCTCCGCGACGCGCTCGCGCGCGTCGCCTGCGAGGCGTGCCTGTGCCTCAGCGACGGCTTTCCCGTCGCCGACACGGGATACGAGCAGCGCGCGGTCGTCGGGGGTGACGCCAGGAGCGCCGCGATCGCCGCCGCGTCGGTGCTCGCGAAGGTCACGCGCGACCGCTACATGCAGCGTGCGGATGCGCTGCATCCCGGCTGGGAGTTCGCATCGCACGTCGGCTATGCGACACCCGAGCACCGCGCGGCGATCGAGCGCCTCGGCGTCTCGCCCCTGCACCGCCTGTCGTTCCAGTCCGCGGCCTACCAGCAGCTGGCGCTCTAGCCCAGCGCGCCCCGGTCCCGGCGCCGCAGCGCTCGCCTGCGGCGTCATCAGAACGCACCCTCGAGGTGCTCCAACGCGACCAGCCGGCCCGTCGGATCGATCGTGACGCCGATCGCATCGAAGCGCAGCTCCGACACGTGCGGTCGCTGCTCCTGCTCCTGCAACCACGTGACCGCGGTCCGACGCAGCCGGCGGCACTGCGCTTCGCGGAGGCCGTCGAACGGACCCGAGGACCCCGTTCGCCGGGTTCTGACCTCGCAGAAGAGGATCCGCGCGCCATCGCAGGCGACCACGTCGATCTCGCCCCACCGCGTGCGGTAGTTGCGCGTCAGGATCGCGTAGCCGAGACGTTCGAGATGCTCGCCGGCGAGGTGCTCGCCGAGTCTGCCGAGGTGGTGGCGGAGGTCGGTGGTCATGTCCGGAAACGCTAGGCGACCGCGGCGCACGAGAGACACTCGGATTGCATGGATATGCAGGAGTTTGTGCGACAGCGGGCGACTCCGCAGATTTGTGACCAACACGGGGTCGGCTGTAACGCGACCCGCCGTACGGTGGTCGCATGCTCGCTCGTGTCGCCACCTTCGCAATCGTCGGACTCGACCCGCGGCTCGTCTGGGTCGAAGTCGACATCCGACCCGGCCTGCCGTCGTTCCGCATCGTCGGACTCGCCGGTGCCGCGGTTCGTGAGGCGCGCGAGCGCGTCCATGCGGCTGTGCTCAACTCGGGCTTCGAGTTCCCGGCTCGGCGGATCACGGCGAACCTCGCGCCCGCCAATCTGCCGAAGGTCGGTCCAGGCTTCGACGCGGCGCTGGCCGTCGGCCTGCTCGTCGCAAGCGGGCAGTGTCCGCCGGAGGCGCTCGAGCAGCGCGCGATCTTCGGCGAGCTGTCCCTCAGCGGAGAGCTGCGGCCGTGCCGCGGCGGACTTGCGGTCGCCGAAGGCGCGCGACGCGCCGGTTTCGGCGGACTGATCGTCGCGCGCGAGCGCGCCGGCGAGGCGGCGCTGGTCGCGGGGATCCGCGTGGCCGGGGTCCCGAGTCTGCGGGCGGTCGCCGACCTGCTCGCCGGCGGCGATCCGCCGCCCGAGCCGGAGCCCGAGCCGCCCGTCGACGCGACCGGGGACGGCCTCGACCTCGCCGACGTACGTGGTCACGAGCTGCCGTTGCGAGCGCTCGAGATCGCCGCCGCCGGCGGCCACAACCTGCTGATGGAAGGCCCGCCGGGCAGCGGGAAGACGATGCTCGCCAGGCGGCTGCCACCGCTGATGCCGCCGCTCACGCGCGACGAGGCGATCGAGGTCACGCGCATCCACGGTGTCGCCGGCGTGCACCGGCGTGGCGGACTCGTCGGCGCGCGCCCCTTCCGCGCTCCCCACCACACGATCTCGGCGTCCGGCCTCGTGGGCGGCGGTCAGGTGCCGAAACCCGGAGAGGTCAGCCTCGCGCACCACGGCGTGCTGTTCCTCGACGAGCTCTCGGAGTTCCCCCGCGCCAGCCTGGAGGCGCTGCGTCAGCCGATCGAGGACGGACACGTCACGGTCGTTCGCAGTCAGCGCGCGCTGCTGTTCCCGTCGCGCTTCACGCTCGTGGCGGCGACCAATCCCTGTCCGTGCGGATTCGCCGGAAGCGAGCGGGTCTGCCATTGCGGGGAGCTGGAGCTCGCGCGTCACCGCCGGCGGCTCAGCGGTCCGCTGCTCGATCGGCTCGATCTCCTGGTCTCCGTCACCCGACCGACCGCGGAGGAGCTCCAGGCCGTCTCGCGGACGACGTCAGACGAGGTGCGCGGACGCGTGCTGGAAGCTCGCGCGCGACAGCGCGCCCGGCTCGCGGGGACGCCGGCGTCCTGCAACGGCCAGATGGACGGACGGCTGGTTCGCCGTCTCACGACGGCGTCGGTCCGGGCCGAACGGGCCCTCGGCGCAGCGTACGAACGCGGCACCCTCAGCGCGCGCGCCTACGATCGCATCCTGCGGGTCGCACGCACGATCGCGGACCTCGAGGAGCGCGAGACGGTCGAGCTCGAGCACGTGATGCAGGCGCTCGCGCTGCGTCAGCACGACGAGGACGACCGAGCCGACGCGGCGTGAGCGAGATCCGCGCGACTCCGGAGCCGCCCTGCGCCGCATGCCTGCGGCGGTCGTGGCTGATCGCCCGCATGTCCGGTCACATCGAGCTCGCGTGGCGAGCGCGACGTCCGCTGCCGGCGGTCCTCGCCCTGCCCGACGAGCAGCTGATCGCCGCGCTGGGCGGCGACGGCCGCGCACGGATCGAGCAGGCCTACGAGACGTTCGCGGCCGACCTCGCGATCGAGCGCTGCTCGGCGGCCGGGCTCGTCGCGCTCTGCCGCTGCGACGCGCGCTACCCGGGCGGCCTCAACGACCTGTCGGACCCGCCGGCGGTGGTGTACCTCCTCGGTCGCGGCGCGGAGCAGCTGTGGGCCGGCGGCGAGGAGGCGGTCGCCCTCGTGGGTGCGCGCCGCGCGACGCCCTACGGATTGACCCAGGCGCGCTCGCTCGGGCGCGGGCTCGCGTCGGCGGGCGTCACGGTCGTCAGCGGCATGGCGCTCGGCGTCGACGCCTCTGCGCACGCGGGCGCGCTCGAGAGCGCGGGCGGCCTGACGGTCGCCGTCCTCGCCGGCGGAGCCGACCGCCCGTACCCGGCCAGCAAGCGAGCCCTGCACCGACGGATCGCGGCCGCTGGCGTCGTGATCTCGGAGATGCCGCCCGGGACCCAGGCGCGCCGCTGGTGCTTTCCGGCGCGCAACCGCATCATCGCGGCACTGGCCTGCGCGACCGTGGTTGTCGAGGCCGGAGAGCGCTCCGGCTCGCTGATCACTGCCACGCTCGCCGCCGAGATCGGGCGCGATGTCGGCGCGGTCCCGGGACTCGTGACCTCGCCGTTCGCCGCCGGCACGAACGGGCTGATCGCCGAGGGCGCCCGGCTCGTCCGCGGACCGCAGGACGTCCTGGAGATGCTCTTCGGGGCCGAGGCGCCGCAGCTCGCGTCCGCGCGCCAGGCCGAGCAGCTGCCCGGCGACCTGCGGGAGCTCCTCGCGCGGGTCGCTGGAGGGATGGACACCGTCGCAGCCCTCACGGCGGACGGCGTCGGGCTCGACGCGGCACTGGCGGGACTCGCGCAGCTGGAGCTGCAGGGGCACGTCCGCCGAACAGCCGGGGGGCGCTATGCGACCGTCGCGTAACGCAGCCGGCTCGCGCGTGGATCCCTACACCGCGACGGGGACCGAGCCCCTCGATCCGTCAGCGACGGCGCCGAAGCTGCCCACACGGACGCAGCCGCGCCCGCAGCGCCAGGTCGCACGCTCTAATCTCGCGACCGTGACGGATCTCAGGGACCTTCCCGCCGTGCTGTCGATCGCTGGCTCGGACTCCGGCGGCGGTGCGGGCATCCAGGCGGACCTGAAGGCCTTCGCGGCCTGCGGCGTCCACGGCATGACGGCGATCACCGCCCTGACGGCGCAGAGCACCGTCGGGGTCGACGCGGTCGCGCCGGTTGCCCCCGCGATGATCGTCGCGCAGGTGCGCGCGGTGGCACGGGACATCGGCGTCGATGCCGTCAAGATCGGGATGCTCGGGACCGTCGAGACGATCGAGGCCGTGATCCGGGCGCTCGACGAGCTCGCGCCCGAGACGCCGATCGTGCTCGATCCCGTGATGGTCGCCGAGTCGGGCTCGACGCTGCTCGAGCCGGCAGCGCACGAGGCGCTGGTGACGCGGCTGCTGCCCCGCGTGACCGTCGTCACGCCGAACCTGCCGGAGGCGCGGGCGATCGCCGGCCTCGACGACGCCGACGCGCCTGAGCTGGCACGCGCGATCCACGCCCTCGGACCGGTCTACGTGCTCGTGACCGGCGGCCACCGGCAGGAGGCGACCGATGTCCTGTTCGATGGCGAGACGCTGCTCGAGATCCCCGGCGAGCGCTATCCCGACGGCGCCGCGCACGGATCTGGCTGTACGCACTCGTCGGCGCTCGCGGCCCATCTCGCGCACGGCTTCTCGGCGGCCGACGCGGCGCGGGCGGCGAAGGCGGTCGCGGCGCGAGCGGTGCGCGACGGGCTGCGCGAGATCGGGCAGGGAGCGGGGCCCGTCGACGCGCTCGGCATCCGCGCCCGGAGGCCGATCGCGCGTCGGTGAGGCCGCGTCGACGCGCGCCGCCCGGGGCGAATCCCGCCTGGGCGAGGCCGTGTCGAGCTCCCGCTCCTCGCGCGAATCACGCCCCGGTGAGGCCGCGTCGACGCGCGCCGCCCGGGGCGAATCCCGCCTGGGCGAGGCCGTGTCGAGCTCCCGCTCCTCGCGCGAATCCCGCCCGTCTGCAGCTGCCGCGAGTCCCGTCCCTCGGCGCGCCGACACGCCAATCTCAGCGCGACATAAACGCTTTGGCATAATCCGTCCATGAAGTTCCTTCGCATGAAGCCGGGTCACGGCGAAGTGTTGATCGCGGAAGGCGACGTGGAGGTCCACGAGGAGGAGGAGCTGCTCGTCGAGGAGTTCCGCCGGCAGCTCGACAGCGGCATGTGGGCCGCCGTCCCGCTCACGACCACCTCCGGCCGCCGCGAGGCGCGCCTCGCCCGCAGCTTCGACGACGTCCCGCGGGACGCCGAGCGCGTCATCTTCTTCCCGCGCGCCGCGGGCGGGCGGTAGGAGACCGCCATGGCGCTGGCGCTCGCGGCGACGGGGATCGTGATCCTCGCGCTGCTGTGGGAGATCCTCCTCCCGCGCGCCGAGCAGGCGCTCCAGCGCCACAGGGCCCGCCGCCGGCTGACCCCGGTCACCGCCGACTTCGACCCCGGCCGCGAGCGCCGCGCCGAGGCGAAGGCCCGCGCGCTGCTGAAGTCGTGCGTCAACGACGAGGAATGGGCGATGTACCGCGACCTCGGGCTGATCCGAGTCTGGGGAACGCATCCCGACCGGCCGGGCGGCCACGACGCCGAGGCCGGCGTCCCGTACGCCTACCTGATCTACCCCCACAAGCCGGTCCTCGCGTTCCTGCCGCAGACCGGGCGCCTGCTGAGCGAGTACTGCGTCGAGTTCCCGGACGAGACCCGTCCCTACGGCAGCGCCCGCCTGCCCGACTCCGACGACGTCCTCGCCAAGTGGATGGCCCTCACCGGCGACGAGCGTCACCTCGTCGAGGCGGCGAACATGCACCTGCCCGGCCGCCAGATCGATCCGAAGCAGGTCAAGCGCGACCTCTGGCGTCTGCGCCAGTGGGAGCGGGCTCGCGCTAGGGGCGAAGGCGATCGCCCCGCCCGGGACGGTACAGTCCCGGCCTCGTGAGTCAGCCTCCCTTCGATCTCAAGCACCGCAGCCGCGCCCTCACCGAAGGCCCCGGTCGCGCCGCCGCGCGCTCGTACCTGCACGGCATCGGCTACACGCCCGAGGATCTCGCGAGACCGATCGTCGGCGTCGCGCACTCGTGGATCGAGACGATGCCCTGCAACTTCAACAACCGCGTGCTCGCGGCGAGAGTGAAGGAAGGCATCCGCGCAGCCGGCGGCACGCCGATGGAGCTCAACACGATCGCGATCTCCGACGGGATCACGATGGGCACCTCGGGCATGCGCGCCTCGCTCGTCTCGCGCGAGCTGATCGCCGACTCGATCGAGCTGGTCGCCAGCGCCCACCTCTTCGACGCGCTCGTCACGATCAGCGGCTGCGACAAGACGATCCCCGGCACCGTGATGGCGATGGCGCGGCTCGACATCCCGTCGCTGATGCTCTACGGCGGCTCGATCAAGCCGGGTCGCTACCGCGACGAGGACGTCACGATCCTCCAGGTGTTCGAGGCCGTCGGCGCCCATGCCGTCGGCAAGATCGGCGACGAGGAGCTGGCGGCGCTCGAGCAGGCCGCCTCGCCCGGCGCCGGCGCCTGCGGCGGGCAGTTCACCGCCAACACGATGGCGATGGCCTTCGAGGTGCTCGGCGTCTCGCCCGCCGGCTCGGCGATGGTGCCGGCCGAGGACGGGCAGAAGCGGGAGGTCGCGATCGAGGTCGGCAAGCTCGTGATGGACGTGCTCGCGCGCGGTCAGCGCCCCAGCGACATCATCACGAAGGACGCGCTCGAGAACGCGATCGCCGCGGTCGCGATGAGCGGCGGATCCACGAACGCCGTGCTCCACCTGCTCGCGGTCGCCCGCGAGATCGGCGTGCCGCTGTCGATCGACGAGTTCGACCGCATCAGTGAGCGCACCCCGCTGCTGTGCGATCTCGCTCCCGGCGGGCGCTACAACGCGACCGACCTCTACGCCGCCGGCGGCGTCCCGCTCGTGCTCAAGCGCCTGCACGAGACCGGGATGCTCCACGAGGACGCGATCACCGTCACCGGCCGCACGATCGGCGAGCACGCCGCCGAGGCGCGGGAGACGCCCGGCCAGCGCGTCGTGCGCTCGCTCGAGGAGCCGCTCAAGAGAACCGGCGGCTTCGCGATCCTCCACGGCAACGTCTCGCCCGACGGCTGCGTCGTCAAGCTCGCGGGCCACGAGCGCCGCTTCCATGTCGGCCCCGCCCGCGTCTTCGACGGCGAGGAGGCGGCGATGGCGGCCGTGCTCGCGCACGAGGTCCAGGCGAACGACGTCGTCGTGATCCGCAACGAGGGTCCCGTCGGCGGCCCCGGGATGCGCGAGATGCTCGCTGTCACGGCGGCGATCCAGGGGGAGGGGCTCGGCGAGAGCGTCGCCCTCTTGACCGACGGCCGCTTCTCGGGCGCCACGCACGGCTTCATGGCCGGTCACGTCACCCCGGAGGCGGTCCGCGGCGGGCCGATCGGCGCGCTGCGCGACGGCGACGAGATCACGATCGACGTCGACGGGCGGCGGATCGACGTGAACCTCTCCGACGAGGAGATCGCCAGCCGGGTGCGCGACTACGTGCCGCTCGCCCGCGCCGACGAGCACGTCGACGTCGCGATCCAGAAGTACGCCAAGCTGGTCGGCAGCGCCGCCGAGGGCGCCGTCACGCTCTGAGCGCCCCAGCGCCCGCAGTCCCGATCGCGCCCGAGGCCCCGAGCGCCCGCGCACCCCGCTACGCCGCGACGAACGAGTCCAGCAGCGCGTTGAAGCGCGCCGGCCGCTCGAGCATCGACGCGTGGCCGGTCTCGGGGAAGACGACCTTGCGGGCGTCGGGGATCAGGCGCTCGAACTCGCTCGCGTCGCGCACCGGCACGAGCCGGTCGTGCGTGCCCCACACGATCAGCGTCGGACACGCGATCTGCGGGATGCGATTGCGGATCGGGTAGCTCAGCAGCGCGTCGAGCGCCGGCACGAAGCCCGGCTTGCCCGACCCCTTCATCTGCTCGAACGCGAGCGCCGCCGGCAGCCGGTCGGGACGGTGGAAGACGTACCGCAGCGCCAGCCGGCGCAGTCCCGGACGGCGCGCGAAGGACTCCAGCTTCGACGCCGTCCAGCTGCTCGTCGCCGCCAGCACGCGCGCGCTCGTCAGCAGCGGCTCGCGGCGCATCGAGTCGCTCGAGAGGCCCGCCGCCGAGACCAGCACGAGCCGCTCGACGCGCTGCGGGAAGCTGATCGCCAGCTCGGCCGCGATGAACCCACCCATCGAGTTGCCGACGACCGCCGCGGCGTCGATCGCGAGGGCGTCGCACAGCTCGTCGACGATCCGCGCGTAGCCGGAGATCGAGATCGGCAGCTCGGCCGGCATCCCGGAGGCGCCGAAGCCGGGCAGGTCGAAGGCGACGACGCGGTGGCTTCTGGCGAAGTGGGGGAGCGTCTCGAGCCAGTTCTGCCACGAGCCGGAGAGCCCGTGGATGAAGACCATCGGCGGCCCCTCGCCGAGCTCGACGACGTTGACGGGCCGGCCGGCGACCTCGACCCAGCGCTGGTGGACGCGCCAGTCGATGTCCATCCAGGCCGATCGACCGCCCGGACCGTAGTCGTCCGGCGCCGTCGCGTCGACGACTGGAGACGCTCCGCTCATCGCCCGTCTACCCTACAAAACGCATGCGCATCGCGATCGACATCGATTCCACGCTCTACCACTACTGGGATCTCTTCTCGCTGCTCGCGCGCAGACGCTTCGGCGTCACGCTGCCCTACGAGGAGCAGGTCACCTACGACGTCTCGCCGCTGCGGCAGGAGCAGCTGGCGGCGCTCGTGAGCGAGACCCACCGCTCCGAGCACATCCTCTCCGCGACGCCCTACGACGGCGCCGTCGACACGATCCGCGCCTGGCACGAGGCCGGCCATTTCATCCACGTCACGAGCCACCGCGCCGAGACCGCGCACGAGCCGACGGTCGCGTGGCTGCAGCGCATCGGGCTGCCGTTCGACGAGCTCTACTGCTCGTTCGACAAGATCAGCCGCTGTCGGCAGATCCAGATCGACGTGCTGATCGACGACAGCCCCGAGAACATCCTGCGCGCGCAGGACGAGGGGATCGTCCCCGCGACGATCGCGCATCCGTGGAACCGCGAGCTGTGCGAGGAGGAGGCCGTCATCTGCGCGGCCGACTGGCATCAGCTGGGCGAGCGGCTTGCGCCGCTGCTGGCGGCGGGCGCGGTCCAAGCGCGCGGCTGAGCCGCAGCTTCCGCCCCCGAACCTGTGCAGAGCGGCGTCGAAGGGCGGGAGAACCGTTGCAGCCCTTCCGAGGCCGTCCGACGGCTGATTAGAATCGCCTCACCTTCGGCCTATGCGGAATCGCAACCTCCTCTTCGTCGCGCTGTTCCTCGTCCTGCTGCTGGCAGGAGGGGCCGTCGGCGCCTACGCCTACGACCACAGCCGTCGTGACACGATCGCGAAGGGCGTCACGATCGGTGGCGTCGAGGTCGGCGGGCTGAAGCCGGCCGCCGCCCGCACCAAGCTCGAGGCGGAGCTGCTGCGTCCGCTCAGGAGGCCGGTCGTCGTCGCCTACCACGGCCGCCGCTTCGCGCTCTCCGCCCGCGCGGCCCGCGTCGCCGTCGACCTCGACGGGATGGTCGCCGAGGCCGTCCGTCGCAGCCGCGACGCCTCGATCGTCTCGCGCATCGGTCGCGAGGTGACCGGCGGGACGGTGCACACGCGGCTGCGGCCCAAGGTCGTCTACTCGCACGCGGCCGTCGAGCGGCTCGCCCGCGACGTCGCGACCGCGCTCGACCGCGCGCCGCAGGACGCGAGCGTCAGCTTCGCGGCCAGCTCGCTCGGCCCCGTCGCCGGACACGACGGCGTCAAGGTCGACACGCGCGGCCTGCGCCGCGCCGTCGCCCACGCGCTCGTGACGGTCGGCTCCCGCCGCACGATCGCCCCGAAGGTCCAGACCGTCGTGCCGAAGGTCTCGAGCGCCACGCTCGCGTCCAGATACGGCACCGTCATCACCGTCGACCGCTCGAACTTCCGGCTCTACCTCTGGAAGGGCCTGAAGCTGTCGAAGACCTACTCGATCGCCGTCGGCCAGGTCGGCCTCGACACGCCGGCGGGGCTCTACGCGATCCAGAACAAGGCCGTCGACCCGGTCTGGAGCGTGCCGAACAGCGCCTGGGCCGGCGACCTCGCCGGCACGCAGGTCCCGCCGGGCCCGTCGAACCCGATCAAGGCCCGCTGGATGGGCATCTACGCCGGTGCCGGGATCCACGGCACCGACGACGTCGGGTCGATCGGCTCGGCGGCCTCGCACGGATGCATCCGGATGGCCGTTCCCGACGTCGTCGACCTCTACGACCGCGTCCCCGTCGGCGCCCCGGTCTTCATCGCCTAGACGAGCTAGCGCGTCACCGGGTCGGGGCCCTTGCGGAGCTCCTCCATCGAGATCTCCTCCCAACCGCTGCGCAGCAGGGAGGCATGATGGTCCCCGTGCCGAATAGCAAGAGCGCCGATGAACTTCTCCTTCACCTGCTTCCGGAGCACCGCGTACCACAGGGTCGTGGCGTCGCTCGTGCCCTGGATCCGGTACCACGGCCGCGCCGGCGGCTCGTCGGTCGCGTACCCGCGCTCGGTCAGCTGTCCGAGGGTGGCGACCTGACCGGTGTCGGTGTCGATGAAGAAGATGGCCACGAGCTTCCAGCCTAGCGAGCCGTGGCGCCATGCCCTCGCGCTGCTGGCGCAGGACCTGCTGCGTCGCGGCGCGGCGGAGAAGACGCGCCACGCCTACGCCTCCGACGCCGGCCAGTTCGTGCGCTGGGCCGACGCCAACGCGCTGGCGCCCGCCGACGTCACCCCGCGCGCCCTGCGCCGCTACGCCGCCGGGCTGACCGAGCAGCGCCAGGCGCCGACGACGGTCGCGCGCAAGCTCGCCTCGCTGCGCGCCGTCTTCCGGACGCTCGTCGAGCACGGCGAACTGGCGCAGAACCCCGCCGACCTGCTGTCGGCGCCGCGCAAGGCTCAGCGCCTGCCGCGCGTCCTGAAGCCGGTCGAGGTCGCCGCGCTGCTCGACCGCATCCCGGCGGACAGCGCGCTCGCGCTGCGCGACCGGGCGCTGTTCGAGCTGGCCTACGCCTCCGGCCTGCGCGCCGAGGAGATCGTGAACCTCGACCTCGCCTCGGTCGAGTTCGACGACGAGCGCGTGCGTGTCGAGGGCAAGGGCGGGAAGACTCGCATCGTGCCGACCGGAGAACCCGCGCTGCAGGCGATCGAGCGCTATCTCGCGCGCGCCCGTCCGGCGCTGCTGACCGGCGACGGGGAGCCCGCGCTCTTCATCTCGAAGTCGGGGCGGCGGCTGTCGACATCGGACGTTCGCCGGCGCCTGCGGGTGTGGGCGCAGCGCGCGAGTGGGGTCGCGGATGCGGGGGGCGCAGTCGCCGGAGTCTCGCCTCATGCGCTCCGGCACTCGTTCGCGACGCATTTGTTGGAGAATGGTGCGGACTTGCGATCGATTCAAGAGCTGCTGGGACATGCGAGCATCTCGACGACGCAGGTCTACACTCGGGTAGAGTCCGGGCGGCTGCGGTCGGCGTACGCACAAAGCCATCCGCGCGCATAGGCCACGGGAGGCGGCGCTGGAAACCAACGTCAAAGCGATCGAGCTAAAGGATCTCTGGCGCCGCTACAAGGCGAGCGGCGACGGTCGTGCCCGCGAGCGTCTCGTGGTCGCGTACTCACCGCTGGTGAAGTACGTGGCCGGGCGCATGGCCTCGGGCCTCCCGGCGCACGTGGAGGAAGCGGACCTGATCTCCTACGGCTTGATCGGCTTGATCTCGGCGATCGAGCGCTTCGACCTGGGGCGCGAGATCAAGTTCGAGACCTATGCCATTCCCCGCGTCCGCGGGGCGATCATCGACGAGCTGCGCTCACTCGACTGGGTTCCCCGGTCGGTGCGTGCCCGTGCGCGCGAGATAGAGCGCGCGAACGCGAGACTCGAGCACCGTCTGCAGCGCGCGCCGACCGACGAGGAGATGGCGAAGGAGCTGGACATGTCGATGGACGACTTCCAGGACGCGCTGATCCAGATCTCGAACTCGACGATCGCCGCGCTCGACGAGCTGTGGACGGTCTCCGACGCGAGCGGCGACCAGATATCGCTGCTCGACACGCTGCACGATCCGGACGCCCCGGACCCGGAGAGAATCGTCGACGCGAGCGAGCTGAAGGACCGCGTCGCCGACGCGATCGCGCGGCTGCCCGAGCGGGAGAAGCTCGTGATCGCCCTCTACTACTACGAGAACCTGACGCTGCGCGAGATCGGTGAGGTGCTCGGCGTGACCGAGTCGCGCATCTCCCAGCTGCACACGAAGGCCGTGCTGCGGCTCCGCTCGCGCCTGCAGAGCGAGCACGACGACGGGCTCTGATCGCCGGCGCGGGCGCGCGCTGATCGGGCACGGACCGCGCGCCTAGGCGCGCGGCCGGCCCGGAGGTATGGTCGATGCTCCATCTTCGAAGAGAGGAGATCGGGCATGCACAAGTCCGCCGGCAGGATTCGCAACGTCGCCCTCGTCGGACACCGCGGCAGCGGCAAGACCTCGCTGCACGAGGCGCTGCTGTTCACGGCCGGCGCCGTCGACCGCCTCGGCCGCGTGACGGAGGGGACGACCACCTCGGACGCCGATCCCGACGAGCAGGCCCGCCAGATGTCGATCTCGGCCGCGCTGCAGTCGTTCGAGTGGCGCGACCGCAAGGTCAACCTGATCGACACGCCCGGAGAGCCGAGCTTCGTCGCCGATGCGCTCGGCGCGCTGCGCGTGTGCGAGTCGGCGATCTTCGTCGTCAACGCGGTGATGGGCGTCGAGGTCTCGACGACGCGGCTGTGGCAGCGGGCGGCGCAGCTCGACCTCGCGCGCCTCGTCTTCGTCAACATGCTCGACCGCGAGCGGGCCGACTTCTTCCGCTCGCTCGAGTCGCTCAAGAGCGCGTTCGGGCCGCACGTCGTCGCGACCGAGATACCGATCGGCGCCGAGCACCAGGTCCGCGGTGTGATCGACCTCGTCGACATGAAGGCCTACGAGTACGCGGGCGAGACCCGCGAGAACTGCCGCGAGATCCCGATCCCCGAGGAGCTGGCGGCGCAGGCGCAGGAGTACCGCGAGAAGCTGATGGATGAGGTCGCCGAGAACTCCGACGCCCTGATGGAGCGCTACCTCGACGGCGGCGAGATCTCCCACGAGGAGATCGTCGACGCGCTCAAGGACGGCACCAACCATGGCGCGCTGTTCCCCGTCACCTGCGGCGTCGCGACGCGCAACCTGGCGACCAACCGGCTGCTCGACGCGATCGTCGAGGACCTGCCCTCGCCCGTCGAGCACGGCGGTCTCGAGGTCGCCGGCCTGACGCTCGAGCCCGACGAGGAGCGCGAGCTCTACGCCTACGTCTTCAAGACGCGCGCGGACCCGTTCGCCGGCCGCATCAACCTCTTCCGCGTCTACCAGGGCGTGGTCGGCCACGACAGCCACGTGCTCAACACCCGCGCCCACGCGAAGGAGCGGATCGGGCAGCTGCTGACCTTCCGCGGCCGCGAGACGCCCCACGCCGACGAGTTCGGACCGGGTGACATCGGCGCCGTCGGGAAGCTCAAGGAGACGCGCGCGGGCGACTGGCTGGCGGCGCGCGACGAGCCGATCTCGATGCCGTCGGTGCCGTTGCCCGCGCCGGTCATGGCGTTCGCGATCGAGCCGCGCACGAAGGGCGAGGAGGAGAAGGTCTTCAGCGCCCTGCGACGGCTGCAGGAAGAGGACCCGACGATCGACCTGCACCGCGACGAGCAGACCGGCGAGCAGATCGTCGCCGGCCTCTCGCAGATCCACGTCGAGGTCGTGATCGGGCGGCTGCGCGAGCGCTTCGGCGCCGAGGTCGAGCTGAAGCCACCGCGCGTGCCCTACCAGGAGACGATCCGCGCGTCGACCCATGCGCACGGCCGCTACAAGAAGCAGAGCGGCGGCCGCGGGCAGTTCGGCGATTGCCGCATCGAGGTCGAGCCGCTGCCCGCCGGCGCCGGCTTCGAGTTCGTCAACGCGATCAAGGGCGGCGTGATCCCGACCAGCTTCATCCCGGCCGTCGAGAAGGGAGTGCGCGAGGCGATGCGCCAGGGCGCGGTCGCCGGCTACCCGGTGAAGGACGTGCGGGTGCGCGTCTACGACGGCTCCTACCACGCCGTCGACTCCTCGGAGATGGCGTTCAAGGTGGCGGGCTCGATGGCGATGCGCCAGGCGCTCGAGCAGGCGAGGGCGGTGCTGCTCGAGCCGATCATGCTCGTCAACGTCTCCGTGCCCGAGGACGCCGTCGGCGACGTGATCGGCGATCTCAACAGCCGTCGCGGGCGGCCGATCGGGATGGAGCCGCTCGCCGGCATGACCGAGGTGCGCGCCGAGGTGCCGATGGCCGAGCTGCTCAGCTACGCCCCGGATCTGCGCTCGATCACGGGCGGCCAGGGCGAGTTCACGATCGAGTTCCTGCGCTACGAGGACGTGCCGCCGCAGCTCGCCGCGAAGGTCGTCGCCCGCGCGCGGGAGGCGCCCGAGGCAGCGCACGCATAGCAGGCGATCGCCCGTCGTCGGCGTCGCTCAGCCCCCTCGCGCCGCCGGTCGGCGCGGGGCCGGGGGTTGCTAGGCTCGGCGTCCTCATGACGACGAAGGACATCCGCACGTCGCACGCCCACGTCTCGTGCGACGTGTGTGGCCGCACGCTCTTGCGCGGCGAGCGCTCGGAGACGTATCTCGCCGGTGGCGCGCGCCGCGAGGTCTGCGAGCTCTGCACGCCGCGGGCGATCCACGAGGGCTGGGTCCGCGAGGGTGCGGCGCTCGAGCGCGGGACCCGCTCGCCCTCGGGCGACCGCCGCGGCTCGTTCCTCAGTCGCCTGCGCCGCCCCCGCGAGGAGGCCGGCACGTCGGACAACGGCTGGCACGAGGCAACGCCGTCGCGGAGCGGATCGCCGTCGCGCGGCGCTCAGGCACGGTCGGGCAACGGCAGCGCCCCGCCAGAGCCCCCGCGTGAGCTGCGCCAGGTGCGCGCCGTCCCGACGAGCGTCGAGCAGCGCACGGCGGCCGCCGTCGAGCGCTTCAACGCCAGCGAGCACCCGCGCACGGTCGCCGGCGTCGCGCGCTCGCTCGGCGCCCCGGCCGTCGTCGCTCGGCCGCTGGAGGAGCACGGCAGCATCGTGACGATCGTCGTCGCGTGGGAGCTGTGCTGGTACCGCTACGAGATCGACCTGTCCGACGACGGCGCCTCCGTGCGTGCCGCCGGCCAGGGCTACGAGCTCGACGAGCTCGATCCCGAGGACCGCGTCGACGCGAACGCGATCGCCGACGACTACGGCGCGCTCGCGCCCGCCTGAGCCCGGCGGAGTCGTCGTGCGGATCGACTAGCATCCGCGCGATGAAGGTGCTCGATCGTCGCGAGGGCAGTTGATCTACTGCGTGGTCCCCGAAGCGCTCGCGGACGAGCTCTTCGACAAGCTGACCGCCTACTACGCGGCCGACGAGAACGTGACGGTGATCGTCGAGCGTCGCAAGGGCGAGCGCCGCGACCGGCGCGCCGCCCACTCCGGCGGTGCGCGCGAGATCCGCGATCGCCGGCAGCGACCGCTGCAGGACCGCCGGCCGGCGGTCCTCGACGGGGGCTGAGCGCCCCGCGACGGTGAAGGTCGTCGTCCATGTCGACGGCGGGGCGCGGGGCAACCCCGGCCCGGCGGCGATCGCCGCGATCGTCTCGACGCCCGACGGCGAGACGCTCGCAGAGCGGGCCGAGACGATCGGGGAGGCGACCAACAACGTCGCCGAGTACCGCGCGCTGCTGCTCGGGCTCGAGCTCGCGCGGGAGCTGGGCGCGACCGAGGTCGAGGTGGTCAACGACTCGGAGCTCGTCGCCAAGCAGGTGACCGGCGCCTACAGGGTCAAGCATCCGGCGATGAAGCCGCTGCACGCCGCTGCGCTCGCTGCGCTCGGCCGCTTCGCACACTGGCAGGTCCGCAGCGTGCCGCGCGCCGAGAACGCCGCCGCGGACGCGCTCGTGAACGCCGCGCTCGACGCAGCGACCTGACGGTTCGCGTTATGACGCTGGCACGCCCGCTAGCGATGCCGCGCGCTCAGACGGCCCGGCGGGCGGGTATGCCTCCAGGGCGCTGAAGAAAGGGGTGGTCCATGTCCGAGCAGCGCGCGCTCCGATCGTTCAACCATCAGACGATCCGTCTCAGCAAGGGCAAACATGCGGCGCCGAGCGAGGGGGCCTGCGTGATGGAGCTGGCGTCGATGCTCGCCGGCGAGCCTTTCAGTGACCGGCCGACGTCGGTCTGTCCGGTGATTGCGGGCTTCCTGCGTGCGTACAACGACCGCATCGACGACGAGCGGCGCCAGCATCTCTACCGCTATGCGGCGGAGGTGGTCGGCACGCGCGCGAACGGCGAGATCGAGCGGGCGCGCGAGCGCCGGTGCCTCGCCTGGGCGGACGGGATGAAGCGCCACCGGCCGCGGCCGCTGCGCTGGATGTCGCGTTCGTCACCGAGTGCGGTCGACCGGCGGCTCGGTCTCGACGCGGCCGGGACGTACGCGGCACGGTCGATCCGGCGCCACAGCGACCGCACCCACGCGGCCGCGCTTGCGCTCGTCGACGAGCTGATCGCGATGGGCCGGGAGGCGACGCCGACGACGCCGATCGCGCCGGCGCTGCTCGACGGCCACAGGACCGGCGGTAGGCTCCCGACCGCCTGACACGTCGCCGCCCAGCCGGGTGAACGCGACGGCGCCTCTACGGCGTCGTCGCGTTCGCGTTCGCGTCCGGTGCGCTGCCGCCGCTGCCGCTCGCGACCGGCTCGGCGTCGCCCGAGGACTGGCGCAGCGAGCGCACGACGTCGGGCGCCTCGCTCGAGAGCAGCCAGTGCCCGTCCTCGTCGCGCCGCAGCATCGCGCGGTCGGCGAGCGTGCCGAGCGCGGAGGTGACCGAAGGACGCTGGGCGCCGACGAGCAGCGCCAGCTGGCGGTGCGTCAGCGCCAGCGGGACGAGCACGCCGCCGGCCGTGACCTTGCCGTAGCGGTCGGCCAGATGCCAGAAGAAGGCGAGCAGCCGCACGTCGACCCGCTTGAGGCTGTGGATGCTGACCATCGTGCCGAGGTCGTGCGCGCGATCGGTCGCGCGCGAGACCAGGGCGGTGATGAGGGCCGGCCAATGGGCGACGACCCTCGCGAAGTGCTGGTCGAGCACGGCGAAGCGGACGGGATCGACGACCTGCCACGCGATCTCGTGCCGCATCGGCGCGAACGTGCCGTTCTCGTCCCACGGCCGCAGCAGGGAGCCGGGGCCGAGCAGCTCACCGCAGCGAGCCTCGGCGACCGCGACCTCGCGGATCATCAGGCCCTCGAGCAGCAGCAGGCCGAGCTCGCTGTCGGGATGCGGGTCGTCGAGCGGGTTCCAGCGCCCGGCCGGCGCCTCCGCGATCGCGGCGACGGCGTGCTGCCGGCAGCGCGCGCGCTCCGGCTCGCGCAGCACGCTGCGCAGGCCGGCATCGTGATCGAGGACGTAGACGAAGCGGTCGGTCGATCGGACGTGCTCGCTGGCGGTCATGCCCATTGGAAGGAGCCATACCCGCTATCGCCCAAATGGTTGCCTCGTTCTGCCTGTACGTGCGCCAGGTGGGGGCGTCGCCGGCACCGC
>JAOPZA010000033.1 GCA_025964325.1 Conexibacter sp.
GTCAGCGCAGCGCCGGCGACCGCGCCGTCGCGGACGCGAGCCGCCGGCGCCGAGCGCCGGGCCGGCAGCCGCGGTGCGAGCCGCCGGCGCGGACGCGACGGTCCCGGAGACCGCAGCGCGAGCGCCGCCACGAGGGCGGTCTCGACCGCGGCGCGCGCGAGGCCGAGCCGCCGCTGAGGACGCGCGAAGGCACGTCCCGCCGCGATCTCCGGCTCGCTGAAGTAGGCTCGGAGCTGTACCGGTGCCGGGTCGATCGCGCGCTCGCGGGGGCGCAACAGCGCGACGGCAAGCTCGGCCGCGAGGACCGTGGCCGCCAGCGCCGGAGCGGCCGCCAACGGACGGGGTGCCGTGGAAGGAGACAGGACACCGTTGCGCACAGGACGACTCTAGAGACATGCGGGCTGCGATCGTTTCGGACATCCATGGCAATCGCCACGCCTTCGAGGCCGTGCTCGACGCCGTCGAGGCGGCCGGCGCCGACGAGCTGTGGTGCCTCGGCGATCTCGTCGGCTACGGCGCCGAGCCCGACGCCTGCGTCGAGTTGGCGCGTCGCGACGCCGTCGTCTGCCTCGCCGGCAACCATGACCTCGCCGTGCGCGGCGACATCCCGCTCGACGAGTTCTCGCGCGGCGCCGAGCTGGCGGCGCGTTGGACGCGTGACGTGATCGCGCCCGAGAGCCTCGACTACCTGGCGCGACTCGAGCCGCAGAGACTCGACGAGGCGGTCGGCCTCTACCACGCATCGCCCCGCGATCCCGTCTGGGAGTACGTGCTCTCCCCGCTGCAGGCCGAGCTGTGCCTCGACGCGCTCGGGCCGCATCGCATCGCCCTCATCGGGCACTCGCATATCGCGCTCTCCTTCTCACGCGGCGCGGGCGAGCCGGCGACCGGCGAGACGCGCCCCGACGGGACGCAGCTCGACCTCGGCGCAGGCGAGTGGCTGCTGAACCCCGGCAGCGTCGGCCAGCCGCGCGACGGCGACCCGCGCGCTGCGTGGCTGATGCTCGACACGGCGGGGTGGACGGCGACCTACCGGCGCACCGCGTACGACGTCCAGGGAGCCGGTGCGGCGATCCGCGCCGCGCGCCTGCCGGACTCCCTAGCTGAGCGACTCCTGCATGGCCAGTAGCATCCGGAGGCGTCGATGCGCGTTGCCTTGAAGGCCATCCTGATCTGCGTGCTCGGATTCGCTGCCGCATTCCTCGTTGCCTGTGGCAACCGCAGCGGACTGATCCCAGGCACTGAGGCGAGCAGCCTCCAGAGCGCCCTCACGGGCGTGGCGTCGGCCTGCGACAACGCCTCACCGGATGCGGCGCGGGCCGCCGCCGCCCGGTTCCAGCGACGCGTCGACGCCCTCTCGACGCAATCGGTCGACCCGCAGCTGCTCGACAACCTGAAGCAGGGGGCCCAGACGCTCCAGCAGCTCGCCGGCGCCACCTGCACCCAGACGACGCTCCAGACGACGACCACGAAGCCGCCGCCCGCGACGACCGAGACGGCGCCGCCCGCGACCCAGACGCAGACCACGACGACGCCGACCGGGCCGCCGCAGACGACGGACACGACGCCGACGACGCCCGACACGACGCCGACCACGCCCGACAGCGGCGGCGGAACGACCCCGATCCCCGGCAACGGCAACGGCGGGAACGGCAACGGCAACGGCGCGAACGGCAACGGGAACGGGAACGGCGGCAACGGCAACGGCAACGGCAACGGCGGGACGAAGGGCAACGGCGGCGGCGGCGCGACCCCCGGCGCGGGCGGTCAGGGCAACGGCAGCGGTGCCGACAGCGGTGGCAGCGCCCCGGGAGGCACTCCGTGAGCAGCGTGATCGCAGGACGCTACGAGCTCGAGCGACGGCTCGGCATCGGCGGGATGTCGACCGTCCAGCTCGCGCTCGACCGCCGGCTCGAGCGCCACGTCGCCGTCAAGCTGCTCGCCGAGCACCTCGCCGACGACCCGGCGTTCGTCTCGCGCTTCCGCCGCGAAGCGCTCGCGGCCGCCCGCCTCGTGCACCCGAACATCGTGCAGGTGTTCGACTTCGGCTTCGACGAGTCCCAGCACCAGCACTTCATCGTGATGGAGTACGTGACGGGCCAGTCGTGCGCCGAGATCCTGCGCGAGCGCGGCCACCTCGACGTCGACGAGGGGGTCGAGGTTCTCACGCAGGCGTGCCGCGGGCTCGACTACGCCCATCGCAACGGCGTCGTGCACCGCGACGTCAAGCCCGGCAACCTGATGCGCTCCGACGACGGCGTCGTGAAGCTCGCCGACTTCGGCATCGCGAAGGCGACCGAGCAGTCGAGCATCACGCAGGTCGGCTCCGTCCTCGGCACCGCCGCCTATCTCGCACCGGAGCAGGCGCGCGGCGAGGACGCCGGGCCGCGCTCGGACATCTACTCGCTCGGCGTCGTCGCCTACCAGCTGCTGTCCGGTCGCCTGCCCTACGAGGCGACCTCGCTGTCGGAGCTGGCGCTCAAGCAGCAGCGCGAGGCGCCGCTGCCGCTCGAGGACCTCAACCCGTCGGTGCCCGAGACGCTCGCGCAGGCGGTCGAGCTGGCGCTGGCGCTCGAGCCGGAGGGCCGGCCCGAGAGCGCCGCCGCCCTCGAGCGCGCGCTGCGCGCCGGCGCCGGCGGCATCCCACCGGTCGGACCGGTCGACCCGACGTCGCACCTGCCGGCCGGCACCGCCGCCACGCGCGTGCTCGACCGGCGCGAGAACCCGACGAGCGACTACGTGCCGACCTCGGCGACGCGTGCGCTGCGGCGTCGCCAGCCGCCCGCGCAGGTGCCGGCACGCCGTCCCGCGCAGCCGCAGCCTCAGCCGCAGCGCGCGGCCGCCGCGGGCGCCGGCCGGCG
>JAOPZA010000237.1 GCA_025964325.1 Conexibacter sp.
GGCGGCCGTCGCGCGGTCGGTCGCGGCGCGGCTGGCGGCGCTCGGCGAGCAGCCGGCCGCGCTCGCCTGCGCGGTCGCCGTGCTCGGCCACCCGGCCGAGGTGCGGGCGGCCGCCGCGGTCGCCGCCGTCGACGCGGCGGCCGCCACGCTCTACGCCGATGCGCTCGCGGACGCCGGCTTGCTCGGGCCCGGCCGGCCGCTCGACTTCGTCCATCCGCTCGTCGCGACCGCCGTGCGCGACGGGATCCCGACCGGCCGCCGTGCGCTGCTGCACGCGCGCGCGTTCGAGCTGCTGGCGAGCGAGGGCGCCGACGTCCTACGGGCCGCCACGCATCTGCTGCACACGGAGCCCGACGGCCGTGCGCAGACGATCGACGTGCTGCGCCGCGCCGCCCGCGCGGCGAGCCTCGGCGGCGATCCGGCGACCGCCGTCGCGCTGCAGCAGCGCGCGCTGCGCGAGGGACCGACGGGCGTGCTCGAGGCCGACCTGCTCGAGGAGCTGGGCCGCGCGCAGCTCGCCAGCGGCGACGCCGCCGGGATCGCGACGCTCGAGCGCGCCCGCCCGCGCCACGAGGACCCGCGGCGGCGCGCCGCGATCGACCTGACGCTCGGGATCTCCAACTACGAGCGCGGCGAGATCGGCGCCGCGCGGGCGAACCTCACGCGCGGCCTGACGGAGCCGCTCGACGCCGAGGACGAGCTGCGGATATCGCTGCAGGCGGCGGACATGACGGTCGCCCGGTCGCTGGCGGGCGGTCCCAGCGTCGACGCCGAGGCGCTCGCGCCGCTGCTCGAACGGCGCGAGCGCGGCCGCACCCCGGTCGAGCGCCTGGTGCTCGCGCAGATCGCCTTCCACGCGCTGCAGGCGGCCGAGCTGCCGCACGCCGGCACGGTCGCGATCGCGCGCCGCGCGCTGCCGCCGCGCGGGCAGGAGCGACTCGACGCCTACGATGCGCTGGCGCTGCCGCTGGCGGGCATGGCGCTCTACTTCTCCGACGCCTACGAGCTGGCGGAGGAGGCGTTCGGCGCCGAGATCGAACGGGCCCGCGTGCAGGGCGCACGGCTCGCCTTCGCCACCGCCTCGTTCTTCCGCGGCGTGCCGCGCTTCCTGCGCGGCCGCTTCCTGGCGGCGATCGACGACTGGCAGGGCGCGCTCGACGCGATCGAGGACGGCTGGGCCTTCGCCCTGCCCTCGGCGCGCGCGCTGCGCGCGCTCGTCGCGCTCGAGCGTGACGATCCGGACACGGCGGCCGCGATGCTCGAGCTGCCCGGCGGCGACGACCAGTGGGCCGAGCACCCGACCTTCCCGTACGTGATCGCCGTGCGGGGCTTCCAGGCCTCGCTCGGCGAGCGGCCGCAGGAGGCGCTCGCGTTGCTGCTGCGCGCCGGCGACGCGCTCGACGCCCAGGGCGCCCGCAACCCGGCGATCATGCACTGGCAGACGGAGGCCGCGTTGGTGAGCCTCGCGCTCGGCGAGCAGGACCAGGCACGGCGGCTCAGCCGGGACCTGCAGCGCCGCGCGCAGCGCTTCGGCGCCGCCCGGACGCTCGGAATCGCCCAGCGCACGATCGGGCAGACCCACGGCGGCGCCTTCGGGCGCGAGCAGCTGACGCGGAGCGTCCGCACGCTCGAGGGCTCGGGAGCCGACTTCGAGCTGGCCCTCTCGCTCGTCGAGCTGGGTGCCGAGCGCCGCCGTCAGGGACAGCGCACGGAGGCCCGCGACCTCCTCCGCCGCGCGCTCGACCTCGCGGACCGCTGCGGCGCGCTGCGGCTGCGGCGGCGCGCGGCCGAGGAGCTGCACGTCGCCGGCGGGCGCCCGCGCCGCACGCGCACGACGGGCGTCGAGGGGCTCACGTCGAGCGAGCGGCGGGTCGCCCAGCTGGCGGCCGAGGGGTCGACCAACCGCCAGATCGCCCAGCGCCTGTTCGTGACGCTGCGGACGGTCGAGACCCACCTCACGCACACGTACGCGAAGCTCGGGATCGGCTCGCGCGCCGAGCTGGCGCAGGCGCTCGAACGCGCCGCCGACCGCTCCTGAGCGGGGACCCAGGAGCCCGCGACGCCAAAGTTCGTGGGGGGTGCCACGACGCGATCCCAGCGATCGTGGGCAAGACTGCGCGTACGCCCGACGGCCGGGCGGTAGGGACACCGAAACGGCTGAGGCGCGCCGGCGCGGGGACGATCGCCGGGACCAGACGAAGGCGGTGGGGGCCGGGGCGAAGGATCGCCGAACCCCCACCGTCTTCTCTTCGTGTCAGGACCACGTCCCGGCGGCGTGCCGCGATCGCTGCGCCGCTCCTCCGCGGAGACGGCACGATCCGCGGGTCCTCTGCGCCGCGCCGTCGCCTAGGCTGAGCGCATGGACGAACTGCTGAAGATCGCCGCCGACGCGGGCGTCGAGGTCTCGAGCGCAGAGGGATCGCTCGAAGAGGGCGCGCACGAGGCGGCGCGCGACGCGCTCGACCGCGCCGCGGACGGGCTCGCGGAGCTGCGCACGCGCTGGCCGGAGATGTCCCCGCCTCAGCGCGTCGTCGTCGGCAAGGTCGCCGCGGCGGTCCGCGCCCGGCTCGACGCGACCGCCGCGCAGGTTCCCGCGCGCAGAGTCATGACCGACGTCGCGCCGGTGCTCGACCGCGAGCAGGACGAGGCCCCGGAGGACGGCGCCGCCGGCTGAGCCGAGACCGGGCTGGTGCGGGCGCGCCGAGCGGCGCCTCAGGCGGGGCTCTTGACGTCGGCGATGCTGGCCTCGAGGGCGGCCATCAGGTCCGGGGTCGCGGCCGGCGAGCGCTGGCGCTTGGGGCGCTCGATCCGCTCGCCGTCGGCCTTGCGTCTGATGAGCTTGCGCAGGCGCTCGCGGTGGCGGTCCTTGTAGCGGCCGGGATCGAACTCCCGTGCCATCGAGTCGATCAGCCGGACGGCGCCGTCGAGCTCCCGTCTCGCCGGCTTGTGCGCTCTGCCCGTCGGCGCGCCCGCGATCGTGCCGGGCCGCACCTCGTCGTGGAAGCGCATCGTCGAGAGCGACAGCACCGGGCCGTCGGCGCGGATCGCCGTCAGGTACTCCTTCGAGCGCAGGACGAAGCGGCCGATCGCGACCTTCCCGCTGTCGCCCATCACCTCGTGCAGCAGGCGGTAGGCGCGCAGCGGACCGTCGCTCTCGCCGGTCGGCAGGAGGACGTAGGGATGGTCGAAGAGGATCGGATCGACCTCGGCCAGCTCGGCGAACTGCTCGATGTCGATCGTCTTCGTCCTGCGCGGCGCCGCCGCGGCCAGCTCGTCGTCGCTCAGCACGACCTGGCGGCCGTCCTCGAGCTCGTAGCCGTGCGCGATCTCCTCGAGCTCGACCTCGACGTCCTCCTTCGTGCAGAAGCGGTGGACCTCGATCGGCGCGAGCGTTCTGTCGTGGAGCTGGTGGAAGTGGAGCTGGCGGTCGCGGACGGCGCTGTGCAGCTCGACCGGCACGTTGACCAGGCCGAACGAGAGCGATCCGCTCCAGAGCGCGCGCGGCATCAGCGGCTCGCCGCCTTCGCCCGCGGCCGCCGCCGGCGGCTCGACGGCTTCGCTCTGCGCTTCCTGGCGTCCTCGAGCATCGCCTGCAGCGCGGCCTCGAGGTCGTCGGGGGCCTCGGCCGGCTCTTCCTCCGGCGCCTCGATCGCCCGGCCCGCCGCCTTGCGCTCGATCAGCGCGAGGACCGCGGCGCGGTATTCGTCTTCGAAGGCGGTCGCGTCGAACGGCTGGGCGAGCGTGTCGACGAGCGCGCGCGCCATCTCGCGCTCGCGCTTCGCCGGCGCCTTCTTCGGCCGCGGCACCTCGAACGACGCCGGGTCGACGAGCTCGTCGTCGAAGTGCATCGTCACGAGGCCGAGGACGCCGTCGCCGAGCGCCCGCAGCGCGACCAGCCGCTCCCGCGTGCGCAGCACGATCCGACCGATGCCGACGCGACCGCTCCTCGCGAGCGCGTCGTGCAGCAGCCGGTAGCCGTCGTCGCCGTCGTTGCGGGGGCCGAGGTAGTAGGGATGGTCGTAGCGGACCGGGTCGATCTGCTCGGCCGGCACGAACTCCTCGATCGTGGCGAGCTTCGCCTGGGGGCCGTCGGCAGCCTTCAGCTCGTCGTCGCTCAGCACGACCCAGCTGCCGTCGGAGGTCTGGAAGCCTCTGACGATGTGCGCGTAGTCGACCGTCTCGCCCGTCTCCGGGTCGATCCGGCGGTGCTCGATGCGCGCGCCGTCGCGCGCATGGACCTCGTGGAAGTGCACGGTCTTCGACTCGACCGCGCCGTAGAGCTTGACCGGGACCCTCAGCTCCCCGACGCCGAGGCAGCCGTTCCAGATCGAGCGCGCCATGCGGGGAGCGGTACCCGCGTTGCGGGTGCGCGACGCGCGGGGCGGACCGCGGTGTCGCTCACTCGTCTCTCGGCGGGTTGCCGGTCCGCGAGCCGATCCTCGTCGCGAGGCGCGTCGGGTCGTAGGCGGCGTCGCGGTCGCTCGGCAGGCCGGGTCTCGGCGGCAGGACGCCTTCGACCACGTGCTCGTGCTCCTCGCGCTCGAACCATCTGATCGCGGCGATGATCGTCAAGCCGCCGGCGGCGATGAAGAACGCGATCGAGACGAACGCGAGCACGGGCGCGACGTCGGCGACGCCCAGTCCGAGCAGCAGGACGGCGAAGAGGAAGAGGCCGATGATCCAGAAGTTGCGCATGGATCCGGGCTGCCCACCGCGTCCGCGGCGAAACGCCGATTTGGGGCCGTTGCGGGGCGCGAGCAGCGACCGCCGGGCGACGATAGATTGCCACCCATGTTCAGTCGCTTCGTCGCCCTCGGCGACAGCATGACCGAGGGACTCGACGACGCCGACGGCAGCGGCGGCTACCGCGGCTGGGCGGACCGGCTGGCGGAGCGGCTCGCGACGATCAACCCCTCGCTCGGCTACGCGAACCTGGCCGTCCGCGGGCGGCTCTCCGCTCAGGTCCGCGACGGGCAGCTCGCCTCCGCGCTGGAGCTCGATCCCGACCTCGCGTCCGTCGTCGTCGGGATCAACGACGTGCTGCGCCCCGGCTTCGACGCCGCGCTCGTCGCCGGCCACGTCGAGGCGATGCAGGCGGCGCTCGTCCGGATCGGCGCGACGGTGCTGACCTGCACGCTGCCCGAGCCCGGCCCGATCATGCCGATCGCGCGCCCGCTGGGGCCGCGCGTGCTCGCGCTGAACGCCGAGCTGCGAGCCGCCTGCAAGCGCAGCGGCGCGCTGCTCGTCGACCTCGGCCGCGCCCCCGTCGCCTCCGACCCGCGCCTCTGGAGCGAGGATCGGCTGCACGCGAACAGCGCCGGCCACGCGCGCATCGCCGCCGCGATGGCGTCGGCGCTGAACCTCCCGGGCGCCGACCTCGCGTGGGCGCAGCCGCTGCCGCCGGCGCTGCCGCGCCGCCGCCACGAGCTGGTCGCCGCCGAGCTGGCATGGTCGCGCCGGCACCTCGTGCCGTGGATCGGGCGACGCCTGCGCGGCCGCTCCTCGGGCGACGGCGTCGTGGCGAAGCGGCCCCAGCTGACGCCGGTCGCGGCGCGCACGCGGGCCGGGTAGCGCGCGTCAGTCGACCGGCATGAAGATCGCCAGCTGGCGCGAGTGCGCCAGCAGCGTGCCGTCGCCGAGGAACAGCAGGCCGTCCTCCTCCACCAGACCGTCGCGCGCGGTCGTGCTGCGAAACCAGCCGAGGACCGGCTGGTCGGGCAGGCCGGCGGGCGGGATGTCGGCGCGAAAGTGGATCGTGAGGTCGATCGTCGGCGCGACGGCGGGCCGGTCGAGCGGCTCGAAGCCGGGCGGCCACCAGACGTCGGTGCAGAGGGCGACGTAGGCGGCGTCGACCGGGTGCGGCTCGGGCAGCGTGATCCAACCGCCGGCCTCGGGCCCCTCGCCCGGCGGCAGCTCGCGACCGCTGAAGGGGACCCCGCCGAAGCGCGGCGCGAGCTGCACGCGGTGGGAGATCGCGGGTGCGCCGTCGAACAGCGCGAGCCAGTGCGCGTCGTCGTCGCGGCGCCAGCGGTCGGCCGTGATGCGCGGCGCCCTGCGCGGCGGGGCGGCGGCGACCACCGGCGGGGGCAGCAGCCACGTCCCGGCGGCCGGCAGGTCGGGGACCGCCAGCGCGGCGAGCGCCGAGAGCACCTCGCGGCCGTCCTGCGTCGCACGCACGCGCACGTTCGAGATGCGCCGCCCCTCGCGTACCAGCTCGACCTGCAGCTCGAGCGGTCCGGCGCCGGCGGGGCGCAGGTAGTGGAGCGTCAGCGAGCGCAGCCGCCGCAGTCCCAAGGGATCGGCGTGCAGCTCGATCGCGCGCACGACGATCGCGGCCAGGTAGCCGCCGTTGGCGGCGGTCGGCGCGGACCAGCCGGCGTCGATGTCGGCGAGGAAGCGTCCGTCGCCGAGCGGCTCCACGGCGCTGGCGTCGTCGAAGCTGCGGGCGCGGGAGTCGGTCGACTGGCTCATCCACCCAACGCTAGCACTATGATGGCCGTCATAGACTCCCGGCGCGGCGCCCGAGCGGCGACGCTGGGACTGGCTCACATCGGCGATCGACGGAGGGCGGATCCGGCCATGAGCGACGGCGGCGACGCAAGCGCGAGCGCAAG
The DNA here is from genome assembly GCA_025964325.1 of Conexibacter sp. Classification (GTDB taxonomy): domain Bacteria; phylum Actinomycetota; class Thermoleophilia; order Solirubrobacterales; family Solirubrobacteraceae; genus Conexibacter. The sequence continues at coordinate 6,615 of JAOPZA010000237.1, forward strand.
CACGATCACGACGGAGCGACGCGGTCACGTGCTGCTGATCGGCCTCGACCGCCCTCAGAAGCGCAACGCCTTCACGCTCGCGATGCTGAACGAGCTGGCGCTCGCCTACGGCGAGCTGGAGCGCGTTCCGGAGCTGCGCTGCGGCGTCCTCTTCGCCCACGGCGACCACTTCACCGGCGGGCTCGACCTCGCCGACATCGCGCCCGCGATCCAGTCCGACGGCACGCTCGCGGTTCCCGACGGCGGCCTGCAGCCGTGGCGCCTCGACGGCGTGCCGTACACGACGCCGATCGTCGCGGCCGCGCACGGCTGGTGCATCACGCTCGGGATCGAGCTGCTGCTGGCTGCCGACATCCGCATCGCCAGCTCCGACACGCGCTTCACGCAGCTCGAGGTCCAGCGCGGGATCTATCCCTTCGGCGGCGCGACGATCCGCTTCCCGCGCGAGGCCGGCTGGGGCAACGCGATGCGCTGGCTGCTGACGGGCGACGAGTTCGACGCGCCCGAGGCGCTGCGGATCGGGCTCGTGCAGGAGGTCGTCGAGCCGGGCACCCAGGTCGAGCGCGCGATCGAGCTGGCCGAGCGGATCGCCGAGCGCTCCGCGCCGCTCGGCGTGCAGGCGACGCTGCGCTCGGCGCAGCGCGCGGTCCAGGAGGGCGAGGCGGCTGCCGCCGCGTCCCTGCAGCCCGACGTCGTGCCGCTGATGCGCAGCGAGGACGGCGCCGAGGGGCTGCGCTCGTTCCTCGACCGCCGCGCCGCGCGGTTCACCGGGCGATAGCACGGGTAGCCGGAGGTTCGTGCACCGACGCGGAGGCCGAGAATGGACCTGACCTTCTCCGACAGCGAGCTGGCGTTCCGCGACGAGCTGCGCGGCTGGCTCGCCGCGCACCACCCCGGCCCGGAGCCGGCGGGCGAGGCGGCGGGGCTCGAGCACCGGATCGAGTGGCAGCGCGAGCTGGCGGCGGCCGGCTGGGCGGCGGTCTACTGGCCGCGCGAGTACGGCGGCCGCGGCGCGACGCTGGTCGAGTCGGCGATCTTCAACGAGGAGCTGGCGCGCGCCCGCGCGCCCTACCCGGCGAACGTGCTCGGCCTCGTGCTCGGCGGCCCGACGCTGATGGTCCACGGCACGCAGGAGCAGAGAGACCGCTACCTGCCGCCGATCGTGACGGCCGAGGAGATCTGGTGCCAGGGCTTCTCGGAGCCCGGCGCCGGCTCCGACCTTGCGGCGCTCAAGACACGCGCGGCGAAGGTCGACGGCGGCTGGCGGGTGACCGGGCAGAAGGTCTGGACCAGCTTCGCCCAGCGCGCGAAGTGGTGCATGCTCGTCGCCCGCAGCGACGCCGAGGCGCCGAAGCACAAGGGTCTCACCTACTTCCTGATGGACATGGAGCAGGACGGCGTGCTGGTCCGGCCGCTGCGGCAGATCACCGGCGCGGCCGAGTTCAACGAGCTGTTCCTGGAGGACGTCTGGATTCCCGACGAGAACGTCGTCGGCGGCGTCGGCAACGGCTGGGCGGTCGCGCTGACGACGTTGATGAACGAGCGTGCGGGGCTCGCCTTCGGGCTGCAGGTCGCGCTCAAGGTGCTGCTCGACGAGCTGACCGAGCAGGCCGACCAGCGCGGCCTGCTCGACGACGAGTCGGTCGCCGAGCGGCTCGGCGACCTGCACGTGCGCGCCGAGATCCTGCGGCTGACCGCCTACCGCGGGCTGACGGCGCAGATGAAGTACGGCCAGCCCGGGCCGGAGGGGTCGTTGACGAAGTGGATGTGGTCGGAGACGAACCAGCGCGCGACCGAGCTGGCCGTCGAGCTGCTGGGGCCGGAGGCGCTGGCGACCGACTCGCCGTGGGCGTTCGAGCTGCTGCGGGCACGCGGCAACACGATCGAGGGCGGCACGACCGAGATCCTCAAGAACATCGTCGCCGAGCGCGTCCTCGGCCTGCCGCGCAGCCGATGACGATCCCGCCCACCCATCCCCAGCCGCCGGGAGCTCCGTGAACTTCGACTTCACCGACGACCAGCGCGAGATCAAGCGGACCGCGCGCGAGCTGCTGACCGCGCGTTCGAGCATGGGGCGCGTCCGCGCGGCGGCCGAGGGCGGCGGCTACGACGACGCGCTGTGGCACGAGCTGGTGGGGCTCGGCTGGTCGGGCATCGCGATCGACGAGCAGTACGGCGGGCAGGGCCTCGGGGTGCTCGAGCTGGCGATCCTGCTGGAGGAGCTGGGCTATGCGGTGACGCCGTCGAGGTTCCTCTCGAACGCCGCGGCCGGGCTGCTGATCGAGGCGTCCGGATCGGACGAGCAGCGTGCGCGGCTGCTGCCGGGGATCGCGGACGGCAGCGCGACCGCCACGCTCGCCTTCGCGCGCGACGGCGTCGCGGAGCTGGTCGGCGACGCCGACAGCGCCGCGCACGTCGTGCTGATCGAGGACGGTCTCACGGACGCGACCGCGACGATCCACGCGACCGCCGAGCTCGAGATCGAGCCGCGCGAGACGGTCGATCCGACGCGCTGCTTCGCGCGCGTTCGCGCGGCCAGCCCCGAGCTCGGGGAGCCGCTGGTCGGGACGCTCGCGCCGGGGCTCGACCGTGCCGAGATCGCGCTCGCCGCGGAGCTGACCGGCCTGGCGCAGCGCGCGCTCGACATGACGGTCGCCTACGTCAAGGAGCGCAGGCAGTTCGGGACGCCGGTCGGCGCCTTCCAGGCGGTCGCGCACCACTGCGCGCAGATGCTGATGGAGACCGAGGGGGCGCGCTCGGCGACCTACTTCGCCGCATGGGCCGCCGACGCCGACCCGGAGGCGCTGCCGCGCGGCGCCTCGCTCGCGAAGACGGCGGCGAGCGACGCCGGCCTGCACGCGACCGCCGCCGCGATCCAGCTCCACGGCGGGATCGGCTTCACCTGGGAGGCCGACGTGCACTGGCTCTACAAGCGCGCCCACGTCGACGCCGCCCAGCTCGCGCCGGCGCGCGTGCACCGCGCCCGCGTCGCCCGGCTGGCGGCGGCCGGCATCGCGCGCTCCTCCCCGGCGGCCGCGGCGTAGTGGTTCGTCTCGTGATCGCCGTTTCCGGCCGATGGTTGCGAGACGGGCCACGAGCGAGGATGCCGTGACCGTCGACGTGGTCCACGGCGATGGCCCCGCGGCGGGCGACGGCCACGGCGACGTGCGCCACGGGCAGATCGCGCTCGTCCCCGTCGACCTGCGGCTGCGCGCGCGCGTGCTGGCGCTCGGACCGCACCCGCGCCAGCGCAGATACTCGGGAGTGCCGAGCGACACGCTCCCGCCGGCCGAGCGCGACCCGGCGCAGTACCCGGTCGCGATCGTCGAGGACGGGAACCCCGTCGGCTTCTTCGCCCTGCAGGGCGGTCCCGGCGCCGGGCGCCTCATACGCGGCCGCCAGGAGATGCTGCTGCGCGCCTTCTTCGTCGACGCGACGCGGCAGGGGCGGGGCATCGCGCCGCGCGCGCTGCTCGAGCTGCCGCGCTACATCCGCGCGCTCGACCCGGCGATCCGCCGCGTCGTGCTGACGGTCAACGTCGACAACGGACCGGCGATCCGGACCTACCTGCGCAGCGGCTTCGTCGACACCGGCGAGCTCTTCCACGGCGGCATCTACGGGCCGCAGCACGTGTTCGCGTTGAGCGTGCCGCGAGCGCCCGCCGCCTGAGCCGCCCGCTCGCTCGCCGGGAACGGGTTCTTAGCCCGTTCTTGGGTTGCCGTCCCATCATGAGGCCCGCGGGGTGGGCGTCTGCCCGCCCCGCGCCGTCGAGACAGGCTCCCAGGAGGCCGCGCCCCACGATGCAGCAGCGAACGCCCGCCAGCAGGTCATGGACCACGTACGCGTTGGGCGCGGGGTGCGTCGGGGCGGTCATCGCCGCGATCCTGCTCGTCGGCCCCTCGAGCGCCTCGACGAGCGGAGTGATCGAGCGCACGGTGACCGTCGCCCGCGGCGTCGTGCAGTCGACGGTCTCGGGCAGCGGCACGGTCTCGCCGGCGAAGCAGATGAGCGTCGACTTCGAGAACAGCGGGAAGCTGACGCACGTCTACGCGAAGACCGGCGAGCACGTCGTCAAGGGCGAGCTGCTGGCGAAGATCGACGCGACCGCCGCGAACGCCGCGCTGACGCAGGCGCAGGACAACCTGACGGCCGCGCAGAACGGCCAGGCGACGGCGTCATCGTCGGGGTCCTCGGGCTCCTCGGGCGGATCGTCCTCCGGCAGCTCCTCGTCGTCCTCCGGCGCGAGCGCGTCGACCGCGTCGACCGCCGCGCTGGCCTCCGGCACGACGGCGCCGGGCAGCGACACGGCGGCGACGACGATCCCGTCGAACACGAGCGTCGCGACCACGGCCGCCGTCGCCGCGAGACCGAAGCGAACCGCGGCGCCGAAGACGACGACGACCCCGGCGACGACGAAGACGACCGGCACCACGATCCCGCAGCAGACCACGACGCAGGTCACCACGACGCCGGGCACGGCCGAGACGACGCCGAAGACGACGACGCAGGTGACGACGACGCCGCAGCACACGAGCACGACGACGACCACGACGCCGTCGAGCGCCGGCGGGTCGAGCGGGACCGGGTCGGGCGGCACGAGGTCGAATGGGACCGGGTCGAGCGGCGCGACCGGCCCGACGACCACGACGGGCTCCTCCGGCGCGCGGGGGTCGAGCGGCAGCACGACCGCGCCCGGCGGCACGAGCACGAGCGGCAAGAGCAGCTCGGGCGGGTCGAGCGGGTCGAGCGGCGGCTCGACCACGACGACCCCGAGCGCCGCCGAGTTGACGCAGCTCGAGCAGGCCGTGACCGACGCGCAGGCGACCGTCGACGCGACGGTCCTGCGCGCGCCGATGGACGGCACGATCGCCTCCGTCGGCGCGACCGTCGGCGAGACCGTCAGCGGCGGCGGCTCGACCACGTCGAGCGCGACCGCCGCGAGCTCGTCCTCGTCCTCCTCCGGCGGCGGCGCGGGCGGCGCCGGCAGCGGGTCGTCCTCCGGCAGCGCGTCCTCGAGCGCGGGCTTCATCTCGCTCGTGAACCTCCGTGCGATGGACCTCGTCGTGCCGTTCAGCGAGTCCGACATCGGCCAGCTGCGGGTCGGGCAGTCGGCGACGGTGACGGTCAGCGCGCTGTCGGACAAGCAGCTCGCCGCGCACGTCGTGGCGATCGCGACGCTCTCGACGACGAGCAACAGCGTCGTCTCCTACGACGTCACGTTCCGCCTCGACCAGCTCGCGAGCGGCCTCAAGGCGGGGATGACGGCGACCGCGAGAGTGGTCGTCAAGCAGGTCGGCAACGCCGTCAACGTGACGAGCGCGGCGGTCAGCGGCAGCACCGTCACGCTGCTGAAGAACGGCAAGCACGTGAGCACGCCGGTCACGACCGGCGTCGTCGGCGACAGCACCACGCAACTGCTGAGCGGCGTGAAGGCCGGCGACCAGGTGGTCGTGACGATCGCGCCGACCGCCAGTTCGACCAACTCCGGCTCGAGATCCGGCGCCGCCGGCGGGTTCGGCGGCGCGGCCGGCGGCGGCCTCGGCGGTGGTGCCCGCGCCTTCGGTGGTGGTGGCGGCGGGTTCGGCGGCGGCTTCCCCCGCGCAGCCGCGAAGGGCGGCCCATGAGCCGGTGGCGAGGGTCGACGCGCGGTGCGCCGGTGCCCCGGCGCAACCTCCATCCGCGTGCGGCTCTCGTCGCCGCCGATGCCGCGCCCGTCGCCGGGCCGCCGCGCGGCGCCGGAGCACCGCGAAGCGGCCCACGGCGTCCGGTGCTGTCGGTCGAGGGGGTGACGAAGACCTATCGGATGGGCGACGTCACGGTCCGGGCGCTGCGCGGTGTCACGTTGCAGGTGCAGCGGGGCGACTTCGTCGCGGTGATGGGCAGCTCGGGCAGCGGCAAGAGCACGCTGATGAACATCCTCGGCTGCCTCGACGTGCCGACCAGCGGCCGCTACCTGCTCGACGGGATCGACGTCAGCTCCTACGGCGACGACGACCTCGCCGACATCCGCAACCGCAAGATCGGTTTCATCTTCCAGAGCTTCAACCTCGTTCCGCGGACGCGCACGATCGCGAACGTCGAGCTGCCGCTCGCCTATGCCGGGATGGGGCGTGTCCAGCGGCGCAAGCGCGCGGTCGCCGCGCTCGAGTCGGTCGGCATGGGCAACCGCATCGAGCACCTGCCTTCCGAGCTGTCCGGCGGCCAGCAGCAGCGTGTCGCGGTGGCGCGGGCGATCGTGACGAATCCACCGTTGATCCTCGCCGACGAGCCGACCGGCAACCTCGACTCGCGCTCGACCGACGACGTGCTGCGGATCTTCTCCGACCTCAACGCGGAGGGGCGCACGATCGTGATGATCACGCACGAGCCCGACGTGGCCGAGCGCGCCAAGCGCGTGATCCGACTGACGGACGGCCGCGTCGTCGAGGACCGACGCGTCGCCGCCGTACGAGACGTGCGGGCATGATCGGGCTCGAGACGTTGCGGATCGCGGTCGGCGGGATCCTCGCGAACAAGCTGCGCTCCGGTCTGACGATCCTCGGCCTGATGATCGGCGTCGCCTCGGTGATCGTCCTGATCGCGGTCGGCAACGGCTCCTCGAAGTCGGTCTCGACCGCGATCGAGAGCCTCGGCTCGAACGTCCTGCTGGTCATCAGCGGGACGAGCCCGAACAGCACGAGCGCGGCGCCGCCGGAGACCAAGCCGCTGACGATCGCCGACGCCCACGCGCTCGAGCACAACGTGCTGGGGCCGGACATCAAGGGCGCGGCCCCGACCGTCTCGGCGACCGCGACGATCGTGAACGGCAACACGAGCTATCAGCCGTCGTCGCTCGTCGGGACGACGACCGCCTATCAGAGCGCGCAGGACTACAAGCTCGCCGACGGCTCCTTCTTCACCGCCGCGGAGGTGACGAGACGCGAGCGGGTGATCGTGCTCGGCTCGACCGTCGTGCAGAACCTCGGCGCGAGCGTCGGGCAGACGGTGCAGGTCGGCGGCGTCAACTTCCAGGTCGTCGGGATCCTCGCGTCGAGAGGCTCGAACGGCACGACCAACCAGGACGACGTCGCGCTCGCGCCGATCACCGCCGTGCAGGACACGCTGTCGGGCTACGGCGACGTCAACTCGATCACCGTGCAGGCGACCTCGCGCGCGAAGCTCGACGACGCCTCCGCCGAGGTGACGGCGATCCTGAACCAGCGCCACAAGCTCGCGAACGGCGGCGCCTCCGACTTCCAGGTCATCAACCAGGGCTCGCTGCTCGCCGCCTCGGCGTCGACGAGCAGCGTCTTCACGACGCTGCTGGCCGAGGTCGCGGCGATCTCGCTGCTGGTCGGCGGGATCGGCGTGATGAACATCATGCTCGTGTCCGTCACCGAGCGGACGCGGGAGATCGGGATCCGCAAGGCGATCGGCGCACGGCGCAGCGACGTGCTGGCGCAGTTCCTGTTCGAGGCGGTGCTCGTCTCGATGCTCGGCGGCGTCTTCGGTGTCGTGCTCGGGATCGTCGGCAGCCAGTTCAAGATCGCCGGCGTCCAGCCGCTGATCGCGACCTACTCGATCTTCCTGGCCTTCGGCGCGGCGCTCGCTACCGGCCTGTTCTTCGGCACCTACCCGGCGAGTCGCGCCGCTCGCCTGCGACCGATCGAAGCGCTCCGCTTCGAGTGAGGAGTTCCCGATGAGCGACGACCAGCCGACCGACACGATGCTCGAGGACGAGCGCTACGACGACTGGCCCGACGAGGACGCGCCGGACGAGCTGCCGCAGCGCAGGCGGCGCGCCGGCCTCACGCGCGTCACCGGCGGCCTGCTCGCGCTGCTGCTCGTCGCCGCCGGCTTCGTCGGCGGCGTGCTGGTCCAGAAGCAGGCCGCTGGAAGCAGCAGCGGTGGTGGTGGTGGCGGCGGCGGTGGCGGTCTGAGCGCCGGCAGTGGCCCGGCGGGCGCCGGCAGGAAGCCCGCGAGCGGCGCAGCCGGCGGCCGCGGCGGCCAGGCCGGCGGCCTCGGCGGGGCGAACGCCACCATCGGCACGGTCTCCTCGGTCGACGGCAAGACGCTCTACGTCGCCGACCCGAGCGGCAACACGCTGAAGGTCAAGGCGGCCCAGAGCGCGACCGTCCGTCGCACGATCGACAGCAAGATCAGTGCGATCAACCCCGGCGAGACCGTCGTGATCCAGGGAACGAAGAAGAACGGCGCGATCACGGCGACCTCGATCAGCGCCAGTCCGGCGGCGAGCGGCAGATCGAGCGGCGGTGCCGGCGCCCTCAGCCAGCTCTTCGGCGGCGCCGGCGCCGGCGCGGCCGGCGCGGCTCGCGGCGCTGCCGGCGGCGGCTCGCGTCGCGGCGGCTGAGCCGCCCCGCCCTCCAACGACATGCAACAGAACGAGGATCACATGAACCTTCCGACCGATCGCCGCGCACGCCTGATCGCCGTCGCGCTGGCCGCCCTGGTCGTCGCGCTCGTCGTCGCGGCCTGCGGCTCGTCGTCCTCCGGCGGCTCCGGCGCGGCGGCGTCGAGCACGACCGGTACGAACGGCACGACGACGACCGGCGCCGGCGGCCGCACCAACACGAAGCTCGCCGCCTGCCTCCAGCAGCAGGGCGTGACGCTGCCCTCCCGGCCGGGCCGCGCCGACGGCGGGCCGCCGGCCGCTCGCACCGGCACGAACCCCGCCCCGCCGGCGGGCACCGGGACCGGGACGAACGCGAGGCGGGCGCCCGGCGGCGGCCTCTTCGGCGGCAGCGGGATGTCGGCCGCGCAGCGCACGAAGCTGCAGGCGGCCCTGAGAAGATGCGGCGCCAGCTTCGGCGGCGGCCGCTTCAAGGGCGGCAACAGCGCCGCCTATCGCACCGCGATCGCGAAGTTCGTCGCGTGCGTCAGAGGAGACGGCTACGACCTGCCGGCGCCGAACACGTCCGGCAAGGGTCCGGTGTTCGACCCGAGCAAGGTGAACCAGAGAGATCCGAAGTGGATCAAGGCCAGCAAGGCCTGCCAGTCGCTGCTGCCGCAGGGCCGACCCGGCGGCCAGGGCGGCGCCGGAGCGGGCGGCGGCCAGCCGCCGGCCGCGGGCGGCGCGAGCTAGCGGCGCGCCGGTGTCGCGAGGGCAGGGGCGTGCTCGTGCTGGCGGAGCTTTGCGGCGCATAGCAGGCGAAGCTGCCGCGCGCCGCGGCGCCGTCGGTGGCGCGGTCGGAGGCGACGTGCACGATCACGCCCACCGGCATGCGTCCGCAGGAGCTCCGCAACTCGCGGCCAACTCCGCGGTTGGAACCCTCACACGCCAACGACCACTCTCGGAGGTCCTTCATGCAGCGATTCGCTGCACGTGGCGTCGCAACCCTTGCCGTCCTGGCGAGCGCTCTCATGCTCGTCTCGGGCTCGGCACTGGCAGCCGGAGCGCCCACCGTGGCGACCGGAGCGGCGTCCAGCGTCACCAACACCACGGCGACCATCGCCGGAACCGTCAACCCGCAAGGGGCGGCGACCAGCTACAGCTTCCAGTACGGGGTGACGACCAACTACGGCCAGAACACGGCCAACCAGTCCGCCGGCGCGGGCACGGCGAACTCGGCCGTGAACGCCAACCTGACCGGCCTCTCGACCGGCTCGACGTACCACTACCGCGTGATCGCGACGAACGCGAGCGGCACGCAGGTGGGCGCGGACCAGACGCTCACGACCACCGGCCCGCCGCCGCCCCCGTCGGCTGCGCCCTCGGCGACGACCGGGAGCGCTTCGACGACGGCCAACGCGGCCACGCTGAACGGCTCGGTCAACCCGAACGGCGTCGCCTCGTCGTACTACTTCGAGTACGGCCCGACCGCCAACTACGGCTCCCAGACGCCGCCGCACAGCGCCGGCTCGGGCGCGGGCAGCGTCGCCGTCTCGGCCAGCGTCAGCGGCCTGACGCAGGGCACGACCTACCACTACCGGCTCGTCGCGGCCGGTCCCGGCAGCGCCGTCAACACCGGCAACGACGCGACCTTCACGTTCGGTCAGACGAGCCTGTCGTTCTTCGGGCAGGACGCGTTCGCCGACCAGCACGGCGTCGGCGCCGTCTTCCTCGGCTGCTTCGGCTCGGTTCCGTGCACCGGCACGAGCGTGACGCTGTCGCGCAGCGGCAAGACGCTCGGCACGCGCGGGGGCTTCACGATCCAGCCGAACAGCGGCGGCTTCGTGCACTTCAGCCTGAACACGCTCGGCCTGTCGCTGCTGAAGGCCCGCGGCTCGGTGCGCCTCAACGTGGTCGCGGACCCGACGACCGGCCCGAACGTCGCGTCGATCGTGACGCTGCAGCAGTTCACGGCGGCGGGCTAGTCTCGCGCAGAGCGCTCGCCTAGCCTGGCGAAATCTCGCGCAGAGCGCTCGTTTTCGCGGTGAGGCTGGCATGCCTCGCCGCGGGCGCTGGCTACGGGCGGGCGCACCAGTCGGTGCGCCCGCCCTTTCGCCATTGACAAACCATGTGAGTGAGTGCATACTCACACCTAATGTCGCCGCCGACCTCGAACCCCGCCCGTCAGCTCTCGACCGCCGCCGAGCGGCGCGAGGCGCTGATCGAGGCGGCCGTCGTCGTCTTCGCCGAGCACGGCTACCACGGGACGCCGACGACGGAGATCGCCCGCGCGGCCGGCATCTCGCAGGCCTACCTGTTCCGTCTCTTCCCGACCAAGGCCGAGCTCTACGTCGCGACGATCGAGCGCTGCTATGAGCGCATCTCCGCCGCGATGCGCGGCGCCGCACAGGACGCCCGCGCGAGCGGGGAGGAGGACCTGCTCGGGCAGATGGGCCTCGCCTACACGGCGCTGCTGCGCGACCCCGCCGTGCTGCGCGGGACGCTGCACTCGTTCGCCGCCGCGTCCGGCGGCGATCCGGCGGTCGTCGCCGCGGTGCGCGGCGGCTATGCCGGCCTCGTGACCCTCGTCAAGCAGCTGACCGGCGCCGACCAGGACCGCATCCGCGACTTCTTCGCGACCGGGATGCTGTTGACGGTGCTTGCCTCGATGGACGCGCGCTCGATCGACGCCGACTGGGTCGCGACGCTGCTCGGCGGCGACATCGCCGACTGCTTCGGACCCGACGTCTGAGAACGGCGTCCTTTTTTTGGCCTGTGAAATGAGTGACCGCTCACACACTAACGAGGAAGGATCGCCCTCCATGCTGCGCTCACGTCGCTTCTGGACGTCGATCGTGACGAGCTTCGCGCTCTTCATGGTCACGCTCGACAACCTCGTCGTCACGACGGCGCTGCCGTCGATCCGCGTCGACCTCGGCGCCTCGATCTCCTCGCTCGAGTGGACCGTCAACGCGTACACGCTCGCGTTCGCGGTGCTGCTGCTGCCGGCCTCCGCGCTCGGCGACCGGCTCGGGCGCCGCCGTGTCTTCAGCGCCGGCCTCGCGCTCTTCACGCTCGCCTCCGCGGCTGCCGCCCTGTCGCCGAGCACGAGCGCGCTGATCGTCGCGCGCGCCGTCCAGGGCGCCGGCGCGGCGGCCGTGATGCCGCTGTCGCTGACGCTCCTGTCGGAGGCCTTCCCGGCCGGCAGACGCGGGCTCGCGCTCGGCATCTGGTCCGGCGTCAGCGGCCTCGGCGTCGCGCTCGGACCGCTCGCCGGCGGCGCGGTCGTGCAGGGAATCTCGTGGCACTGGATCTTCTGGCTCAACGTCCCCGTCGGGATCGTCCTCGTGCCGTTGGCGGCGACCCGCCTGACCGAGTCGCGCGGCGCCGGGCGCCGCTTCGACGCGACCGGCGTCGCGCTCGCGGCCGCCGGCCTGCTCGGCCTCACGTTCGGGATCGTGAAGGCGCAGGACCTCGGCTGGACGAGCGCGACCGTGCTCGTCGCGCTGCTCGGCGGCATCGCGCTGCTGGCCGCGTTCGTCGCCTGGGAGCGGCACACGCCCGAGCCGATCCTGCCGCTGCGCTTCTTCCGCAGCCGCGCCTTCAGCGCCACCAGCGGCGTCTCGATCGCGATGTACTTCGGCGTCTTCGGCGCGATCTTCCTGCTGGCCCAGTTCTTCCAGACGGCCCAGCACTACACGCCGCTCGAGGCCGGCCTGCGGACGCTGCCGTGGACCGGCACGACGATGCTCGTCGCCCCGATCGCCGGGATCCTCTCCGACCGGATCGGCTCGCGGCCGCTGATGGCGCTCGGGCTTGCGCTGCAGTCCGGCGCGCTCGCCTGGCTCGCGCTCGTCTCCGAGCCGACGACGCCGTATGGCCAGCTGCTCGTCCCGTTCGTGATGGCCGGCGCCGGGATGGCGCTCGTCTTCGCGCCCTCGGCCAACGTCGTGCTGTCCTCCGTGCGGGCGGACGAGGCCGGGCAGGCGTCGGGCGCGACCAGCACGATGCGCGAGGTCGGCGGCGTGCTGGGCGTCTCGGTCCTCGCGACCGTCTTCTCCGGCGCGGGCTCCTACGCCTCGCCGCAGGCCTTCGCCGACGGGGTCACGCACGCCCTGTGGGTCGGCGCGGCGGTGCTGGCGGCCGGCGTCGTCTGCGCCCTGCTCGTCCCGGGCCGCGCGCGGCAGGCCGAGCTGGCCGAGGCGTCGCGCACGGCGGACGAGCCGTCGCTGGGGAAGGTCGAAGCGCTCGCCTGAGCGCTTCCCCGGGCGGCGTGACCGTCGCTCGGCGGATGGCGTGACGGTTCGGTGAAGAACCCTTCCCGGTGCAGGGACTTCGTTCCATAGTCGGGCTGACGGGAGACCCGCCCGGCCCGACCCATGGAGCAGGAGGAACTCGTGGAGGATCGACGTCAGCAGCAGTGCGCGGCCGTCGGCGGCGTCGTCAGCGTCGGCGCGATGATGACCGTGCTCGCCCGCTGCCCGGACTGGCCGATGCTGCCCAGCATCGTCGCCGGCGCCGCCTTCGGCAGCGCCGTCGCGCTCAGCCTCAGTGCACTCGGGCAGCGCGCCGCCGTGTAGCGCGCGCCGGCTACGAGCGCCGCCGGGCGACGCCGCCGTCAGGCGACCGTCAGCGGGAAGCCGAAGGCGCGGGCGAACAGCTCGCCCTGGCGCTCGGCGCCCCAGCGGGCGACCTGCGTGTCGCCGGTCGCGTCGAGCTCGAGCACGACGCTACCGTTCGCGCGCCGCAGGTGGGCGCTGCGCACGACCTGGTCGCGGTTGCGCTCGAGCTGCTCGGCGATCCGCAGGAGGGCGGCGCCGCGCAGCAGCAGCTCCTCGTCGCCGGGCCGGCAGAGGGCGGCGAACGGGCCCAGCTGCGGCGTCCCCTTGCGGTGGTAGCGCGCCATCAGGGCGATCAGCGCGACCTCGCGCGGCGTATAGCCGGGCAGTCCGGAGCCGATGATCAGGTAGCTCGAGTGCTTGTGGTGGTCGTCGTAGTCGACCGCCAGCCCGACGTCGTGCAGCAGCGCGGCGGCTTCGACCAGCTCCGGCTCGCCCGGCTCGGGCAGGCCGGCGTCGGGAAGCGCGCCGAGCAGCTGGTGCGCGAGCTCGGCGATGTGCTCGGCGTGCACGAGGTCGACGTTGTGCTGCATCGCGAGGTTGCGGACGCTCGCGGCGCGCACGTCGGGCACCAGCGGGGGATCGGCCGGCGCCAGCTGGGAGGCGAGGAAGACGCCCTCGCGCAGGCCCGCCTCGGTCACCTCGATCCCGGGCGCGCCGGTCAGCTCCAGCACCGTCTGCAGCACGATCGCGGCGCCGAGGATGACCTCGCCGCGGCCGCGCTTGATGCCGGGGACGCCCTCGCGCTCGCATGGCGTGCGCGCGGCCAGGCTCTCGACCAGCGCGTCGAGCGCGTCGGCCCCCAGCACGAAGCCCTGGACGCTGTCGATCGGCAGCTCGGCGGCTCTGGCGGCCGCCTGGGCGAGGTTGCGGACCGAGCCGCCCAGCCCGACCAGTCGCTCGTGCCCGCCGGCGACCCATGGCGCGCTCGCCAGCTCGCGGCGCGTGTGCTTGCGCAGCGCCGCGATCTCGCCCCGCTTCGCAGGGCCCTGGCCGCGCAGGAAGCGCTCGCTCGTGCGCACGGCGCCGAGCGGCCAGGAGGCGAGCTCGCCGGCCTGGCGATCGGCGACGTCGACGAGCTCGAGGCTGCCGCCGCCGAGGTCGAGCACGACGCCGTCGCGGAGCGACGTCGAGTTGACGGCGGCGACGTAGGAGTACCACGCCTCCTCGGTCTGCGAGAGGATCCGGATCGGCAGCCCCGTCGCGCGCCGCGCGCGCCGCACGAGCTCCTCGCCGTTGGGGGCGTCGCGGATCGCGCTCGTGGCGACGGGCTGGATGTCGTCGGCGCGGATGCCGCTCGTCGCGCAGAAGGCGGCGAAGACGCGCAGCGTCTCGAGCGCGTGCGCCATCCGCTGCGGCGACAGCTCGCCGCCCGCTCCGAGGTCGCCGCCGAGCCGCACCATCTCCTGCAGCTCGTCGGTCCGCCGCCAGCAGCCGTTCTCCCCGCTGCTGAAGACGACGAGGCGGAAGCTGTTGGAGCCGAGGTCGATGACGGCCGTGCGCTGCCCGATGCTCACCGGAAGCACCCCGGCAGGCACGAACGAGCCGCTGGCGAGCTCGTGCCGATGACGCGAGCCCCGTGGGCGAGCATCACCATCACGCCACTTCGAGGTGCTCTGCGCGCGCCAGGTGGTCGGCCATCAGCTCGGCCTGCACGTCACGACGCTCGCCGCCCGGCTCGACGCGCCGGTGGCGCCAGCTCGCGTCCGGCTGCAGCTCCCAGGCGTTCTCGGTGTCCGCGAAGCAGCGATCGAGCGTGTCGAGCAGCTGCGCGCGCACGTCGTCGGCTCCGACCGGGACGACGAGCTCGACGCGCGAGTCGAGGTTGCGCGGCATCAGGTCGGCGGAGCCCATGAAGACGGCCCGCTCGTCTCCGCGTTCGAAGGCGTAGATGCGCGAGTGCTCGAGGAAGCGTCCGACGATCGACACGACGCGGATGTTCTCTGACACGCCGGACACACCCGGCCGCAGGCAGCAGGCGCCGCGCACGTTGAGCTCGACCTCGACGCCGGCCTGCGAGGCGCGGTAGAGCGCTCTGATGCAGTCGGCGTCGACGAGCGAGTTCATCTTCATGCGGATGCGCGCGGGCCGCTCGGGCGTGTGCGCCGCGATCGTGAGCTCGACCTGCTCGATGATGCGGTCGCGCAGGTTCAGCGGCGCGACCAGCACGTGGCGGTAGTCGTCGGGCTTGCTGTAGCCCGTCAGCTGGTTGAACAGCTCGGCGATCTCGACGGTGATGTCCTCGTCGGCGGTGAAGAGGCCGAAGTCGGTGTAGAGGTGGGCGGTGCCGGCGTGGTAGTTGCCGGTGCCGATGTGGGCGTAGTGGCGCACGCCGTCGCCCTCCCGACGGACGACGAGGACGGCCTTCGCGTGCGTCTTGAGACCCGGCATGCCGAACGTCACGTGGACGCCCGCCTGCTCCAGCGCGCGCGCCCAGGTGATGTTCGCGCGCTCGTCGAAGCGCGCCTTCAGCTCCACCAGGCAGACGGCCTGCTTGCCGCGCTCGGCGGCGCGGATCAGGGCCGGCACGAGCGGCGAGTCGTCGCTCGTGCGGTACACGGTCTGCTTGATCGCGAGCACGTCGGGATCGCTGACGGCCTGCTCGACGAACTGCTCCACGGTCGAGAAGGAGTCGTACGGGTGGTGAACGAGCAGGTCGCGCTGCTGCAGCGTCGCGAACAGGTCGGTCGGTCTGCCGTCGCGCTCGAACTCGGGCGGGACGACGGGCGTCCAGGGCGTGTCGCGCAGCTCCTTGAACCCGGGCAGCTTGACGATCTGCCAGAGGTCGCCGAGGTCGAGCAGCCCCTCGATCTCGAAGACGTCGCGTTCGTCGATCGCCAGCTCGGAGATCAGCCGCGCCCGCAGGACGGGGTCGACGTCGGCGCTGACCTCGAGCCGCACGACCTCGCCGAAGCGCCGCCGCCGCAGCTGCGCCTCGACCGCCTCGAGCAGGTCGTCGGCCTCGTCGGAGACGGTGAAGTCGGCGTCGCGGGTGACGCGGAAGACGGCGTGGGAGACGATCTCCATGCCGCGGAAGAGCTGGTCGAGGTGCTCGGCGATGACGGTCTCCATCGGCACGAAGGTGCGGCTGTCGTCGAGCGAGACGAAGCGCGGCAGCCCCTCCTTCGGCACCTTCACGCGCGCGAAGCGCGTCTGGTCCGTCTCGGGGTCGCGGACCAGGACGGCGAGGCTCAGCGAGAGGTTCGAGATGTAGGGGAACGGCTGCGCGGGCCCGACCGCGAGCGGGGTCAGCGCGGGGAAGACCTCGCGCTCGAAGCGCTCCCGCAGGATCTCGCGCTCGTCGTCGGTCAGGCGGTCGTCGTCGATCACGCGCACGCCGTGCTCGGCCAGGTCGGCGCGCAGGTCGTGCTCGAAGCAGCGCGTGTGGCGGCTCCCCAGCTCGCGCACGCGCTGGCCGATCTGGTCGAGCAGCTTGTCGGGGTCGACCCCGTCGGCGGCCTTCGCCTCGATCCCCGCGTCGACCTGGTCGTGCACGCCGGCGACGCGCACCATGAAGAACTCGTCGAGGTTCTTGCCGTAGATGGCGCAGAACTTGAGCCGCTCGAACAGCGGGATGTTGGGATCCTCCGCCAGCTGCAGAACGCGCTCGTTGAAGTCGAGCCACGAGAGCTCGCGGTTGATGAAGTGCGCGGGGTCGGCGGCCGGCTCGACCGGCTCCGGCACCGTCGGGCGCAGCCGCTCGATCGCCGCGGCGAGCGCGTCCAGCAGCGGCAGGTCGGGGTAGGCCTCCCGCAGCTGCGCGAGCGTGCACTGGTAATGGCGCAGTTTCTCGGGACGCAGGCGCCCGCCGGTCGCGCGGCCGGTGCGGGCGAGCTTGTCGGCCGCCATCACGACGGCGACCTCGCGCCCGGCCTCGATCCCACGCTCGCGCAGCTCCGCCTTGCGATCGGCGTACGCCTCGATCGCGGCGTCCTCGGTCAGCGCATCGACCCGCCGCGCGACCTCGTCCCCGAGCTGCTCGGCGATCACGTCGCGGCTGACGCCGGTGTCCTCGATCAGGTCGTGGAGCACCGCCGTCGCCACGGTCGTCTCGTCGCAGCCGGCGTCGTGGAGGAGCCGGGCCGTGGTGGCCGGATGCTCGATCTCGGCCGTCGCGTTGCCGTTCGCGTCGGTGCGATAGGTCGCGACGGCGAGCTCCCACGCGGCGGCGACGACGTCGGAGTCGCGCGCGAACGTGGGCAGCTCGCGCATTTCGGTGGGGCGAGCGGTGGATGCCATGACTTCGATTGTGGCATGGTCGCGGGCGCCCGCCCCGACCTGTGCCGCGCGGTGAAACGCGGCGTCCCCGCGGTCAGTGCCTGTCGCGGTGCATCGCGTCCTTGACCTTGTCGGCCGCGTCGCCGATCTTGTCCTTGAGCGACCCGCTCGCTCTGTCCACACGACCCTCGTTCTTGAGCGATTCGTCGCCGGTCAGCTCGCCGGCGGCGGTCTTGACTCTGCCCTTGGCAGTATCGATGGATCCGTCATCGGCCATGGTGCGTACTCCTTTGTGGGGAAACCGTCTCCCACAGGACTTCCCGATGGCCGGAAGGGTTACTCGCGCGCCCGACCGCCTCGCGCGCGCGAGTGGTTGACGAAGCAATGATTTCGTCGTACAATACCCACTGTGACACTAGGGATTGCGAACAAAGGAAGCACCACGAGAACTAGACCCAAGAGCACGACGCCCGCTACGGACGCCGTCGATACGACATTTGACCCGCTGCAGCTGCTGATGCGCGAAGCGCGCCGGTGGCCTCTGCTGACGCCAGCCGAGGAGATCGAGCTCGCCAAGCGGATCGAGCGTGGAGACCTCGCCGCGAAGGAGCGGATGGTCAACTCCAACCTGCGCCTCGTCATGTCGATCGCCCGCCACTACCAAGGGCAGGGCCTCGGCATGGGGGACCTCGTGCAGGAGGGGACGTTGGGACTCATCCGCGCAGTCGAGAAGTTCGACTGGCGCAAGGGATTCCGCTTCTCGACGTACGCGACGCTGTGGATCCGCCAGTCGATCCAGCGCGGGCTGGAGAACACCGGCCGGACGATCCGTCTCCCGGTCCACGTCGGGCAGCGCGCCCGCAAGGTCGCGCGCATCAAGCGCGAGCTGACGGCCAGATTCGGCCGCGACGCGACCGATGAGGAGATCGCCGAGGCCGCCAACCTCCCGCTCGAGCAGGTGATCGAGGCGCAGAGAGCCGACCGCGAGCCGACCAGCCTCGACCAGCCGGTCGGCGAAGAGGGCGACACGTCGCTCGGCGCGCTGATCACCGCTGAGGGCCCACAGCCCGACGAGGAGGTCGCCGACACCGTCCGTCACGAGACCGTGAAGCGGGCGATCGAGGACCTGCCGGAGAACGAGCGCACGGTGATCCACCTGCGTTTCGGAACCGCCGGCGAGCCGCCGCAGACGCTCACGCAGATCGGCAAGCGCCTCGGCGTCAGCTCGAGCCGCGCGCGCGAGCTGGAGGAGCAGGCCCTGCGCCGGCTCTCCCGCGAGGGCTCGCTCGCGGCGCTGCGCGAAGCTGCCTAACCCTGCGGCCTGCGGCCTTGGGTTAGGTCGGAAGAACTCGCCCAGAGGGCTCGTTCTTCCGGCCGAGCCGGCACAACATGACTCACCTCCGCGGCCGCGCCACCAGCGCGGCCGCGGTGCGTTGTGGCCTCAGCTTGCTCGGTCGCGCTCGAGGCGCGCGCGGACGGCTTCCAGCAGCGCGTTGACGGCCCAGACGATCAGCGTCGCCGCGACGCCGGCCCAGAACCCGTCGATCTGGAACGGTCCGACGACCCAGGCGGTCAGGAACAGCATCAGCAGGTTCACGAAGAACAGCGCGACGCCGAGCGTGACGACGATCAGCGGAATCGACAGCAGCGTGACGACCGGTTTCACGAGACGGTTGACGATGCTGAAGACGAGGCCGGCGACGATCAGCGTCACCGCCTCGTCCCTGGTGGCGTACACCCCGTGGACGAGCGCGGTCGCCGCCCACAGAGCGAGTACGTTGAAGGCCCACGTGATCAGGAACCGGGACATCGCAGAACATCGTCGCACCGACCGCAACATCTGGCCGGCGGCATCGTTTCTGTTGAGAACGTGGGGGTAGCGCCTGAAGATACGATCGCCCGCCCATCCGGCTACCAGGCCGGATTCGTCGACTTGCACGTGCACCTGCTCCCGGGCGTCGACGACGGGCCGGGGAACCTCGACGCGACGCTCGCGCTGGCGCGACTGGCCGCCGCCGACGGCATCGTCTGCGCGACGGCGACCCCGCATGTCGCCTCGGTCGTGGTGGAGGAGATCCCGGAGCGCGTCGGCGAGGTGCGCGCCGCGCTGGCGGAGGCGGCGATCCCGATCGAGGTCCACGCGGGCGGTGAGCTCGGCGCGCGCGGCGTCGGGCGGCTGTCCGCCGACGAGCTGCGCACGATCGCCCATGGGCCGCCCGGCGCGCGCTGGATCCTGCTCGAGGCGCCGCTCGACGGCGCGGTCGGCCGGCTCCACCGCGCGGCCGACGAGCTGCGCTGTTGCGGCTACGGCGTCGTGCTCGCCCACCCGGAGCGCTGCGGCCCGCTCTTCGAGGACGACATGCGCGAGCTGCGCAAGGAGCTGGAGCGCGGCGCAGTCACGCAGGTCAGCTCCTCGTCGCTCGTCGGCATGCACGGCACCCGCGCGCGCCGCAACGCCGCGCGGCTCGTCGCCGAGCGCCACGCGGGCCTGATCGCGACCGACGCGCACGGGCCACGCCGGCCGCCGTCGCTGACCGCGGCCGTCGCCGCCGCCTTCCGCCTCGGCCTGACGGTGGCGGAGGCACGCTCGCTCGTGGCCGAGCGGCCGCGCGCCCTGCTCGAGCGGGGCCTCGGCCCGCAGCCGCTGCCGGCGGACGCCATACCGCAGACGCCGACCGAGCCGCCGGCGCCCTCCTCCGGCCCGGAGGCTCCGCCCTCCTACGCGGCCGGCAGTCCCGACGTCTCGCGCGCCGCCAGGCGAGCGCGCGCCCGCTCCGCCGCCGGCGGCTGAGGCGTCGCCGCCAGCGCCACGCCGACGCCGAGCAGCGTCCACGTGAGCGGATCCTCGAGGAAGGCGGCGTAGAAGAAGGTGTGGACGACGAGCGCCGCGAACGCGGCCGCGACGGCGCTGCGCGCCGCGCGCTCGCGCGCGCCTCGCAGCAGCACGACCAACGCGGCGAGGAGCAGCGCGAGGTAGGCGATCAGGCCGACGACGCCCTGCTCGGCGGCGATCGTGATCGGGATCGTGTGCGAGGCGCTCGTGCCGTCCGCCGCCTCTCGGCGGTGGCGCGCTCTGTACTCCGCCTCGAATGAGCCGGAGCCGTGGCCGAAGACCGGCGCGGAGGTGAACAGCTCGCCGCCGCCCTGCACGAGCCCGACCCGCCCGCTGGAGGAGTTGTTGAGGTTGTGCAGGTCGATCCCGACCGTGCCGGGAGCGATCAGCACGATCGCGCCCGCGACCAGGACGACGACCGCGATCGGGGCGAGGATCCGTCTGCCGCCCCACTGCAGCGCCGCCAGCGTCGCCAGCCCGACGAGCAGCGCGACGAGGCTCGACTGCGAAAGCGTCAGCACGAGTCCCGCCCACAGCGCGACGAGCACGAGCGCGCCGGCGCCGACGATCCGATCCCGTCGCACGTGGAGCATCACGGCCGCGACCGTCAGCATCACGATCACGAGGAAGCGGCCGTAGATGTTCGGGTCGAAGAAGACCGAGTTGGTGCGGAAGTAGGCGTGCAGGTCGTTGGACGCGAGCAGCTTCGGGTTGATGAAGAGGTGTCTCGTCGCGTACTCGACGTAGCCGATCAGGCAGAAGAGGAGCGCGAGGCCGACCAGCAGCAGCAGCGAGGCGCGCAGCAGCTTCGGCGTCCACGCGGTCTGCGCCAGCAGCACGAACAGCAGCGCGAAGGGGACGTAGAAGAAGACGATCTGCTGGAGCGCCTTGTCGAAGTCGCTCGAGTACGTCGTCTGGATCGCGTAGAGGACGATGAAGAGCGCCAGCAGCCGCTCGAGCAGCGCCGGCACCCACGGCGAGGCCGGCGGCGGCTCCTCGCGCAGCGTCGCGATGATCGTCGCGAGCGTGCCGGCGGCGACGACGAGGTAGAGCGGCACCAGCAGGTTCGAGGTCGAGCCGCTGACGGCGATCGGGATCCGGAACGGCAGCGCCGCGATCGCCAGCAGCGGCAGCAGCAGCGGCTGGCGCAGCATCAGCAGGGCGAGCGCGACGAGCGCGCCGAGTCCGACGAGCGCGGCGACCGCGGCCGGCAGCGGGTGGTTGCGCACGACGTTCAGCTGCGGCGAGTTCCAGATGTCGGCGACCAGCAGGATCGGGGTCAGCACGAGGGCGGCGCCCATCGCCGCGGCGCGCAGCCGCGGCACGTGCGTGACGAGCGCGACCGCCGCGAGCAGGACGGCGACGATCACGCCCAGCTTCGGGATGGGCCCCGCGAGCGCGAGGACGGTCGTCATCGGAGCGTGGCGGTCATCGACGCGCGGGAGTCTAAGACTCGGCGCAGACCCGCCGCGGAGCCGCCGCCGGATGACAGGCCTCTCATGCGCGGACCGGCGTTCACGGGGCGTTTCCGGAGGGGGATCCTCTAGCCTACGTCCGATGCGCCGTCGTCTCCTCCTGGCCCTTGCGCTTCTCCCTGCGCTCGTGCTGGCCGCGTGTGGAGGCGGCAATCAGACCGGCGGCGGCTACGACACGAGCGCCGGCGGCAAGGCCCCCGTCGCCTTCGACCCGCGCACCGAGCCGCTCCAGTGCCTCGCGAAGAAGCACCTCGAGGCCGCCAAGTCGACGAAGCCGACCGAGCCGAACGTGCTGCTGATCATGCCGGTCACCAGCGGCGCGCGGATCACCTGGCTGAAGACGCCGACCGAGACCGAGAGCGCTCAGCTCGACAACCAGTACCCGGGCGCCGAGATGATCGGGCCCGCCGCCTTCCAGGTCGGGACGCTGTCCGACGCGGACGCGAAGAAGGTCGAGAAGTGCCTCGAGGCCCAGGGCTCGCGGTTCTGACCCCATGCCGAAGCTGACGAAGCGCAACGTCCTGCTGCTCCTGCTGTGGCTCCTGCCGATCGCCGGCGTCGTCTGGTGGGCGACCAAGCAGCAGGCGCCGAAGCTGCCGCACTCGGCCGCGGGGATCCTCGCGCTGGTGCTCGGGCTCGCCCTCTACGCGGTCGCGACCCTGATGCGCGCCGAGCGCTGGGACCGCATCCTGCGGCGCGCCGGCATCCGCGCCGCGCGCGCCGACGTCTACGCGCTGACGCCGATCGGCTACATGGGCAACAACGTGCTGCCGGCGCGCGGCGGCGAGGTGCTGCGCACGTTCCTGCTCGACTCGCGCACCCACGAGGGCGAGGCGACGAAGCGCACGATCCTCGGCACGATCCTGGCCGAGCGCGTGCTCGACGCGATCGCGCTCGGGCTGATCCTCGTCGTGCTCGCCGCCGACCTGCTGCACCACCTCTCGCCGCCGAGCAACGGCGTGATGCTGCTGATCGGCGGGATCGTGCTCCTGCTGCTGGTGGTGCTCGTCGTCGCGGCGCTGCGCTTCCGCGAGCGGCTGCTGTTCGTGCTGCAGGCGCTCGTGCCGCTGCTGCGTCCCTGCCGCGCGCTGCTGAGCTGGCATGGCCTCGCGCTGCTCGCCGTCTCGCTCGTCATCTGGCTCGTCGAGGGCACCGTCTACCTCGTCGTCGCCCACTCGCTCAGCATCCACCTCGGGCTGCAGGACGCGCTCGCGGTCGTCGCGTTCACGAACGTCGCCTCGCTGATCCCCGCCGCGCCCGGCTACATCGGCACCTACGACGCGGCCGTCATCTTCGCCGTGCGCGCCGTCAGCACGACTGCCAAGGGCGTCGTGCTGTCCTATCTGATCCTGCTGCGCTTCGTGCTCTTCGTCCCGATCACCCTCGTCGGCTTCGGCCTGCTCGTGACGCGCTACGGCGGGCTCTCGCGCGTCCGCGCCGCGCGTGACGCGGCGCGGTCCGAGAAGCGCGAGTCGCACACCGGCGAGACGCCCGCTGTGACGCCAGCGTGAGATCGCCGACCGCGATGGCCGCCTCGACGGCGCCGATCGGCGCGCGCGGGTGGCTCGACGGGATCGCCGAGCGGGTGCGGCCCGGCGCCGTGCGCGAGACGGCGACGAACGGGCGCATCTATGCGCTGCTGGCGGCGGTCGCGCTGGCGCTCGGCGCGCTCTCGCTGCTGTTCCCCTCGACGCCGACCTACGACCCGTGGGCTTGGATCATCTGGGGCCGCGAGATCGCGCACCTCGACCTGCAGACGACGGGCGGCCCGTCGTGGAAGCCGTTCCCGATCATCTTCACGACGGTCTTCTCGATCTTCGGCGGCGCTGCGCCCGACCTGTGGCTGATCGTCGCGCGCGCCGGCGCCGTGCTCGCGATCGTGCTGGCGTTCCGGCTCGCCTTCCGGCTCACGACCGGCGAGGGCGTGCACCTGCGCAGCCGCGCGGTGGTGCCCGGCGTCGCCGCCGGCGTCGTCGCCGCGATGGCGCTGATCATCTCCTCGCAGTTCGTGCGCACGATGACGCTCGGCAACTCGGAGGGCCTGCTCGTCGCGTTCACGCTGTGGGGGATCGAGCGCCACCTCGACGGCCGCTACCGGCAGGCGTTCGTGCTGGGCGTCCTGGCCGGCCTGATGCGGCCCGAGGTGTGGCCGTTCCTCGGGCTCTACGCGATCTGGCTGTTCCTCGTCGACCGCGCCGCGCTGAAGCTGATCGTGATCGGCTTCGTCGCGATGCTGGCGCTCTGGTTCCTGCCGGAGTGGTGGGGCTCGGGCAACATCTGGCGGGCCGCCGACCGCGCGCAGAGACCGAACCCGAACAGCCCCGCGTTCGCGAAGCACCCGTTCTTCAGAGTGCTGCAGAGCACGTGGCCGCTCGTGATCACGCCGGTCAAGGCGGCGGCCGCATTCGCGCTGCTCGTCGCCGCCTGGGAATGGCTGCGGCATCGGCGCCAGGGCGCGATCCTCGTGGTCATGATCCTCGGCCTTGCCTGGATCGTCCTGATCGCGCTGATGACGCAGGCCGGCTTCTCCGGCAATCCCCGCTACATCATCCTCGGCACGACGATCGTCTCGATCGTCGGCGGGGTCGGCTTCGGCCGCGTCGTGCAGTTCGTCGGCGACTTCTTCGGCTCGCGCTTCCCGACGCCCGTCGTCGCGGCTGCCGGCGTGATCGCGTTCGCCGCGCTGTTCGTCGGCACGCTCCACTGGTCGCTGCCGAGATTCCGCGGCTTCGGCAACATCGAGCGCGCGCTGCGCTTCCAGGCGCAGCTGCGGTTCGACATGCGCGACGTGCTCGCGCAGGCCGGCGGCGCCAAGCGCGTCGCGTCCTGCGGGCCGGCAGCGACCGGCATGTACCAGGTGCCGATGCTCGCCTGGTACCTGGACGAGCACACGCTGCAGGTGCGCCTCGACCCGGCGCCGACCGGCAACGGCGTGATCCTCCGCTCGCGCGCGACCCGCGGCGAGCGGCTCGCGCCGTTCCAGAGCCCGACGCCGTATCCGGCGGCCTACAAGCAGGTCGCGCAACTGCGCGACACCACCCTCTTCACGACCTGCCCCGGAGCAGGCTCCTCGCCGGGCGCCTAGCGCCCGGGTATCCTCCTGCCGCCGATGGCCACCGTCGCCGTACCCCGCTCGTCCCGCCGCCTCGAGCTGCACGCCCCGGACGCCGTGCTCGCCGGCGCCGCGCTCGTCGTCCTGACCGTCTTCTCGATCTACGTCCGGACCCGCTCGATCGGCGGCTCCTTCTGGATGGACGAGGGGCTCTCGGTCGGGATCGCCTCGCATCCGCTGACGGACATCCCCGGCGTCCTGCACCACGACGGCTCGCCGCCGTTCTACTACATGCTGCTCCACGTCTGGATGGACGTCGCGGGGCGCAGCGAGACGGCCGTCCACTGGCTCTCGCTGATCTTCTCGCTGTTGACGATCCCGGCCGGGATGTGGGCTGCCTGGAGCCTCTGGGGCCGCCGCGCGGGCTACATCGTCGCGGTCCTCTGCGCCGCCAACCCCTTCCTCACCGCCTACGGCGAGGAAGGGCGGATGTACTCGCTGATGACGTTCCTGGGCCTGATCGCGACGGCCTGCTTCATCCACGCGTTCGTCTACGGCCGCCGCCGCTACATCGTCCCGTTCGTGATCGCGCTGACCGGCGTGATCTACACGCACAACTGGGGCCTCTTCTACGGGATCGCGGCGTTCGTCGCCCTCGTCCCGATCTACCGCCGGACGGAGGACAAGCGGCGCTTGCTGATCGACGTCGCGCTCGGCTTCGGCATCCCGGCGCTGCTGTACCTGCCGTGGCTGCCGACGCTGCTCTACCAGTCGGCCCACACGGCGGCCCCGTGGGGGACCGCGCCGCGCCTCGGCGCGGCCGTGCAGATCTCGCGCCAGGTGATGGGCGGCGATCGCGCGGGGATCGTGGTGCTGCTGATCGGCGGCTTCGGGCTCGTGACGGTCTTCGCCAGAGGCACCGTCGAGCGGGTCCGCGAGCGCGAGCGCCGCTCGATCGTCGCGATGCTGATCATGGTCGTCGTCACGCTGCTGATCGGCTGGGTCCTGTCGCAGATTACGCCCGCCTGGGTGGCGCGCTACTTCGCTCCGATCGTCGGCGCGCTGCTGCTGCTGGCGGCGCTCGGCCTCGCCCGCGCCGGCTGGCTCGGCGTCGCCGGCACCCTCGCCCTCTTCGTCTTCTGGCTCAACCCGTCGACGTTCGTCGACGGCTACAAGAGCGACATGCGCGACATCGGCGCCGGGGTCGGCGCGCTGATGAAGCCGGGGGACCTCGTGATCGTCGGCCAGCCGGAGCAGACGCCGCTGGCCTGGTACTACCTTCCGGGTGGCCTGACGTACGCGAACACGATCGGGCCGGTGGGCGACCCGCGCTACATGGACTGGGTCGACGCCGAGAAGCGCTGGAAGGCGGAGGTTCCCTCGCAGGTGGTGCCGCCGATGCTTGCTAAGCTGCGGCCCGGTCAGAAGGTCTTGTTCATCCGGCCGCTGACGGATGGCATCGGCGGATGGAAGGCGCCATGGACGTCGCTGGCGCGGCGCCGCTCCGCGCAGTACGGCGCGATCCTCGCGAACGACCCGCAACTGAAGCCCGTCAAGACCGCGCCGCTCTACTACCGCGGCGCCTCCACCGTCGGCAACAGCGCCGTCGTGTACGAGAAGACCGCCGCATCGACGCAACCTTGACCGTAGCCCCGAGCACACGAACGGATATGACTGAGAACGAGACCTCACCCGCTCCCAAGGACAGCCGCCCCTACGTCGTGCTCGGCGGCGGCCCCGCAGGACTGACGGCCGGCTACCTGCTGGCCAAGCGCGGCGAGAAGGTCATCGTGCTCGAGGCCAGCGACCAGGTCGGCGGCATCGCCCGCACCGAGACCCGCGAGGGCCCGGACGGCACCTACCGCTTCGACCTCGGCGGCCACCGCTTCTTCACGAAGGTCAGAGAGGTCGACGACCTCTGGCACGAGATCATGCGCGAGGAGTTCCTGCTGCGGCCGCGCATGTCGCGCATCTACTGGAACCGCAAGTTCCTCAATTATCCGCTCGAGGGCATGGACGTGGTCAGAAAGCTCGGCCCCGTCGACCTGACGAAGGCCGGCCTGTCCTACCTCTGGGCGGTCATCAAGACGAAGGTCCGCCCGCAGCGCGAGGACACGTTCGAGCAGTGGGTCTCGAACCGCTTCGGCAGATACCTCTTCAACCAGTTCTTCAAGACCTACACCGAGAAGGTCTGGGGCGTCTCGACCTCGGAGCTGCGCGCCGACTGGGCGGCGCAGCGGATCAAGGGCCTGTCCTTCTTCGCCGCCGCCAAGTCGGCCTTCTTCGGCAACAAGGGCGACGAGATCAGAAGCCTGATCGGCGAGTTCCACTACCCGCGCTTCGGCCCCGGGCAGATGTGGGAGCAGATGCAGTCCGACATCAACGAGAACGGCGGCGAGGTGCGGATGAACGCGCCCGTCACGAAGATCGAGCTCGAGGACGGCAAGGTCGCGCGCGTGATCGCCGCCGGCGAGACGATCGAGGCGAAGGCCGTGATCTCGTCCCTGCCGCTCTCCGCGACGACGAAGATGGCCTCGCCGGAGGCGCCGGTCGAGGTGCGCGACGCCGGTCGCGGCCTGCGCTACCGCGACTTCCTCACCGTCTCGCTCGTGATCGACGGCGAGGACCTCTTCCCCGACAACTGGATCTACATCCACGAGCCGGGCGTCCGTGTCGGCCGGATCCAGAACTTCCGCTCCTGGAGCCCGTGGATGGTCCCCAACGACCACGAGGCGAGCATCGGGCTCGAGTACTTCTGCTTCGCCGGCGACGACCTCTGGAACATGGCCGACGACGACCTCGTCGAGCTCGCGAAGCGGGAGCTGGGGCAGATGGGCCTCGGGGACCCCTCGAAGGTCAAGCGCGGCTTCGCCGTGCGCGTCGACAAGGCCTATCCGGTCTACGACGCCGACTACGCGCAGAACCTCGAGGTGATCCGCGACTGGCTCGGCGGCATCCCGAACCTCGTGCAGGTCGGCCGCAACGGCCTGCATCGCTACAACAACTCCGATCACTCGATGCTGACCGCGATGCGCGCGGTCGAGAACCTCGTCGACGGCGCCGGTCATGACATCTGGGCCGTCAACGCCGAGAGCGAGTACCACGAAGAGGACGGGAGCGCCAACGGCGATCGCAACGCCGCGAACCCGTACCCGTACAAGGACGCGCCCCCGGAGACGGCGGCGGAGAGAGCGGCCGCGGCGACCAAGCCGTAGCACCGAGGGCGCGGGTCCACTAGGCTCGCGCCATGAGCCGCCTCGCAGCGTTGATCGTCGTCTTGGCGCTCGCCGCGACACCCGCGGCGGCGCTCGCCCTGGACAGCAATCCGTTCCTCCCGCAGGGAACGCCGCAGCAGCAGCCGGCACCGGCGCAGCCGGCCCCGGCGCCGCCGCCGTCCAGCAACGGCAACGGCGGCGGCCTCGGCAACAGCGGCGCGGCCCTCCTCGGCATCGCCGGCGCGCTCGTCGTCGTCGGCATCGGCCTCCTGATCGCCCGCGACGCGCGCAAGAGCACGCCGAAGCGCAGACGCGTCCACAGCGCGATCACGAACCCGGACGCCGACGCCCGCCGCACGCCCGGCGCACGTGGTCGCGCGACACGCGCTCCGGCGAAGCGGCGCAAGCCGAGTCCGGCGGAGCGGCGGCGGCGCAAGCGCGGCCGCGCGCGCTGAGCGACGCTGCCGCCGCGTCGAGGGTCCGCGAGGCCGTCGAGGACGTCCACGGCCGGATGGCCGAGATCACCGACGCGTTCGACGCGATCGAGCGCGACGGCGTGCGCGTGCGCGAGGACAGCGGGTCGGTCGCCTCGATCGCCGAGGAGAGGTCGGCCGCGACCGAGCAGGTCTCCGCCTCCACGCAGCAGACGAGCGCCTCGGCGCAGCAGATCGCGGCGTCCGCTCAGGGGCTCGCACGCACCGCCGAGGAGCTCGAGCGGCTCGCGGCGCGCTTCACGCTCGCCTAGCGCGACGACCTGCGCCGCACCTCGCGCCGGCCCCGTGGACGCATCGCCTCGGGGCCGGCGTGACACACTCTCCTGTGCATTTCTTGACCGAGACACATTGATATTTCGCACTGACACAGGAGAGCCATGTCGACCAACAGCTTCGATGCGAAAGGCTCGCTCGACGTCGGGGGGAGGAGCTTCGAGATCTACCGGCTCGAAGCCCTCCAGTCCAAGTACGACGTCGCGCGGCTGCCGTTCTCGCTGAAGATCCTGCTCGAGAACCTGCTGCGCAACGAGGACGGCGAGACGATCCGGGCGCAGGACGTCGAGGCGCTCGCCCGCTGGGACGCGAGGGCCGAGCCGAGCCAGGAGATCGCCTTCACGCCCGCGCGCGTCGTGATGCAGGACTTCACCGGCGTGCCGGCGATCGTCGACCTCGCCGCGATGCGGGACGCGATGGAGGCGATGGGCGGCGATCCGTCGAAGATCAACCCGCTCGTTCCCGCGGAGCTGGTGATCGACCACTCCGTGCAGGTCGACGAGTACGGCACGCGCTTCGCCTTCGAGCGCAACGCCGAGCTGGAGTTCGAGCGCAACAAGGAGCGCTACGCCTTCCTGCGCTGGGGCCAGGGCGCCTTCGAGGGCTTCGCGGTCGTTCCGCCTGACACCGGCATCGTGCACCAGGTCAACCTCGAGTATCTGTCGCGCGTCGTCTTCGTAGACGACAAGCTCGGGCAGGCGTACCCCGACACGCTCGTCGGGACCGACTCCCACACGACGATGGTCAACGGCCTCGGCGTGCTCGGCTGGGGCGTCGGCGGCATCGAGGCCGAGGCGGCGATGCTCGGCCAGCCGATGTCGATGCTGATCCCGCAGGTGATCGGGTTCAAGCTGAGCGGCGAGCTGCAGGAGGGCGCGACCGCGACCGACCTCGTGCTGACCGTCACCGAGAAGCTGCGCGAGCGCGGCGTCGTCGGCAAGTTCGTCGAGTTCTACGGCGCCGGCGTCGGGGCGCTGCCGCTCGCCGACCGCGCCACGATCGGCAACATGTCGCCGGAGTTCGGCTCGACCTGCGCGATCTTCCCGATCGACGCCGAGACGCTGCGCTACCTCACGTTCACCGGGCGCCCGGCGGAGCAGATCGCGCTCGTCGAGGCCTACGCGAGAGCGCAGGGCCTGTGGCACGACGAGGACAGCGAGGAGGCGACCTACACGGAGACGCTCGAGCTCGACCTCGGGGAGGTCGTCCCCAGCATCGCGGGGCCCAAGCGTCCGCAGGACCGGATCGCGCTGAGCGCTGCGCAGGAGTCGTTCCGCAGCGCGCTCGCCGGCTACGTGCCGGAGGAGAACGGGCACGACGAGGCGGTCGCCGAGACGTTCCCGGCAAGCGATCCGACCGCCGACCAGGACCCGTCCAACGGCGCCGGCGAGCGCGACGGCGGCGCCGAGCCGCACGCGGCGCCGATCGTGAGCGGGGCGGTCGAGGAGCGCACGCGCTGCGAGACGCCGGTCATGCTCGCCGACGGGACCGAGACGACGCTCGACCACGGGCACGTCGTGATCGCCGCGATCACGAGCTGCACGAACACGTCGAACCCGTCCGTGATGCTCGGTGCCGGTCTGCTCGCGCGCAACGCCGTCGAGCGCGGCCTGACGACGAAGCCGTGGGTCAAGACGTCGCTGGCGCCCGGCTCGAAGGTCGTGACCGAGTACTACGACCGCGCCGGCCTGACCGAGTACCTCGAGGCGCTCGGCTTCCACCTCGTCGGCTACGGCTGCACGACCTGCATCGGCAACTCAGGCCCGCTCCCGGAGGAGATCTCGGCGGTCGTGAACGACGCCGACCTGGCGGTCGTCTCGGTGCTGTCGGGCAACCGCAACTTCGAGGGGCGCATCAACCCCGACGTGAAGATGAACTACCTCGCGTCGCCGCCGCTCGTCGTCGCCTACGCGCTCGCCGGCACGATGGACCTCGACATCTACCGCGACCCGCTCGGCGAGGACGCCGAGGGGCAGCCCGTCTACCTGCGCGACATCTGGCCCTCGGCGGCCGAGGTCGCGCAGACGATCGAGCAGGCGGTCCGATCGGACATGTTCCGCCGCAGCTACGACGGCGTGTACGCCGGCGACGACCGCTGGCGCTCGCTCGAGGTGCCGACCGGCGATCGGTTCGCCTGGGACGACGACTCGACGTACGTGCAGAACCCGCCGTACTTCGAGCAGCTCGCGCCGCAGCCGCAGCCGATCGCGGACATCGAGGGCGCGCGCGTGCTGGCGTTGCTGGGCGACTCCGTCACGACCGACCACATCTCGCCGGCCGGCGCGATCAGACCGGACAGCCCGGCCGGGCGCTACCTGCAGGAGCACGGCGTCGAGCGCAAGGACTTCAACTCCTACGGCGCGCGGCGCGGCAACCACCAGGTGATGATGCGCGGCACGTTCGCGAACATCCGCCTGCGGAATCTCCTGAAGTCGGACCCCGCCCTCCCCGAGGGCGGTGTGACGCTCTACCTCGGCGGCGACGGCGAGCCCGAGCAGATGGCGATCTACGACGCGGCGATGAAGTACGCCGAGACGCAGACGCCGCTCGTCGTGCTGGGCGGCAAGGAGTACGGCTCCGGATCCTCCCGCGACTGGGCCGCGAAGGGGACGAACCTGCTCGGCGTGCGGGCCGTCATCGCGCAGAGCTTCGAGCGCATCCATCGCTCGAACCTCGTCGGGATGGGCGTGCTGCCGCTGCAGTTCAAGGACGGCGACTCGGCTGCGTCGCTCGGCCTCACCGGCCACGAGGTCTTCTCGGTCGCCGGCGTCGCCGGCGGCGAGACGATCCCGCGCGAGGTGACGGTGACTGCGGATGACACGTCGTTCGCAGTCACCGTGCGGATCGACACGCCGAAGGAGCAGCGCTACTACCGCCACGGCGGGATCCTGCAGTACGTGCTGCGCGAACTGCTCAGAGAGTCGTGACAGCGAGGTGACGCAGGGGCGGTCGTGCCCGGTCGCAGCTCGCGATGCGTCGAGACCGGGCGCGCCGCTCGCGCGCTAGTGTTGGCGGCCGTGCCGACGCCCGACCTCCTGCGCAAGCTGCTGACCGCTCCGGGCCCCTCCGGCTACGAGACGGCCCCGGCCGCGATCTGGCGCGAGGCCGCGGCGGCCTTCGCCGACGTCGGGGTCGACGAGATCGGCAGTTCGGTCGCGCGCGTCAAGGGCACCGCCGGCGGCCCGCTGCTCAGCATCGTCAGCCACATCGACGAGATCGGTGTGATCGTCACGCACATCGACGACGACGGCTTCCTGCGCTTCGGCAGCGTCGGCGGCTGGGACCCGATCATCCTCGTCGGGCAGCGCGTCACGCTGCTCACGCGCGGGGGCGAGATCGACGGCGTCGTCGGCAAGAAGCCGATCCACCTGATGAAGGAAGACGATCGCAAGCGGGTGCCGGAGCTCAAGGAGCTCCACATCGACATCGGCGCGAAGGACGGCGACGACGCTCGCGCGCGCGCCCGTATCGGCGACGTCGCCGTGATCGCCGGCGAGCCGCTCGAGCTGCCGAACGACCGCCTCGTCTCGCGCGCGCTCGACAACCGCGTCTCCTGCTACGTCGCGCTCGAGGCGGCGCGCCGGGTGGCGGAGGCCGGAGGGGCGCCCGGCGACGTCGCCGCGGTCGCCGTCGTGCAGGAGGAGACGACCTTCGCAGGCTCGCGCACCAGCACCTTCTCGCTCGATCCCGATCTCTCGATCGCGGTCGACGTGACGTTCGCGACCGACCAGCCGAGCGTCGAGCTCGGCGAGCTGACGAAGCACGGCTTCGGCGCCGGCGTCGTGATCGCGCGGGGGCCGACGCTCAACCCCCGCCTCGTCGACCTGCTGCAGGAGACGGCCGAGGCGGAGGAGATCCCGTTCGTCGTCGCAGCCTCCTCCGGGCGCGGCACCGGCACCGACGCGGACGCCATCCACCTGACTCGCGGGGGCGTGCCGACCGGCGTCGTCTCGATCCCGCTTCGCTACATGCACTCACCGGTCGAGATGGTCCAGCTCGGCGACGTCGAAGCGGCGATCCGCCTGCTGGCCGCGTTCGCGCAGCGGCTCGGCGCCGAGACGTCGTTCGCCCGCTAGCGCTGAGGATCCCGACGCCGCGACGCGCCCGGTTGGCGTAGGCTCGTTGGCAGCGATGCTGCTGCTCCTGTTCGACATCGACGGCACCCTCGTGCGGGGCGCGACGGCGACGCACGCGAGCGCGTTGCGCGCGGCGCTGCGCGAGGTGCATCGGATCGAGCCCGACGACACGCACGTCGACGCCCCCGGCCGCACCGACGGCGAGATCGCGCGCCTGATCCTGCTCGCGCACGGCGTCGACGCGAAGCGCATCGACGAGCGCGCCGCCGACGTGCGGATCGCCTGCTGCGAGACGTTCGGCCACAACTGCCCGCCGGACCTCTCCGACACCGTGATCGAGGGGATCCCCGACCTGCTCGCGGAGCTGGCCACGCGCGAGGAGCTGCGGCTGGCGCTGCTGACCGGCAACTACGAGCCGGTCGCGCGGGTCAAGCTGCGGGCTGCGGGCATCGGCCACTTCTTCGCGTCACACGAGGGCGCGTTCGGCTCCGACAGCGAGGACCGCGCCGAGCTGCCGGAGATAGCCCGCGCTCGCGCCGGCCGCGACGGCGTGCCGCACCCGCGCGGGCGCACCGTCGTGATCGGCGACACGCCCCGCGACATCGCCTGCGCCCGCGCCGACGGCGTCCACTGCCTCGCGATCGCGACCGGCAGCTACGACCCCGAGCAGCTCGCCGGCGCCGACGGCGTCGCGACGACACCCGCCGAGCTCGTCGTGCTCATCGACCAGCTCCGCTGAGGTCCCCAGACA
>JAOPZA010000070.1 GCA_025964325.1 Conexibacter sp.
GGTAGCGCAGCACGAAGCCCTGATCGGTCAGGTCGGTCGCGATCGCGCACACGGTCGCGACGACGCGCGGATCCTCCGCCGGCAGGAAGCGCAGCAGCGGGATCAGCAGCGTCGAGGCGTCGAGCGCGTCGGTGTCGTAGTGCTGGCGGAAGATGCCGTCCGCGGTCACGCCGTTCTCGAGGATGTCGGCCTTGATCGCGTCGGCGATCTCCTGCCACTCGACCGCGAGGCCGTTCTCGCCGTGGATCTCGGCGAGGCGCGCGCCGCGGTCGAGCGCGACCCAGCACATCAGCTTCGAAGAGACGTAGTGACGCGGCTCCCCACGCGCCTCCCAGATCCCCTGGTCGGGCTGCGACCAGACCGCGATCGCGCATCTGACCTGCGCCTCCAGCACTGGCCAGAGCCGCCGCGGCAGATGGCCGCGCACGCGCGCGTGCAGGTAGACGGAGTCGAGCACGGCGCCGTAGACGTCGTTCTGACGCTGGTCGAAGGCGCCGTTGCCGATCCGCACGGGCGAGGCGCCCTCGTAGCCGGTCAGGTGGTCGAGCGTATGCTCGGTCAGGTCGCGCTCGCCGTCGATCCCGTACATGATCTGCAGCGAGCCGTCGCTGTTGCAGGGCACGTCGGCGACGAACTGCATGAAGTCGTCGGCCTCCCAGTCGAAGCCGAGCGCGTGCATGCCCCACAGCGTGAACGTCGCGTCGCGCATCCAGGTGTAGCGGTAGTCCCAGTTGCGCTCGCCGCCGGGCGTCTCCGGCAGCGAGGTCGTCAGCGCCGCGATCGTCGCGCCGGTCGGCGCGTAGGTGAGCCCCTTCAGCGCCAGCGCCGAGCGCTGCAGGAAGCCGCGCCAGCGGTGGTCGGGGAAGTTCCCGTCGTCGACCCAGCCGCGCCAGTAGTGGGAGGTGCGCTCGAGCATCTCGGTCGCCTGCTCGACCGTGTGCGGTCCACCCGGCTCGCGCACCCAGGAGAGCGCGACGTAGCGCTTCTCGCCCTCCTCGAGCGTGTGCCGCGCGCGGGCGCGGTTGCCCTCGATCCCGATCCGCATGTCGCTGAGGAGGCGGACGATGGTGGTGCCGTCGGTCGCGTCGGCGGTGTGGAAGTCGTCGCCGACGAGCGTCCAGGACGCCTCGCGGCGCGCGTAGTCGAAGGCCGGCTCGCAGATCATCTCGACCTGGACGCTGCCCTGGATGCACTCGACCGTGCGCACGAGCACGTGGTCGGCGTCGGTGTCGGTCGGCGGGCGCGTGTGCCGCGCCTCCTCCGGGTCACGCTCGCGCCACGGCCCGATCGTCAGCGCGTCGCGCACGACCAGCCAGCCGGACGCCGTCATCCAGGTCGTCTCGATGATGTTCGTGCCCGGCTCGTAGCGGCGCGCGCCCGGCACGCCCGTGCCGTACGGACCGACGCGGAACGAGCCCGCACCGCGGTCGAGCAGCGCGCCGAAGATGCTGGGCGAGTCGAAGCGCGGCACGCAGAGCCATTCGATCGAGCCGTCCGGTGCCATCAGCGCGCCCGTGTGGCAGTCCGACAGGAACGCGTAGTCGGCGATCGGCGGGAACGGCGAGCTGGCCGGCATCCGATCGACCGGGTTCGGGTTCGGCTGGGCGCGCGTGCGGACCGTCCGTGTCATGCAGGGCTCCTAGATGCGTGAGGCAGGGCTAGACGCTGTTGGAGACGTTCAGCCCGAGGTTGTTCAGCAGGTTCTGCGCCTCGATGTTGAGGCGGAAGAACTCGCCGGTCCAGATCAGCACGCCCATCGCGATCAGCACGATGCCGCCGACCGCGATGACGGCGCTGTAGTGCTTCTTGACGCGCGCGAACGCGGACGTCATGCGGCCGAACGCGAGCGACGTGAGCAGGAAGGGAATCGCCAGGCCGGCCGAGTAGCAGGCCAGCAGCAGCGCGCCGTGCGCGGCCGAGTTCGACAAGGCCGCGGCGCCCAGGATCGCGCCGAGCGTCGGCCCGATGCACGGCGTCCAGGCGATCGCGAAGGCGGCGCCGGCGATCACGGGGCCGCCGCGACCGGCGCGCGCCATCAGCCCGCCGACGTGGAAGTCGCGGTTCAGGCGCGTCACGAACGGCGCCGCCAGGAAGAAGATCCCCATCGCGACGATCAGCCCGGCCGAGACCTTCTCGAGCGTGTCGCGGTGGTCGTTGAGCGTCGAGCCGATCGCTGTCGCGCCGAGCCCCATCAGGATGAAGATCGCGGAGAAGCTGAGCACGAACAGCAGGCTCGGCATCAGCACGCGCCGCGCGCCGCCGTCCGAGCGTGCCTGCTCCGGCGTGACGCCCGCGACCGCCGAGATGTAGCCGGGCACGAGCGGCAGCACGCACGGCGAGAGGAATGAGACCAGTCCCGCAACGATCGCAAGCGGGATGCCGACGCCGTTGGCGGGATCCATGACCCCGAGAGCGTACCGTTGCGCGGCCGGACGGCCGCATCCGCGGGCAGCGCGGGTGCTGACGGCCCCGCGGGCTGTCCGTCGCGGCGCAGCGGGCACCCCCGGTTCGTCCGTTTTCGCCTGCCCGCCGGTGCTACGTTGCGCCCACTCATCGGAAGGAGAGGAAGTCAGCATGGCCACCGCCGTACGAACGCTCCAGAACTTCATCGACGGGACGTCCGTCGATCCGGTCGAGGGCCGCACCGAGCCGGTCCTGAACCCGGCGACCGGCGAGACGATCGCCGATGCCCCGCTGTCGACTGCCGCCGACGTCGACCGCGCCGTGAGAGCCGCCCGCCGCGCCTTCGACGGCTGGTCGAACGCGACGCCCGCGACCCGTGCGACGGCGCTGCTGAAGATCGCCGACGCGGTCGAGGCGCACGCCGACGAGCTGGCGGAGCTGGAGGCGATCAACGCCGGCAAGCCGATCGAGGCCGTCAAGGCCGACGAGATCCCCGTCGTCGCCGACAACCTGCGCTTCTTCGCCGGCGCCGCGCGCGTGCTCGAGGGCCGCTCGGCGGGCGAGTACATGGAGGGCTACACGTCGATCATCCGGCGCGAGGCGATTGGCGTGATCGGGCAGATCGCGCCCTGGAACTACCCGCTGATGATGGCCGGCTGGAAGATCGGCCCGGCGCTCGCGGCCGGCAACACCGTCGTGCTGAAGCCCGCCGAGACGACGCCGCTGACGACGGTGCGACTGGCGGAGATCGCCGCCGAGTTCCTGCCGCCCGGCGTCCTCAACGTCGTCACCGGCCATGGCGATCCCGCCGGCCAGGCGCTCGTCACCCATCCCGACGTCGACATGATCTCGCTCACCGGCTCGGTCGAGACCGGCAGATGGATCGCACGCGCGGCCGCCGACACGGTCAAGCGGGTCCACCTCGAGCTGGGCGGCAAGGCGCCGGTGATCGTCTTCGACGACGCCGACATCGAGCGTGCCTACGAGACGATCGCGGGCGCCGGCTACTACAACGCCGGCCAGGACTGCACGGCCGCGACGCGCGTGCTGGTCGGCCCGAACGTGCACGACGACCTCGTCGCCGGCCTCGCCGAGCAGGCGAAGGGACTCGTGATCGGCGACACGCTGTCGGCCGACACGACGCTCGGCCCGCTCAACTCCCAGCGCCAGCGCGACCGCGTCGGCGGCTTCGTCGAGCGCAGACCGGGCCACGTCGAGGTCGTCACCGGAGGGCGCGACGCCGACCGCGCCGGCTTCTTCTACGAGCCGACGGTCGTCGCCGGCCTGCAGCAGGACGACGAGATGATCCAGCGCGAGATCTTCGGACCGGTCATCACCGTCCAGCGCTTCAGCGACGAGGCGGAGGCGCTCGCGTGGGCCAACGGCACGCCCTACGGCCTCGCCTCCTCGGTCTGGACGCACGACGTCGGCCGCGCGCTGCGGATGTCGAAGGCGCTGCGCTTCGGCACGGTCTGGATCAACGACCACATACCGCTCGTCTCGGAGATGCCGCACGGCGGCTTCAAGCAGTCCGGGTACGGCAAGGACCTCAGCATGTACGCGCTCGAGGACTACACGCAGATCAAGCACGTGATGGCGAACATCACGGTGTAGCGGGGCGCGTGCGGGTGCCAGACACGGCTGATCGCCCAGCGACATCCGTCGCGTGCGTTAGCCTTGTGTGGCGCATGCGCATCCTCTCGCCCCCGAATCGTCGCCGTGGCTTGGTAGCAACCTTGGTTCGCCGGCGGCGTTGAGGCGGGTAGGACGGAGCAGATGGAAGCCTCAGCGATCCCAGCCACCGCAGGTCACGCCCGTCATCGGGCCCGGACCTCGGTCGGCCCCCTGTTGCGGCTCCGCTCCGACGAGCAGCTCGTCCGGCTCTTCCGCGGCGGCAACGAGGACGCCTTCCGCGTCATCCACGACCGCTACCACGCGCGCCTGTTCTCCTACGCGCGGCAGATGCTGTCGGGCTCGCGGCAGGACGCCGAGGACGCGCTGCAGGACGTCTTCGTCCGGGCCTACGGCGCGCTGCGGGCGAACGACCGCGAGATCTCGCTGCGCGCCTGGCTCTACCGCGTCGCGCACAACCGCTGCATCGACGAGCTGCGCCGCCCGGCGCCGCCGCCCCCCGAGACGCTCGAGCTGATCCAGCCGCCGACGAACGACCCGATCGCCGTCGCCGAGCAGCGCGAGTCGCTCCAGCGCCTCGTCGACGACGTCCGCCGCCTGCCGGAGCAGCAGCGCTCCGCGCTCCTGATGCGCGAGATCGTCGGGATGTCCTACAGCGAGCTGGCGGGCGCCCTCGACGTCACCGGGCCGGCCGTCAAGTCGCTCCTCGTTCGCGCCCGCATCGGACTGGCGCACGCAGCCGAGGCGCGCGACACCGCCTGCATCGAGATCCGCGAGGAGCTGGTCGGCTCCCACGAGCGCGGCGTCCGCGCCAGCGGCCTCGCCCGCCGGCACCTGCACGACTGCCCCGGCTGTCGCGCCTACCGAAAGGAGCTGCGCTCCGTGCGCGAGCGCTTCGCCGCGCTGACGCCGGCCCTCGGTCCCTTCGCGCTGGCGGCGAAGCTGCTCGGCATCGGCGGCGGCGGCGCCGCGGCCGGCTCGAGCGCGGCCGCCGGCTCAGGCGCC
>JAOPZA010000245.1 GCA_025964325.1 Conexibacter sp.
AGGGCCGGCAGCAGCAGCGCGCGGCCGGCCTGCAGCGCGACCGCGGCGACCGCGGAGCCGGCGCCCGCCCCGGCGCCGCGCACCCACGCCGGCGGCGCGGCGGCGAGGAACAGCGCCGCCAGCGCGAGGATCAGGACCAGGCCCGGGAGGATGAAGCCGACGCCGCCGACGAGCGCGCCGCGGACGCCGCGCAGGCGCCACGCGCAGAAGATCGCCAGCTGCGTCGAGCCCGGACCGGGCAGCAGGTTGGTCGCCGCGATCGCGTCCTCGAACTCGTCCGCCGTGATCCACCCGCGGCGCTCGACGCAGAGCTCGCGGAAGAGCGCGATGTGGGCGGGCGGCCCGCCGAAGCCGACGCAGCCGATGCGGGTCCATTCGCGCGCCACGTCGCGGATGCTCGGCGCCATCGCGGAAGCGTACGGTCGGACGCGCGGTAGATGTTGCGAAGCCGTGTCGTCCGCGTGCGCCAGACTGAGCAGATCAGCTCGCTCTTCGATCCAGGGCCGCCCGCCGACGCGTCGGGCGGGCCGGGCACGCCGCTCGCCGCGCGGATGCGCCCGCGCGACCTCTCCGAGTTCGTCGGTCAGGAGCACCTGCTCCACGCCGGCTCGGCACTGCGCAGCGCGATCGAGCAAGGCCGCCCGCACTCGATGATCCTGCACGGGCCGCCAGGGTCCGGCAAGACGACGCTCGCGCGGATCGTCGCGGCGAGCGCCGAGGCCGTCTTCGAGGAGCTCAGCGCGGTCGAGGTCGGCCGCGCCGACGTCCGCGCGGTGATCGAGCGCGCGAGCCAGCGGCGGCGGCTCGGCAGAGGCACGATCTTCTTCCTCGACGAGATCCACCGCTTCAACAGAGCGCAGCAGGACGCGCTGCTGCCGGCCGTCGAGGAGGGGCTCGTGACGCTGATCGGCGCGACGACCGAGAACCCCTCCTACGAGGTCAACGGCGCCCTGCTCTCGCGCACTCGCGTCTACGAGCTGAGAGAGCTGACCGAGGACGACGTCCGCATGCTGCTGCGACGGGCGATCGACGGCGGCGCCTGCGGCGGCGTGCGCGTCGAGGACGACGCCGTCGAGCTGCTCGCGGTGCGCGCCGGCGGCGACGCGCGCACGGCGCTGGCGGCGCTCGAGCTGGCCTGCTCGACCGTCGCGGGCGAGACCGGGGTGGTCGACGAGGCCCATGCCGGCGACGCGCTGCAGCGGCGGATCCTTCACTACGACCGCAAGGCCGATCGCCACTACGACACGATCTCGGCGTGGATCAAGGCGACGCGCGGCTCGGACCCGGACGCCTCGCTCTACTACCTCGCGATCATGCTCGAGGGCGGCGAGGATCCACGCTTCATCGCCCGCCGGATGGTGATCCTCGCCTCCGAGGACATCGGCAACGCCGACCCGCAGGCGCTCCAGGTGGCGGTCGCGGCGGCCCACGCGGTCGAGCTCGTCGGGCTGCCCGAGGGCCAGCACGCGCTCGCGCAGGCGGCCGTCTACCTCGCGCTCGCGCCGAAGTCGAACGCCGCCTACGGAGCGATCGCGGCCGCCCGCGCGTTCGTGCGCGAGCGCGGCGCGGCGCCGCCGCCGGTCCAGCTGCGCTCGGGCGGCCGCGGCAAGGGCTACGACTACCCGCACGACCATCCCGGCCACGTCTCGCCGCAGGAGCTGCTGCCCGACCCCGTCGTCGGCCAGCGCTTCTACCAGCCGGACGAGCGCGAGGCCGAGCTGGCGCGCCGTCACGAGGCGATCCGCAGAGCGCGTGGCCGCTGAGCGCGTGGCCGCTGAGCCTGGCGCGGACGACGGCACGGTTCGCTCGCCGCCGAACTGGCTACGGTGAAGGGCGGTGCCCGCCGTCGCCCCTCACCGCCTCCCCCGCCCGCTCGTCGCGTTGCTCGCGATCGCGACCGGTGCGTCGGTCGCGAACATCTACTACGTCCAGCCGCTGCTGAATGAGATCTCGCGCGCGTTCGGGGTCTCCGACACGGCCGCCGGCCTGCTCGTCAGCTGCGCCCAGATCGGCTACGTCGCCGGCATCGCGCTGCTGGTCCCGCTCGGCGACGTGCTCGAACGGCGAGGGCTGATCAGCACGGTGCTGGTCGGCACCGCGCTGGCGTGCGCGGCCTGCG
The DNA here is from genome assembly GCA_025964325.1 of Conexibacter sp. Classification (GTDB taxonomy): domain Bacteria; phylum Actinomycetota; class Thermoleophilia; order Solirubrobacterales; family Solirubrobacteraceae; genus Conexibacter. Next base: position 2,120 of record JAOPZA010000245.1, read on the forward strand.
CGGCGGCGCCGACCTTCGGCGTGCTGGCGGGCGCGCTCGTCGCGATCGGCGTCCTGTCGGTCGTGGCCCAGATCGTCGTCCCGCTGTCGGCCTCGCTGGCCGGGCCGGAGGAGCGCGGCCAGGTCGTCGGCACCGTCATGAGCGGACTGCTGATCGGGATCCTGATCGCGCGCACGGTCAGCGGCCTGATCGCCGAGCTGGGCGGCTGGCGCCTCGTCTTCGCCCTCGCCGCCGGCATGATGCTGCTGCTCTCGCTCGTGCTGCGCCGCGCGCTGCCGCACGCCTCCCCGCCCGACCCGATGCCCTACCGCTCGGTGCTGCGATCGGTCTTCGGCCTGATCCGCGACGAGCCGGTGCTGCGTCAGCGGATGACGCTCGGCGCGCTGCACATGATGGGCTTCTCGATCCTCTGGACCGCCGTCGCCTTCCTGCTCGGCCACGCGCCGTACCACTACGGCGAGGGCGTGATCGGGCTCTTCGGGCTCGTCGGCGTCGTCGGCGCGGGAGCGGCGCAGATCGCCGGGAGAGGCGCCGACCGCGGCCACGGCCGCCTGATGGTGACGCTGTTCCTCACCTGCCTGCTCGTCAGCTGGGGTCTGCTGGCGCTCGGCGGCACCTCGCTCGTCGCGCTCATCGCCGGCATCGCGCTGCTCGACCTCGGCGTGCAGGGCGCGCAGATCTCGAACCAGACCGCGATCTACGCGCTGCGCCCGGAGGCGCGCAGCCGTCTCACGACGGCGTACATGGTGTCGGTCTTCCTCGGCGGGACGCTCGGGTCGGTGCTGGGGTCGGCGATCTACGGCGCCGCCGGCTGGGGCGTCACCTGCGCGGTCGGCGCGGGCGTCGCGCTGACCGGCCTGCTCCTCTGGGGCGCGACGCAGCGCGTCGGGCGCGACGGCGCCGCCTACGCGGCTAGCGCCGGCGGCTCGGCCCGCGCGACGTAGCGCAGCTTCGACGGCAGCAGCGGCACGAGCACCCGCTTGGCGTACTCGGCGCCGCCCCGCAGCGCGAGGCCTCTTGCGGGATCCCAGCGGAAGCCGTAGCCGCGCCGCAGCGACGGCGGCAGCAGCCCGACGGTGACGAAGTTGGCGAGCTCGAGCAGCGGTCGCAGCTGGAACGGGACCGGCGGCCGCATCACGACGTCGATCGCGAGCTCGCGCGCCTCATCGCTGACGTGGAGCTCGTCGCCGTCGACCATCGCGCGCACGTAGGAGTCGAACGCCTCGATCGTCGCCGGCATCTCCTCGTCGGCCAGCCCGAAGAGACGGCCGAAGACGCGGAAGTCCTGCCAGTAGGCGTCGCGCTCGTCGCGCGTCAGGCCGCGCACGTAGCGCTCGTAGACGACCAGGCCGGAGTCGACGAGCGTGGCGAGGACCCACAGCAGCAGCGCGGGGTCGTCGGCGGCGTACGGCGTGCCGGCCGGGAAGCGGCCGACGGCCGCGCCCAACTCGCCGCGCACGCGCCCGTGGACCGCGCGCACGATGCGGGTGACGCGCTCGGCCTCCTCGCGCGAGCCGAAGACGACGAGGTCGACGGCCTTGGCGGTCCGGTGGAGGCGCTCGTACGGCTCGTCGAGCGCTCCGGTGTGGGCGAAGAAGCCGGCGAACGCGACCGGGTGCGCGGCCTGCATCAGCAGCGCGCGCGGACCGGCGAGCGCGACGATCTGCTCGCGGTGCACGCGGCGGATCATCGCGTCGTCGGAGAAGCAGCCGATCTGGGACATCGTCATCCCATGGTAGGAGCCGGCCGCAAGTCTGGTTTGGAAGCGGACAGAGGCCTTTCGCGACGTCCGGCTAGGCTGTGTCGGATGCCAGCACAGGCCTACAGAGGCAAGGAATGCGTCTGCCAGTTCCGCAAGGGGATCTGCGATCAGACCTGCGTCCAGGACATGATGGAGACGCCGTTCTACATCGCGTGCCTGAGACTGAGAGGGCGCCGCAGCCTCGTCGTCGGCGGCGGTGACGTCGCCCTCGAGAAGGTGGAGGGCCTGCTCGCCGCGGACGGCGACGTTACGGTCGTCGCGCCCGATCTGCAGCCGCAGCTGAGCGAGCTGGCGGCCGAGGGCTCGATCGCGTGGATCGCGCGGCGCTACGAGCCGAGCGACCTCGAGGGCAGCTTCATGGTGATCGCGGCGACGAACGACTCCGAGGTCAACATCGGCGTCTACGGCGACGCCGAGCGCCGCGCGATGCTCGTCAACGTCGTCGACGTGCCGCCGCTCTGCAACTTCATCCTGCCCGCGATCGTCCGCAGCGGACCGCTCGCGATCGCGATCTCGACGGCCGGCGCCTCCCCGGCGCTCGCGAAGCGGATGAGAGCCGAGGTCGCGGAGCTGTTCGGCGACGAGTACGCCCGCCTCGCGATCATGCTCAACGACGCGCGCGGCTGGGCCAAGGGCACGCTGCCGACCTATCAGGACCGCAAGGAGTTCTTCGAGTCGATCGTCGCCGGCGATCCCGATCCGATCGAGCTGCTGCGCGCCGGCGACGCCGACGCGGTGCGCGACCTGATCGCGGCCGCGCAGCGAACGCACAGCACGGCCTGAGCGATGCCCGGGCGGACGCTGTCCGCTTTCGCCTCCGGCGCTCGTCTTAGGAGGTGACATGGATCTCGACGCCGTCATCCTGACCCACCGCGAGCCGCTCGAGCGCCACCTGCGTCGCCGCGTCGGCGACGCCGGGCTGGCCGAGGACCTCGCGCAGGAGGTCTTCCTGCGCGCCTGGCAGCACGCGCCCCGCGGGCTGACCGAGCCGCGGCTGCGCGCCTGGCTCTACCGCGTCGCCGGCAACCTCGCGATCGACACGCTGCGGGCGCGCCGCCCGCACGACGAGGCGGCGCTGCTCGACTCGATCGGCGCCGTCGCGGCGGTCGCGTCGAGCGACCAGGACGAGCGGCTCGCGCTCGACGCCGCGCTGGAGCGGCTCTCTCCGCGCGACCGCGCGCTCGTGACCCTGCAGTTCTCCGGCTTCGGGCCGACCGAGGTGGCGGCGCTGCTGGAGACGACGCCGGAGGCGGCGCGCAAGCGGCTGGCGCGGGCGCGCGAGCGCTTCCGCGTCGTCTACGCCGATCTCGCGCCCGCCGAGGAGGCGCCGCTCGTGCTGCTGGTCGCGCGCGACCACGACCCGGCCGACTACGTCCGCTGGCTCGAGGCCGGCGGCCTGCGCGTCCGCCACGTTGCCGCCGAGGACGCGCCGCGGCAGCTCGCGACGGCGCACGCGCTCGTGCTGACCGGCAGCCACCGCGACCTGCACCCGTCGCTCTACGGCCAGGCGCAGCGCGCGGCGCAGAACCCGAGCCTCGCCGTCGACCGCGCCGACGTCGCCGTGGTGCGCGAGGCGCTCGCGACGCGCATGCCGGTCCTCGGGATCTGCCGCGGTCATCAGCTGATCAACGTCGTGCGCGGCGGCACGCTCCACCAGGACCTCGCCGAGCTGCGATCGAGCGCCGCCGGCCACGCCGGGGGCGCGCACGTCGTCGGCACGCGCGAGGGCACGCTCGTGCGGCGGGTGCTCGGCGCGCGGGCCTCGGTGCCGAGCTTCCACCACCAGGCGATCGACCGCCTCGGCCACGGCCTGCACGTCGCGTCGCGCTCCGGCGACGGCGTGATCGAGGCGGTCGAGGATCCCCGCCTGCCGTTCGCGGTCGGCGTCCAGTGGCACGCCGAGGTTCCGGACGCCGACGTCGCCGGGCGCCGCCTGCGCGACGCACTCGCCGACGCCGCCCGCCGCCAGGCCGGCGGGGCGCTGCCGGTCGCCGCCTGAGCTTGGCGCCGGACGGCGTCTCACGCCGGACGGCGGTGTCCGGCGCGATGGTGCGAGACTAGCGGCGTATGGCCGACCTGACGCACATCGACGACGAGGGCCGCGCGCGGATGGTCGACGTCGGCGGCAAGGACGTCACCGAGCGCCGCGCGGTCGCTCGCGCGACGGTGCGGATGAGCCCCGCGACCGCGGCCGCCGTCCGCGACGGCGATGCGCCCAAGGGCGACGTCCTCGGCACCGCCCGGATCGCCGGCATCCTGGCCGCGAAGCGCACCTCCGAGCTGATCCCGCTGTGCCACGGCCTGGCGCTCTCGTTCGTCGACGTCGTCGCCGAGGTCGACCCCGAGGGCGGCCGCGTGGTGCTCACGACGGACGCGCGCACCCACGCCCAGACGGGCGTCGAGATGGAGGCGCTGACGGCCGCGACCGTCGCGGCGCTGACCGTCTACGACATGGTCAAGGCGCTCGAGAAGGGCGTCGAGATCGCCGAGGTCGTCCTGCTCGAGAAGTCCGGCGGCCGCTCCGGCCACTGGCGCCGCGACGAGGCGTAGGGCCGTGCGCACCGCCGTCCTGACGATCTCGACGACGCTCGCCGCTGGCGCGGGCGACGACCGCTCCGGCGACGAGCTCGTGCGCCTCGCCGAGGAGGCCGGCTGCGACGTGCTCGCACGCGCGGTCGTCTCCGACGACGCCGACGCGATCGCGACCGCGCTGCGGGCGCACGTCGCCGCCGACCACGAGCTCGTCTTCACGACCGGCGGCACCGGCCTCACGCCCGACGACGTGACGCCCGAGGCGACGCGCGCGGTGATCGACCGCGACGCGCCGGGCTTCGCCGAGGCGCTGCGCGCGAGATCGCTCGAGATCACCCCGCTGGGGATGCTCTCGCGTGGCGTCTCGGGGATCGCCGGGCGCACGCTGATCGTCAACCTGCCGGGCAGCCCGAAGGCGATCGGGCAGCTCTTCCCCGTGCTCGCGCCGACGCTCCCGCACGTCGTCGCGACCCTGCGCCGCGAAGGTGGACGCAGCGCCAGCCATTGAGCTGCGCGGCGTCGGACGCCGCTATGGCGAGCGCCTCGCGCTCGCCGACGTCTCCGTGTCGGTTCCGACCGGAGCGACGCTCGTCGTCTTCGGCCCCAACGGCGCCGGCAAGTCGACGCTCCTGCGGCTGCTCGCGACGCTGCTGCGGCCGCACGCGGGCGAGGCGAGGGTGCTGGGCGAGCCGCTGCCGAGACGCGACTGGGCGGTGCGGGGCCGGATCGGGCTGCTGGCGCACGAGGCGCTGCTCTACCGCGACCTCAGCGCGCGCGAGAACCTGCGCTTCCACGCGCGCCTGCACAAGCTGCCGGAGCGGCGCGTCGAGGAGCTGCTCGACCAGGCCGAGCTGCGCGGCCGCGCGAACGACCCCGTGCGGACGCTCTCGCGCGGGCTGCTGCAGCGCGTCGCCGTCTGCCGCACCGTGCTGCACGAGCCCGAGCTGCTGCTGCTCGACGAGCCGCGCGCGAACCTCGACCCGGCCGCCAGCGCGCTGATCGAGCCGCTGATCGGGCGCGCGAGCGGGCGCACGCGCATCGTCACGAGCCACGACCCGGCCGGCGGCCTGGCCGAGGCCGACATCGCGCTCGGCCTGCGCGGCGGGCGCACCGAGCTGCTCGCCCCGGCCGACGAGGTCGACACGACCGCGATCGAGGCGCTCTACCGATGAGGCCGTCGATGGCGCTGCTGCGCAAGGACCTGCTGCTCGAGCGCAGAGCGCCCGAGTCGGTCCCGGCGATGCTGCTGTTCTCGCTCACGACGTTCGTGCTGTTCCACTTCGGCCTCGGCAGAGACGAGGTCAGCGGCACGCTGGCGGCCGGCGTCCTGCTGGTGACGTTGCTGTTCTCCGCGATCCTCGGGATCAACCGGCTGTTCGTCTCCGAGCACGAGGAGGGCGGCTTCGACGCCGTCCTGATGGCGCCGATCGACCGGACCGCCTTCTTCGTAGCGAAGGCGGCGGCGCTGTTCGTCTTCCTCGTGCTGGTCGAGGTCGTCGCGCTGTTCGGCTTCTCGATCCTGCTGCTGGGCCCGTCGCCGTGGCCGGCGCTGCCGGGCCTCGCGGTCGTGCTCGCGCTGCTCGACATCGCGCTCGCGGTCGTCGGCACGCTCGTCTCCGCGCTCGCCATCCAGACCCGCGCGCGCGACCTGATCGTGCCGCTGATCGGGCTGCCGCTGCTGGTGCCCGCGCTGATCGCCGCGGCGCGCGCGTGCGCGCCGTTGTTCGAGGCCGGCGGAGCGCAGGCGCCCCCCGGGAAGTGGCTGTTGATCCTCGGCCTCTATGATCTTGTCTTCGGGCTGCTTGCCTACGCGGTATTCGAATTCCTCTTGGAGGACTGACTTTTCATGCACGGGAAGGGGCTGCGGGCTCTTTCGCTCGTCACCGTCGCCGCTCTCGCCGTCACATTCGCGCTGGTCTTCTTCTATGCGCCGAACGACGCCGATCAGGGCTTCATCCAGAAGATCTTCTACCTCCACGTGCCGGTCGCGATCATCACCCTGATCGCCTACGTGGTGGCCGGCGGGTTCGCGATCAAGCACCTGCGGACGAACGACCGTCAGTGGGACCTGCGCGCCTACACGACGATCCACATCGGGCTGATCTTCAACATCGTCGGGCTCGCGACCGGCGCGATCTGGGCGAAGGCCTCGTGGGGCCACTGGTGGGTGTGGGACGAGCCGACGCTCGTCTCCTTCCTGATCGTCTTCCTGCTGTTCGCGACCTACCAGCCGCTGCGCTTCTCGATCGAGGACCCGGAGCGCCAGGCGCGCTACGCCTCCGTCTTCGCGATCATGGGCGCCGCCTTCGTGCCGCTCAACTTCATCGCCGTGCGCGCCGCGACGGGCTACGTCCATCCGCGCGTGCTGGCGTCGACCGGCGGCGGCCTGCCGGCGTCGATGGGGCTCGTGTTCGTGGTCGCGATCGTCGCCGTCGGCCTGCTGTTCACGACGATCGTGGCGTACGAGATCGCCTCCAAGAACGCCTCCTGGCAGCTGCGCGCGCTGCGCCGCCGGCTGCTCGGCGACGACGCCGTCGCGCCGCTCGGACGCAGCGCCGCGCCGACCATGGGCTCGACGCTCGAGAGCGCCCGATGAGCGCGCTGCTCGCGGCCGCGCCCGCGCTCCCGCTGCACACGGCCGGCCCGTATGTCGCCGCCGCGTACATCTTCTTCCTCGCGATCCTCGTCATCTACGTCGCGATCATGGCGACGAAGCTGCAGCGGATGAAGCGGGACCTGAACGACCTCGGCGAGCAGCTCGAGGCGCGCGACGCGCGCCGGGCAGCCGCCGACGAGCCCGCCGGCGGCGCGGACGTGGCGGCGACGCCGCAGTCGGACGCCGACGCCGTCGCCGCGCGCACGGTCGTCAAGGCGGGATCTCTCGGCCCGGGGCCTCGCGATTCCGTCGGAGAACTCGCCCAGGAGGCTCGTTCTCCTGAGCGGGAGGTCGATCGATGAGCGAGGTGCTGGCGATCGGCGTCTCGCACAAGACCGCTCCGGTCGAGGTGCGCGAGCGACTGGCGCTGACGCCCGGCAAGGTCGAGGGCTTCCTGCGCGAGGCCCAGGGCGTCGCCGACGTGCAGGAGGCGGTCGCGATCTCGACCTGCAACCGCACCGAGATCTACATCGTCGCGGGCGACCCGGTCGAGGCCGAGAGCGCGGTGCTGGGGATGCTCGCACGCAAGGCCGGCATCCGCCCGACCGAGCTGGCCGGCTCGATCTACGCGCTGCGCAACTGCGACGCCGCGCGCCACCTGTACCGCGTCACCTCCGGGCTCGAGTCGATGATCGTCGGCGAGGCCGAGGTGCAGGGCCAGGTCAAGCGCGCCTACGACGACGCCCTCACCGCCGGCACGACCGGCACGATGACCAACCACCTCTTCCGCGCCGCGCTCGCGACCGGCAGACGCGTGCGCAGCGAGACGCGCATCGGCGAGCGCCACCTGAGCGTCTCCTCCGTCGCCGCCTCGCTGCTGAGCGAGCAGCTCGCGGGCCTCGAGCGCCGCGAGGTGCTGATCCTCGGCGCCGGCGAGACGAGCGAGCTGGCCGCGAAGGCGCTGAACGCCCACGGGGTCGAGGCGATCTTCGTCGCCAACCGCGGGCGCGCACGGGCGATCAGCCTGGCGCAGCGCTTCGGCGGCCAGGCGATGAGCTTCGACGAGCTGCCGCTCGAGCTGACGCGCGCCGACGCCGTCGTCTGCGCGACCTCCTCGCCGCACCCGATCCTCGGGGCCGAGGAGATCGCCGCCGTGATGGAGGCGCGCGAGGGCCGCCCGCTGCTCGTGATCGACATCGCCGTCCCGCGCGACGTCGACGCCGCCGTGCGCGACGTGCCCGGCGTCTCGCTCTACGACATCGACGACCTGCAGGCGGTCGTGCGGCGCAACCGCTCGGTCCGCCAGGCGGAGGCGAGCCGCGCCGAGGGGATCGTCGAGCAGGAGATCCACAGCTTCGCCGAGTGGCTCGGGTCGCTCGAGGTGCTGCCGACGCTGACGGCGCTGCGCGAGCACGGCCGCTCGATCGCCGACGGGCTCGTGCGGGAGAACGCCGGCCGCTGGGAGACGGCCTCCGAGCGCGACCTCGAGCGGATCGCCCAGCTGGCGCAGGCGGTCGTCAACCGCGTGCTGCACGAGCCGACGCTCACGATGAAGCGGATGAAGGACGAGCGCGTCCACCTGCGGATGCAGGTCGTGCGCGAGCTGTTCGGTCTCGAGGACGCACCCGAGGGGATAGAGGCGGCCGACGGCGCCCCGCTGGCCGAGGTGCGGCCACTGCCGCAGCGCGTGCGGCACACCGCGTAGATGGTGCGGATCGGGACCCGCGGGAGCGCGCTCGCGCTCGTGCAGGCCGAGTTGGTGGCCGGCTGGCTGCGCGAGCGGGCCGGCGTCGCGGTCGAGGTCGTCCCGGTCGCGACGAGCGGCGATCGCGGTGCGCTGCCCGGTGACAAGTCGCGCTGGGTGAAGGAGCTCGAGCTGGCCCTGCTGGCGGGCGACGTCGACCTCGCCGTGCACTCGGCGAAGGACGTCCCGGGCGAGCTGCCCGACGGCCTCGTCCTCGCCGGCGTGCCGGCCCGCGCCGACGCGCGCGACGCGCTCTGCGGAGCGCCGTCGCTGGCGGCGCTCGACGCCGGCGCGATCGTCGGCACGAGCAGCCTGCGCCGCGCCGCCGAACTGCGGGCGCTGCGGCCCGACCTCGACGTCGTCGCGCTGCGCGGCAACGTCGACACGCGCCTGCGCAAGCTCGCCGAGGGCGACTACGCCGCGATCGTGCTCGGCCTCGCCGGACTGCTCCGGCTCGGCCGCGAGGACGCGGTCGACGGCGTGCTCGACGAGCTCGTGCCGGCCCCCGGACAGGGCGCGCTGCTGCTCGAGGCCCGCGCCGACGATGCCGCGACGCTCGCGGCGGCGCGCGCGATCGAGGAGCCGACCGCGGCGGCCTGCCTCGCCGCCGAGCGGGCGCTCGTGCGCGTGCTCGGCGCGAGCTGCCACACGCCGGTCGGCGCCCTCGCGACTGCCGCCCCCGCGGCGGGTGACGCCGCCTTCGGGCCGTTGACGCTGCGCGCGTTCGTCGGCCTCCCGGACGGGTCCGCCTGGGTTCGCGACGAGCTGACCGCGGCGACCGCCGACGACGGCGCGGCGGAGGCGCTCGGCGCGGAGGTCGGCGCGCGGCTGCGCGCGGCCGGGGCGGACGAGCTGCTGCGCGCGGCGGAGGCCGCCGGCGCCGGCAGCGTTCCGCCCGCCTCGACGCCCGACGGCGTCCACATCGCGTCATGACCGGCACGGTGTATCTCGTCGGGGCCGGTCCCGGCGATCCCGGCCTGTTGACGGCGCGCGCGCTCGAGCTGATCGCCGAGGCGGACGTGATCCTCTACGACCGCTTGATCCCGGCGACCTCGCTCGATGGCGCGCGCGCCGACGCCGAGCTCGTCTACGTCGGCAAGGAGGGCCGCGGCCCGTCGATGCCGCAGGAGCAGATCGATCGCCTGCTGCTCGAGCACGGCGGTGCCGGCAGACGCGTCGTGCGCCTGAAGGGCGGCGATCCGTTCGTGTTCGGCCGCGGCGGCGAGGAGGCGCTGATCCTGCGCGCGGCCGGGATCGCCGTCGAGGTCGTGCCGGGCGTCACCGCGGGCGTCGCCGCGCCCGCCTACGCCGGGATCCCGGTGACGCATCGCGATCGCGCGAGCGCGGTCGCGCTGGTCACCGGCCACGAGGATCCCGCCAAGCCGGAGTCGGCGATCGACTGGCCGGCGCTCGCCGCCTTCCCCGGGACGCTCGTCTTCTACATGGGCGTCAAGCAGCTGCCGCGGATCGCCGCGCAGCTGATCGCCGGCGGCCGTCCGGCCGACGAGCCGGTGGCCGTGATCGAGCGCGGCACGCTGCCGGACCAGCGCACGGTCGTCGCGACGCTCGCGACGATCGCCGAGGTCGCCGCGGCCGCGGCGGTCAGACCGCCCTCGATCACCGTCGTCGGGCCGGTCGCCGGACTGCGCGAGGAGGGCCTGCGCTGGTTCGAGGAGCGGCCGCTGGCGGGCCGCAGCGTCGCGGTCACGCGAGCCCGCGCGCAGGCGAGCGGGCTTGCGAAGCGGCTGCGCGGGCTCGGCGCCGAGGTCGTCGAGACGCCGGCGATCAAGACGGTGCCGCTCGACGGTCCGCCCGTCGACCCGCGCGGCTACGACCTCGTCTGCCTGACGAGTCCCACAGGCGTGCACGCGCTGTTCGAGCGCCTCGCGGCCGGCGACCTCGACGCGCGGGCGCTGCACGGCGCGCGCGTCGCCGCGATCGGCCCCGGCACCGCGCGGGCGCTGCGCGAGCACGGCGTGATCGCCGACGTCGTGCCGCAGCAGTTCGTCGCCGAGGCACTCGTCGAGGCGCTCGCCGACGTGCCGGTCGCGCGCGCGCTGATCGCCCGCGCCCGCGTCGCCCGCGACATGCTGCCCGACGCGCTGCGCGCCCGCGGCGCCGAGGTCGACGTCGTCGACCTCTACGAGACGGTCGCCGAGCGGCTCTCCGCGGCCGAGCTGGCCGCCGCCCGCGCCGCCGACTACGTCACCTTCACCTCCTCCTCGACCGTGCGCTTCCTGCTCGACGCCGGCGGCGGCACCGGGCCCGACGGCGTCCTCGGCGACGGCGCGCGCCTCGTCTCGATCGGGCCGGTCACGAGCGCGACGCTGCGCGAGCACGGGCTCACGCCGCACGTCGAGGCCGAGCGTCACGACGTCGACGGCCTGATCGCCGCGCTCGTCGCGGACTCGGCCGCGCGCGGCTGATCGCGTCATGGGCGCGACGTCCGCGGCCCCGCTCGGCGTGCCCCGGCTGCACCTGCGGTCCGTCGGGTCGACGAACGCGCGGGCGCAGGAGCTGGCCGCCGCGGGCGCGCCGCACGGAACGCTCGTGACGGCGCGCGAGCAGACGGCGGGACGGGGGCGTCAGGGGCGCGCGTGGTCGACGCCGCCGGGCTCGGCGCTGGCCGCCTCGCTCGTGCTGCGCGGGACAGCCCCGTTGCTGCCGCTGCTCGCCGCCGTCGCGGTCGCCGAGGTCGCCGCCGCACGCGACGCCGAGCGGCGCGAGGTCGCGATCAAGTGGCCCAACGACGTGCTCGTCGGCGAGCGCAAGGTCGCCGGGATCCTGACCGAGGGTCGGCCGCAGGAGGGCTGGGCCGTCCTCGGGATCGGGCTCAACGTCGCCGTCGCCGCGGACGCCTTCCCGCCCGCGCTGCGTGAGCGCGCGACCTCGCTCGGCGGCCGGCCGGAGGATCTGGAGCCGGTGCTCGAGGAGTTGCTGAACGCGCTCGCGCGCTGGCTGGCGGCGCCGACCGCGGAGCTGCTGAGCGCCTACCGCGCGCGCGACGCGCTCGCGGGGCGTCCGGTCGAGTGGGCCGGCGGCAGCGGAACCGCCGCCGGGATCGCCGACGACGGGCGCCTGCGCGTGCGCGACGCCGACGGCGGCGAGACGCTGCTCGGCGCCGGTGAGGTCCACCTCGGCGCGCTGCCGCCGCGCTGAGCGCGAAGCCGCGAGGCGCTACTCCGACGGGTCGGCGGCGGGCGACGGCTTTCTGCGCGCGCGTCTCGCAGCCGGCTTCTTCTCGACCGCTCTGCCGTTCGCGTCGGCGGCCCGCGCCGTCTGCGCCGCCTTGCGCACCAGCTCGGCCGCGTCGACCGTGATCCGGGCCGCGCCCGCGGGCGCAACCTCGGCGGTCTTCGCCTTCGCCGCCCGACGGCGTCTGGCCGGCGTTCTCAGCTCGTCGGCGACGGCCGGCACGAGCTGCAGCTGATCGGCCCGCGGGGCTGCTTCGGCGCCAGCGCCGTTGGCGCCCTCCTCGGCGGCCGCAGCTCTTCTCGTGCGGCGGGCGCGCGGCGGTCTCGGTCTCTCGGCGGCCGGCGTCGGCGCCTCGGCGCGCGACGCGGCGTCGGTGGCGCCGTTCGCGCTCTCATCGACTGCGGCCGCAGCTCTTCTCGTGCGGCGGGCGCGCGTCGGTCTCGGTCTCTCCGCGCCTGACCGCGGCGCGCCGGCGGGCGCCCCAGACGCGTCGGGGGCGCTCGAGGCGGTGTCGGCAGTCGGTGCGGTCGTGCCGTTGGCGCGCTCCTGCGGGGCCTCCGCTGCGGCTGCGGCGCCGCTCCCGCGACCGGCGGCCACGCTGCCGCGCTCCGCCCCGCCGTCGGCC
>JAOPZA010000036.1 GCA_025964325.1 Conexibacter sp.
GCGAGGTCGCCGCCGGCGACGCCGGCGCGGCTCCGCTCGCGCCCGGCAGCGCGATGCGGATCTCGACCGGCGCGCTGCTGCCGCCCGGTGCGGACGCGATCCTGCGCGTCGAGTCCGCGACCGTCGCCGGCGGCGCGGTCGTGCCGAGCGAGCCGCTCGTGCCGGGACGCTACGTGCGCTTCCGCGGCGAGGACGTGCATGCCGGCGACGAGCTCGCGCCGGCCGGCGCGGCGCTGACGGTCGGGCGGGTCGCCTCGCTCGCCTCCGCCGGGGTCGGCACGGTCCGCGTCCATCGCCGCCCCCGCGTGCACGTGCTGATCAACGGCGACGAGCTGCAGCTGCCGGGGACGCCGCCGCGCGACGGGGCGGTCTACGAGTCGAACGGCCTCGTCCTGCGCCAGCTCGTCGCGCGCTGCGGCGGCACGGTGCTCGACGGCGGGATCGTCGGCGACGACGCGGAGGCGGTGCGCGCGGCCGTCGCGGAGGGACTCGCCGGCGACGTGCTGATCGTCTCCGGCGGCATGTCCGTCGGCCCACACGACCACGTCAAGCCCGCGTTCGAGGACTGCGGCGTCGAGCAGCTGCTGTGGCGCGTGCGGATCAAGCCCGGCAAGCCGTTCTGGTTCGGCGTGCGGGAGCGCACGCTCGTCTTCGGGCTGCCCGGCAACCCGCTCTCGAGCCTCGTCGGCTTCCTGCTGTTCGTCGCGCCCGCGCTGCGGCGACTGCAGGGCGAGGCCGGCGCGCGGGCGCGGATCGTCCCCGGGCGCGCGGCCGTCCCGCTGGCCGCCTCCGACGAGCGCACGACGCTGTTGACGTCGCACCTCGAGTGGGGCGCCGACGGCGTCCTGCTGGCGACGCCGACGGCCCGGCAGGGCTCGCACATGACCGGCGCACTCGGCCAGAGCGACGGCTTCGCGATCGTGCCGCACGAGCGGTGCGAGATCGCCGCCGGCGAGCCGGTCGCGCTGCTGCTCGCGCCCGACGCGGAGGAAGCGCTGTGAGCGGGGGCGCGGCATGAACGTGACGGTGCGGCTGTACGCCGGGCTGCGCCGGCGCGTCGGCAGCGACCGCGTCACGGTCGAGCTCCACGACGGCGCGCGCGTGAGCGACCTGCTGGCCGCGTTCGCCGAGCGCGTCGGCTTCGAGCCGCAGCCGTGCGTCGTGGCGGTCAACCGCGAGTATGCGCCGGCCGCGCAGCCGCTCTGCGAGGCCGACGAGATCGCGCTCGTGCCGCCCGTCAGCGGCGGCGCCGGACCGGTGCGCCACGTGCGCGTGCGAACGGAGCGGCTCGACGTCGGCGCCGTCACGGCGGTGGTCGGGGACGCGGGCGCCGGCGCGATCGTGACGTTCCTGGGCGTCACGCGCGACGTCCCGTCGCTCGAGTACGAGCTGTACGCCGAGATGGCCGAGGCGCGCATGTTGGCGATCGCGGAGGAGGAGGCCGCGCGCCACGACCTGCTGGCCGTCGCGCTGGAGCACCGCGCCGGCTCGGTCGCCCTCGGCGAGCCGAGCGTCGTGATCGCCGTCTCCTCCGCACACCGTGAGGCGGCGTTCGCAGGCGCGCGCGCGGTGATCGACCGCATCAAGGCGGAGGCGCCGATCTGGAAGCGGGAGGTCACGGCGGAGGGAGCGACCGACGTGGCCGGCACGCTGCCCCCGGTCGCCGCGCCGCCGCCGGCGCCCACCGGGCCGCCCGCGGCCGCCCGCGACTGAGGCGTCGCGGTGATCCGGGCGTACACGCGGCTCTACGCAGACGCGGCCGGGGTGACGCACCTGGAGGACGTCGAGCTCGAGGGGGAGACGCGCGGCGTCTCCGAGTCCGACCTCGTCGCCGCGTTCTCGGATCCGCTCGAGGTCGAGACGCTGCAGTTCCGCGACGTCGTGCGCGAGGCCGACGCGACGATGCCGCACAACGCCCCGCGGCGGATGTTCATCGTGCAGCTGCGCGGCCGCTACGCGATCGAGACCTCCGACGGCGCGCGGCGCGAGATCGGGCCCGGCGGCGTCCTGCTGGTCGAGGACGTCGACGGCGACGGCCACATCACCCGCCGCGTCGGCGACGAGCCGCGCCTGACGCTCGTCGTCACGCTGCGCGAGCCCCGCGCGCGCTAGTCGACGCCCTCCTCGACGATCCGCAGACGCCCTAGCCAGGGACGGCGGCGGTCGCCGCCGGCGCGACCGGCTCGGCGCCGGAGACGGCGCTGGCGAACGCGATCCCCTTGTCCTCGAGCGCGCCGTGCTTGAGCATCACGACGTCGCGCAGGTAGTTCTGGTGCAGGCGCCACGGCGTCGCGACGCCCTGCTTCGGCAGGGCGTCGAGCGAGCGCAGCACGTAGCCGGAGGCGAGGTCGATGAACGGCTGCGTCGGCAGCGAAGGGTCGGGTGCGCGCGGCGTGCACTGGCGGTAGCCGCGCGCGTCCATGTGGTTCAGCAGCCGGCAGACGTAGTCGCTGACGAGGTCGCCCTTGAGCGTCCACGAGGCGTTCGTGTAGCCCAGCGTGACCGCCAGGTTCGGCACGCCGCTGAACATCATGCCCTTGTACCCGACCGTCTCGGAGAGGTCGATCTCGCGGCCGTCGACCGCGATCTTCATGCCGCCCAGGACCAGCAGGTTCAGGCCGGTGGCGGTCACGACGACCTCGGCCTCGAGCTCGGCGCCGGACGCGAGCCGCAGCCCTCGCTCGGTGAACGTCTCGATGCGGTCGGTGACGACCGACGCGCGACCGCTGCGGATCGCGGTGAAGAGGTCGCCGTCGGGGACGAGGCAGAGGCGCTGGTCCCACGGGTCGTAGCGCGGAGCGAAGTGCGTGTCGACGTCGTAGCCGGGCGGCAGCTGCTTCTCGACGCCCTTGCGGATCAGCGCCTTCATGAGCCGCGGCGCGCGGCGGCTGAGCTGGAACACGAGCGTGCTGAGCAGCACGTTCTTCCAGCGCACGATCGGATACGCGACCCGCGCGGGCAGTGCGCGGCGGAGCAGGTCCGCGACCGGGTCGCGGGCCGGCAGCGAGAGGACGTAGCTGGGCGAGCGCTGCAGCATCGTCACGTGCGCGGCCCGCTCCGCCAGCGCCGGCAGGAGCGTCACCGCGGTCGCGCCGCTGCCGATCACGACGACGCGCTTGCCGGTGCAGTCGAGGTCCTCCGGCCAGTGCTGCGGGTGCACGATCTGGCCGGCGAAGCGGTCGGTGCCCTCGAAGTCGGGCGTGTAGCCCTCGTCGTAGCGGTAGTAGCCGGTGTTCCCGAACAGGAAGCCGCAGGTGAGCTCGAGCGTCTCGCCGCTGTCGGTGCGCTCGACCTCGACCGTCCAGCGCGCCTCGGTCGACGACCACGCCGCACGCAGCACGCGGTGGCCGAAGCGGATCCGCCGGTCGATCCCGTGCTCGCGCGCCGTGTCGCGGATGTAGCGCAGGATCGTCGGTCCGTCCGCGATCGCCTTCGCCTCCTCCCACGGTCTGAAGGCGTAGCCGAGCGTGAACATGTCCGAGTCCGAGCGGATGCCCGGGTAGCGGAACAGATCCCAGGTGCCGCCGCTGGCACCTCGCCCCTCGAGGATCGCGAAGCTCTTGCCCGGGCAGTCGTCTTGCAGATGGCGGGCCGCGCCGATGCCGGAGAGGCCGGCACCGACGATCAGCACGTCGAGATGTTCGAGCTCCATGGCAGGCATCTTCTCGGACCGACGCCTCGTCGGCGTCGGTTCCCACGGCGCCGACCAGCTCGCTCCTCCCGCCGGCGCCGGCCAGCGCGCGGGCCGCGTTGCGGGCGCAGAGTTGCCGAGGCGCCGCGCGGGCCTAAGAAAACTCCCGCGTGAACGGATGCTTCGATCCGATCTCTTCCCCGTCGTCCGGGCGACGCTCAGGACGAGCGTCTCCTGCGCCGCGCGGCGCGCAGCAGGCGCAGCGGGAGCAGGCCGACCGGGGCGCGCCGCCCGAGCTCGTCGCGGTCCTCACGGTCGAAGGCGCGCGCGAAGCCGGCCGCCTGCTCCGCGGTCGGGTAGCGCTTCTCGCCGCCCTCGAAGCCGCACCGTTCACACGCCCAGCGCATCGTCTCGCCCTCGCTGCTGAAGCGGAAGCGGTGACCGAGGAGGCGGCAGCCGAGCATCGACCTCGTATGTACCCCGGAGCGGCCGATCGGTGACCGCGGCCGACGTCGACCACACGATCCGGACGAGGATCCCGGCGCGTTTGGACCGGCTGCCGTGGTCGCGCTTCCACTGGCGGATCGTCATCGGCCTCGGGACGGTCTGGATCCTCGACGGGCTCGAGGTGACGATCGTCGGCTCGATCGCGCCGCGGCTGACCGAGCGCGGAAGCGGCATCGCGATGACCAGCGCGGACGTCGGCCTCGCGGCCGCCCTCTACGTCGCGGGCGCCTGTCTCGGGGCGCTCGTGTTCGGTCAGCTGACGGACCGCTACGGGCGCAAGCGGCTCTTCATGGTCACGCTCGGGCTGTACATCCTCGCGACCGTGGCGACCGCCTTCGCGTTCGCCCCCTGGTACTTCTTCGTCTGCCGCTTCTTCACCGGGATGGGGATCGGCGGCGAGTACTCGGCGATCAACTCCGCGATCGACGAGCTGATCCCTGCCCGCAACCGGGGGCAGGTCGACCTCACCATCAACGGCAGCTTCTGGATCGGCGCCGCGATCGGCGGCCTCGTCTCGCTGCTGCTGCTCGACCCGGCGATCTTCGCCCGCAACGTCGGCTGGCGCCTCGCGTTCGCCGCCGGCGCGTTGCTGGGATTGGCGATCCTGGTCGTCCGCCGCCACGTGCCCGAGAGCCCGCGCTGGCTCTTCATCCACGGCCACGAGGAGGAGGCCGAGCGAATCGTCTCGCAGATCGAGGACGAGGTGCGCGCCGAGACGGGCGCCGAGCTGCCCGAGCCGGACCGCGAGATCGTCGTGCACCAGCGCGAGGCGATCCCGTTCCGCGAGATCGCCGGCGTCGCGGCCCGGCGCTACCCGACCCGCGCGCTGCTCGGGCTCGCCCTCTTCATCGGCCAGGCGTTCCTCTACAACGCGGTCACGTTCGACCTCGGGACGATCCTCCACAACTTCTTCGCGATCGGCTCGAGCAGCGTCCCGTGGTTCATGCTGCTCTTCGCGTTGAGCAACTTCATGGGGCCGCTGTTCCTGGGCCGGCTGTTCGACACCGTCGGGCGGATCCCGATGATCGCCGGCACTTACCTCGGCTCGGCGGCGATCGTCGCGGTGCTCGCGCTGCTGCTGCGCGGCGGCCACCTGCACGGGTGGTCGTTCATGGCGCTCGTGCTGGCGACGTTCTTCCTCGCCTCGGCCGGTGCCAGCTCGGCCTACCTGACCGTCAGCGAGATCTTCCCGATGGAGACGCGGGCGCTCGCGATCGCACTCTTCTACGCGGTCGGCACGGCGATCGGCGGCATCAGCGGGCCGCTGCTCTTCGGCCAGTTCATCCACAGCGGCAACGCGCGGGAGGTGGCGACCGGGTTCCTGATCGGGGCGGGGGCGATGGCGCTCGGCGGCGTGGCCGAGCTGCTCTGGGGCGTACCCGCCGAGCAGCGCTCGCTGGAGGCGATCGCGACCCCGCTGACCGCCGAGGAGGTCGATTCGGGCCCGGCCCCGATCCCGGAGGGCGAACGTGCCGGCGAGGACGAGCTGCGCGGGCGCATCGCCGACCGGCGGGCCCGCGATCACGCCCACCGGCTGCGGCCCGGCAGCGGCAGCGGCAGCCGCTACTTCTCGCCCGGCATGCTCGGCACGGCCGGGACCGCGAGCCGCTACGACGCCGCCTCGGAGCGCTCGCTCGACCACGAGATCGAGCTCGTGACGCGCGTGGTGGTGGAGGACGGAGGGGTCGACCGCGCCGAGCTGTCGCGGCGCCTGCGCGCGCGCGGGTGGGGCCCCGGCCGCTTCCGGCGCGCGCTGCGCCACGCCGTTCGCGAGGGGCGCGTGAGGGAGGCAGCGGGCGGAACCCTAAGAGCTCCTCGACGACCGAGCCCACCGTAGCGGCGCGCTCGTCCGCAGCTCAACCGCGGCGGCCGCGCGAGGTGCGCCGTGGGCGCGGACGCTCCGCGCGCAGGCGTCCACCGACCGGCTGTGGCGAAGGCACCACCAGCACCGGCCGGCTCGCGTGGTGGACCAACCCGACGGACACGCGGCTGAGCACCATCGACTCGACGGCCGCGCGGCCGTGGGAGCCGACCGCGACGAGGCGGGCGTCGCGCTCGCGCGCGGCGTCGTCGAGCGCCTCCCAGATCGGCCCGTCGGCCCGGACCGCGAGCGGCTCGGCCTGGAGGCCGGCTTCGGCGGCGTGTCTCGCGCCGTCGCGCGCGATCGTCGCGGCGGCATCGTGCTGGCGCTCGTCGGCTTCCGCCGGATCGGAGATCAGCGGGGCGGGCCCGAGCGAGACCGCCAGGATCGCCTCGCTGATCGGTCTCCACGCGGTGACGACGACGGTGGGCACCCCGGGCAGCAGGCCGGCGACGTGTCTGATCGCTCTGATCGCCGCGTCCGATCCGTCGTAGCCGACGACGACGGGCCCGGACGTCGCACCGCTCGGCGGAGTTTCGGTCATCTGTCGCACCGGTAGGCCGGACGGCCCGGCTTTCAACGGACGTGCTCGTGCTGCTCCTCGTGCGGGGCGTGGCCCCAACGGCGCTGCAGCTCGGCCTGGATCTCGCCCGCGGTCCGCCCCGCCGTCTCGGGCACGAAGCGGCGGACGAACACGAACGCGAAGGCGCAGACGGCCGCGAAGATCCAGAAGGTTGGTCCTTCGCCGATCGCGTTGGCGACCGGCAGGAACGCGAGGCCGACCACGAAGCTCGTGAACCAGACGGTCGCGGTCGCCGCGCTCGCACCCGCGGCGCGGGCGTCCGGCGGGAACAGCTCGGCCGCCAGCAGCCAGAAGATCGGCCCCAGCCCGAGCGCGAACGAGGCGACGTAGCCGAGCAGGCAGATCAGCGCCAGCCAGCTGCCGGAGGAGCCCAGCGAGACGGCGAAGGTGAGGCCGAGCAGCGCGAGCGACACGAACGACCCCGCGATCGACACGAGCAGCAGCGGGCGTCGGCCGGCGCGGTCGACGAGCCTGACGGAGGCGATCGTGGCGACGACGTTGATCGCCCCGATCCCGATCGAGTAGAGGATCGAGTTGGACGCGGCCAGGCCGGTGCGCTGCATGATGCTCGGCGCGTACGCGATGACGGCGTTGATGCCGGCGAGCTGCTGGATCGCGGCGAGCGTCACCGCGACCGCGAGCGCGGGCGCGGCGGCCGACCTCCAGAGTGCGCGCACGCCGAGCCGCTTGTGCGCGCCCTCGGCGGCTGGCTCTCCGCCGTCCAGCAGCCGCTCGACCTCGCGCTCGTCGGCGACCTCGAGCAACACCTGCCGGGCCTGCTCGTGGCGGCCGTGCCCGTGGAGCCACGCGGGCGACTCCGGCGAGCGCAGCATGCCGACGAGCAGCGCGGCGATCGGCAGCAGCGCGACGGCGAACATCGGCCGCCACGAGCCCGAGCCGGCGAAGATCAGCCCGACGCCGTAGGCGCAGACGATCCCGAGCGTGACCAGCAGCTGGTTCATCGTCACGAGCCGTCCGCGGACGGCTCGCGGCGCGATCTCGGACAGGTACAGCGGGCCGACCGAGGAGGCGGCGCCGACGCCGAACCCGGCGATCGCGCGTGCCAGCACGAGCACGGCGAAGCTCGGCGCGATCACCGCCAGGACCGTGCCGACGGCGAACACGACGGCGTCGATGAGCAGCGTGCGGCGGCGTCCGAGCGCGTCGGCCATCCGGCCGGCCAGCAGGCCGCCGACCATCGCTCCGAGCGGCAGGACCCCGACCAGCAGGCCCTGTTGGAACCCGCTCAGCCCGAAGTCGCGGCGGACGAACAGCAGCGCGGCGGAGATGACCGCCTGCTGGTAGCCGAAGATGAAGCCGCCGAGGGCGGCCGCGATGCCCCAGCCCAGCAGCCTGCGCTGCTTGGGGTCGAGGGTCACGGACGCGAACCGCATCGCTGCTGGCGGTAGGACACCGGCCGTCGCGGGCAACGCGGGCGGCCTCACCGCTTGACGCCGGGCGACGCGGACCTACCCCGGTGCGTATGTCCGGGACCGAGGCGCCGGGGCCGACGGTCCCCGGATGACGATCATGGCGCAGGAGATCGACATCGCGCCCGTGAGCCCGGAGCGCTTCCGCGGCGTGCTCGGCGACGACCGCTACGCGACGTTCGAGCGCGCCGCCGACGAGGGCCGCGCACTGCTCGAGGGCCGCGTCGTCTGGAACGTCAACTCGACGGCGCGCGGCGGCGGCGTCGTCGAGCTGCTGCGCCCGCTGATCGGATACGCGCGCGGCTCGGGCGTCGACGCGCGCTGGATCGTCATCGAGGCGACGCCGGAGTTCTTCGTGGTCACGAAGCGCATCCACAACCGCCTCCACGGCTCGCCCGGGGACGGCGGCCCGCTCGACGAGGACGCCCGCCGGCTCTACGAGCAGATCCTCGCCGCGAACCTCGACGACGTCGCCGGCCGCGTCCGCGGCGGCGACGTCGTGATCGTCCACGACCCCCAGCCGGCGGGCATGGTGCCGGCGCTCAAGGCGGCCGGCGCGTTCGTGATCTGGCGCTGCCACGTCGGGCTCGACCATCCGAACGACGTGGCGCGCGCGACGTGGGCGTTCCTGCGTCCGTACCTCGTCGATGCCGACGCCTACGTGTTCTCGCGCGAGATGTTCGCGTGGGAGGGTCTCGACCGCGACCGGATCGTGGTGATCGCTCCCTCGATCGACGTGTTCTCGCCCAAGAACGAGGAGCTCGATCGCGACACGGTGCGCGCGGTGCTGCACGTGAGCGGGCTGCTGGCCGGGAGCATCGAGCCGACGCCCGCGTCCGTCGTCTTCCGGCGCCAGGACGGGAGCCCGGGCCGCGTCGAGCGGCGCGCTCGCGTCGTCGAGGAGCGGCCGCTGCGGGCGGACGAGCCGCTCGTGGTGCAGGTCTCGCGCTGGGACGCGCTGAAGGACCCGGTCGGCGTCATCCGCGGCTTCGCCGAGCACGTCCCGGCCGACACGGGCGCCCACCTGCTCTGCGCCGGCCCCGACGTCGAGGCGGTCGACGACGACCCCGAGGGGCTGCGCCTGCTGCGGGAGTCGATCGCCGAGCGAGCGCGCCTGCCGGAGGAGTCGCGCAGCCGCATCCATCTCGCGACGCTGCCGATGGCCGACGAGACGGAGAACGCGATCATGGTCAACGCCCTCCAGCGGCACGCGCGCGTGGTCGTGCAGAAGAGCCTCGCGGAGGGCTTCGGCCTGACGGTCGCCGAGGCGATGTGGAAGGCCAGGCCGGTCGTCGCCTCGCGCATCGGCGGCATCCAGGAGCAGATCGTCGACGGCGAGAGCGGGATCCTGGTCGACGACCCGCGCGACCTCGCCGCCTATGGCAGGGCGGTCGCCGGTCTGCTGCTCGACCCGGAGCGCGCCGAGGCGATCGGCCGGCGTGCGCGCGAGCGCGTCCGCGACCGCTTCGTCAGCCTGCGCAGCCTGCTCGACTACCTCGCGGTCGTCCGCAGACTGCTCGGCGCGAACTGACCGGCCGTCGGAGGCCGCGTCATGACCGACCACGTCCTGATCGACCGCCTGCAGTTCACGCTGGCGGTCACCTTCCACTACCTCTTCCCGGTCCTCACGATGGGGCTGGCGCTGTTCATCGCCTGGCTCAAGACCTCGGCCTACCTCGGCCGCGGCGGCGAGGACGCGGAGCGGGCGGCGCGCTTCTGGGCGAAGATCTTCGGCCTCACCTTCGCCGTCGGCGTCGTCACGGGGATCCCGCTCGAGTTCCAGTTCGGCACCAACTGGGCCGCCTTCTCGAGGTATGCGGGCGGCGTGATCGGAACGACGCTGGCGATGGAGGGCGTGTTCGCGTTCTTCGCCGAGTCGGTCTTCCTCGGCGTCTTCCTCTGGGGTCGCGGGCGCGTCAGTCCGCGCGTACACTGGATCTCCTCGCTGCTCGTGCTCGTCGGCTCGTGGCTGTCGGGCTTCTTCATCATCGCCACGAACGCTTGGATGCAGCACCCGGTCGGGTACGCGGTCAACGGCGACCGCCTGCGCCTGAGCTCGATCTGGCAGCTGCTGACGAACCCGTGGCTGCCGTGGCAGTACGCGCACAACATGAGCGGCGCCGCCGTCACGGGCGCATTTGCGCTGGCCGCGGTCGGCGCGCTGTACCTGCTGCTCGACCGCCACCACGAGGTCGCGCGGATGTGCGTGCGGATCGGCGTGATCGGCGCGCTGATCTTCTCCGTGCTGCAGATCTTCCCGACTGGCGACCGCTCCGCCCACAACGTCGCGCACATGCAGCCGCCGGCGTTCGCCGCGATGGAGGGCATGTTCCAGAGCGAACGCGGCGCGCCGCTCGTGATCATCGGCAATCCGAACACCGAGCAGCGGCGGCTCGAGTCGACGATCGAGCTGCCGCACGTGCTGTCGTTCCTGACCTCGCGCAACTGGAACGAGCAGCTGACGGGGTTGGACGCGATCCCGCAGGACCGCTGGCCCAACTCGGTCGCGCTCGTCTACTACGCCTACCACATCATGGTCGGGCTCGGGACCCTGTTCGTCGTGCTGGCGGGGATCGCGCTCCTGCTCCTGCGCCGCGGGCGCCTCTACCGCTCGACGCGCACGCTGTGGGCGCTGATGATCGCCTTCCCGCTGACGTACGTGGCGAACATCGCGGGCTGGGCGGTCGCGGAGACCGGCCGCCAGCCGTGGGTCGTCTACGGCCTGCAGCGCACGCGCGCGGGCGC
Source organism: Conexibacter sp. (assembly GCA_025964325.1). Lineage (GTDB taxonomy): Bacteria > Actinomycetota > Thermoleophilia > Solirubrobacterales > Solirubrobacteraceae > Conexibacter. The sequence continues at coordinate 10,758 of JAOPZA010000036.1, forward strand.
CTCGCCCGCAGAGTCGGTGCCGTCGGGCACGGCGCTGTTCTCGCTGCTGGGCTTCGCCGGCCTGTACCTGCTCGTCGGGATCCTCTACGTCGTGCTCGTCCTGCGCGTGTTCGCGCGCGGCCCCGTCGAGACCGGCCTCAAGACGACCACCGCCGCGCGATGACGACCGTCTGGTTCGTCTTCCTCAGCCTGATGATCACGGTCTACGTCGTGCTCGACGGCTTCGACCTCGGCGTCGGCGCGCTGCTGCTGCGGCTGGCCGCGAACGACGACGAGCGGGCCGCGATGACGGAGGCGATCGGTCCGGTCTGGAACGGCAACGAGGTCTGGCTGATCGCCGCCGGCGGCGTGCTGTTCCTGTCCTTCCCGGTCGCCTACGCGGCCGCGTTCAGCGGGCTCTACTTCGGCTTGATCCTGGTGCTGTGGCTGCTGCTCGGACGCGGCCTGTCGTTCGAGCTGCGCGACCAGATCGACCATCCGCTGTGGCGCACGGCCTGCGACACCGTCTTCGGCCTCGCCTCCGCGGCGCTCGCGTTCGTCTTCGGGGTCGCGCTCGGCAACATCGTGCGCGGCGTGCCGCTGGGCGCCAACGGCTACTTCCACCTGCCGCTGTTCGAGATCCTGAACTGGTACGCGCTGCTCGTCGGGCTGTTCGGGCTCGTCGTGCTCGCCCACCACGGCGCCGCGTTCGCGTCGTTCCAGGCGACGGGTGCGCTGGCCGAACGGGCCCGTCGCTGGCAGCGCTGGCTGTTCTGGGCGACGGTCGTGCTGGCGCTCGCGCTGATCGCGCCGACGCACTCCGTCCGCGCGCGCCTGTTCGACGCGCTCGTCGACCACCCGTGGCGACTGGTGTTCCCGGCGCTCGCGGTCGGCGGCGCCGTCGCGATCGTCGTGCTGCGCCGCGGACAGCGTTGGACGGGCGTGTTCGTCGCGTCCGCGCTGACGATCGTCGGGCTGCTGGCGACGGTCGCGGCCGGCCTCTACCCGAGCATCCTGCCGGCCCACCAGGGGCGGCCGCACGGGCTGACGATCCACAACGCCGCCGCCGGCCACTACGCCCTCTCGACGGCGATCGTGTGGTGGTCGATCGGGATCAGCCTCGCGATCGTCTACTTCACCTACGCCTACCGCACGATGTTCCGGACGAGGGCGGCGGACGCCGGGTCCGGAGCGAGTTGAGCGCCGCGTGGAGGACGGGATCGAGCGTCGGCGGCAGACGCGTCCCGGCCAGGCCCTCCGCGTCGTCATCGGCCACGCCGAGACCGTCATCTACGCGATCGTCGCCGTGCTGCTCGGCGTCGCCGCCGGCTTCACGCTCGTCGGCACCGTCAGGGACGTGATCGAAGGGGCCCACGCGCGCGCGATCACCGACACCGGCGTGTTCCTCCTCGACCGCGTCCTGCTGATGTTCATCTTCGCCGAGCTGCTCTACACGCTGCGGCTCGTGAGCCTCCGCGGCCGCGTGCTGGTCGAGCCGTTCCTCTTCATCGGCCTGATCGCGGTCGTGCGCCGCATCCTCGTCGTGACCGCCGAGTCGGAGCTGCGTCCGGGGAGAGTGACCGACTTCCTCGCGGAGATCGGCGCGCTCGCCGGCCTCGTCCTCGTGCTGGCGCTGTCGATCCACCTGCTGCGCCGCAGCGCGTCGAACCAGCCGTAGTCCTTTCAGTCCTCGTAGGCGAACAGGAGGTGCCGGACGCGCGGCGGCCCGCTGGCGGCCGCGAGCGCGGCCGCCTCCGCCTGCGCGTCGCGGTCGGCGACCGTGCTGCGCTCGCCGTGCTGGCGCAGGTGCTCCTGCCACGTCGCGACGACGAACGTCTCGACGAAGACGTCGGGGTCGACGCCGTCCTGGAAGAGGCCCCACTGCTCGGCGCCGGTGCGCCGCCGCGCGCGGCCGACCTCGTGCATCCGCTCGCGGAACTGGTCGTGGTGCTCCGGCGGCACGCGGTACTCGACCAGCACGAGGACCGGGCCGCGGTCGGGGGCCGGCACGAGCCGCAGCGCCGGCTCGACCGGCCACGGCCGCAGGACGACGGTCGCATCGCTCGTCTCCGGCATCCGCCAGCGCCGCGCGCCGGCGAGGCCGACCAGCAGGCCGCCGGCGACCATCCCGAGCGCGGCGCGCGCGCCCGCGAACTGGGTCGCGACGCCCCAGACGATCGCGCCGAGCGCCTGTCCGCCCTGGAAGACGAGCGTGTAGAGCGCGGCGCCGCGCGAGCGGACCCAGCTCGGCAGGACGGCGATCGCGGTTCCGTTGAGGGCGCTCGTCGCCCCGATCCAGGCCGCGCCCGCGACGACGAGCGCCACCGCCACCGCCGCGGTCGACGGGACGAGCGCGCAGATCGCGCACGCCGCCGCGAGCGCGGCCGAGGCCGCGACCACGAGCTCGTCGTTCGAGCGGACCGCGCGCACGCGGGCGACGCCGATCGCGCCGAGCACCGCACCGAGCCCGACGTCGCCGAGCAGCAGGCCGTAGCCGCCGGAGCCGAGGCCGAGATCCTCGCGTACGAGCACCGGCAGGACCGCCCAGAGCGCGCCGGCGAAGACGACGAACAGCGCCGCGCGCGCGAAGACCGCGCGCAGCTGTGGCGCGTGGCGCACGTAGGCGACGCCGGTGCGCATCGCCGCGACGATGTGCTCGGGGCCGAGCACGCGCTCGGCCCGCGGGCGGCGCCAGCGTGCGATCACGCCCGCTGTGCCGAGGAAGGAGACGGCGTTGAGCGCGAACGTCCAGCCGGGCCCGGCGGCGGCGACGACGGCGCCGCCGAGCGCCGGCCCGACCGCCCGTGCGAGGTTGTTGTTGACCGCGCTGAGCCCGGCCGCGAGCGGGATCTCGGGGCGGTCGACGAGCTCCGGCAGGATCGCCTGCCACGACGGCACCGACAGACCCTGGCCGAGACCCATCGCGAACGTCATGCCGAGCAGCAGCCACGGCGAGATGGCGCCGGAGAAGGTCAGGACCGCGAGCAACGCCGCGACCGCGAGCATCAGCGCGTGGGAGACGAGCAGCAGGCGGCGGCGATCGAGGATGTCGCCGAGCGCGCCGGCCGGCAGCGCCACGAGGAAGACGGGCAGCGTGACCGCCGCCTGCACGAGCGCGACCTCGAGCGCGGTGCCGCGCAGCGACCCCATCAGCCACTGCGCGCCGACGACCTGCATCCACGTGCCGATGTTCGAGACCAGCTGCGCGATCCAGAGCGCGCGGTACAGCGGGTGCCGCATCGGCGCCCACGCCGAGGGCGCCTCGGCGCTGACTGGTCCGCCGGTCACCCCCAGGGCAATAGACCGCGGCCCGCCGCGGTGCAACACCGGCGGGAGGCGGCTCGTCTGACCCCGCGCTTGCGCGGCGTCGTTGGACGGCCTACGAACCGTGCATGTCACCAAGCCGAGACGCGCCGGATCGAGCCGCCGCGCGTCTCTGCGTGCTGCGGCTCTGCTCCGTCTTCGAGCCGCCCGCGTCGGCGCTCGACGGGCGCGGGGCGAGCTTCGACCCGATCGGTGGGATCCAGGAGCACACGGGGACGCTGACGCGCGTGCTCGACCGTCGCGGCGTCGTCCAGGCGGTCCTGACGACGCGCCCGCCGACGGCGCCCTCGGTCGAGCGGATCCACGCGCACGCGACGGTCGTGCGCGTCGGGCTGCCGGTGCGCCGGCTGCGCCAGCTCTACGCGCTGCCCGCCGCGGTGCTCGCACCGCTGCTCGCGAGCCACGCCGACATCGTGCACGTGCACCTCGGCGAGGACCTCGCGCTGCTGCCGCTGGCGGCGCTCGCCGCGCGGCCGTGGCGACTGCCGATCGTCCTGACGATCCACGCCAGCTCCTCCCACACGCTGCTGGTGCGAGATCCGCGCACGGCCGTCCTGCGCGGACTCGGCGGCTGGCTCGAGCGGCGCGGCGCGCGCGGGGCGGCAGCGACGATCGTCTTCACCTCTCGGCTGGCCGGCTGGCTCGAGCAGGAGGTCGGCTGCGAGCACGTCCAGCAGATGCGTCGCGGGATCGACCGCGAGGCGTTCGCGCGGCCGGGCCGCGACCCGTTCCCGCAGCTCGCGGGCGGGCCGAGGGTCGTGTTCCTCGGCCGCGTCGTGGCGGCGAAGGGCGTCGCGACGCTCGTCGAGGCCGCCGCGCGGCTGCGGACGCCGGACGTGGAGGTGCTGCTCGTCGGCGACGGGTCCGAGCGTGCGCGGGTCGAGCGGGCGGCCCGGCGCCTCGGCGTCGCCGATCGCGTCCACGTGACCGGCTTCGTGCGCCACGAGCAGGTGCCGGCGGTGCTGGCGTCGGCCGACGTGCTCGTGCTGCCGTCGCTCTACGAGGAGCTCGGGACGGTGCTGATCGAGGCGATGCAGGCTGGCCTGCCGGCGGTCGCCTCACGCGTCGGCGGGATTCCGGAGCTGGTGCAGGACCATGTCACCGGCCTGCTCGTCGAGCCGGGCGACGCGCCCGGCTTCGCGGCGGCGATCGACACGCTCCTGGCCGATCGCGAGCTCGCGGGTCGCCTCGGCGCGAACGCCGCGGCACGCGCGCCGCTCTACGACGTGAAGCGCGCGGGCGCCGAGGTCCACGAGCTCTACGAACGCGTCGCGACCGAGTTCGCGACGCGCCGCGCGCCGGCCCGCGGCACCTTCTCGCACCACGTCGCGTTCGCGTTCTGGCCCGTCTGAGCGCCCCCGCGGACGGTGGGAGGCTCGCCGGCTCAGCCGCCGGACAGCTGCGTCACGGCCGCTGCGATCTGCGCGTAGTCGCGGCTGTGGTCCGCGGTCGCGGCCGCCTGGATGCTTCTCGCGAGCGCGGCCGCGTCGGGCTGGCCCGACTGCTGGATCGAGAGCAGCTGGCGCTGCATCGCGCCGTCCGCGCCCGTCGCGTGGGTGAAGGCGAAGGGCTTGACGCCCGCGTCGGTCGTGAAGGCGAGCCAGCCGCCCGTCCGGTAGATCGTGCCCGAGTACGGCTTTCTCGACTGCGCCGCGATCAGGTTCTTCGCGGAGCTGGTCGCGTTCAGTCTGCCGAGGTCGGGCGTGCCGACGGTGGCGACGCCGCAGCCGGAGAGGGCGAGGAGGAGACCGACCGCGCCGAGGGCTGCAAGCGATCGTGACGCGGCGCGCCGGCGGGCGGTGACGGACGTTGACATGCCCGCGATGCTACACGCCGCCGGCTCGCCGGCCTCCCCGCGCTGCCCGCGGACCAGCCGGACGTGCGTCGCCGGCAGCTCCGCTGGTCGGCTCGCAGCTCGAGGTGTAGCGTGGTCCGCATGGCCGTGCAGGCGGTCCCCAGACGCTCACCCGGTCGCGCCGCCGCGACCTGCGGAGGCCTGGGCCACGACCTCTTCGTGCACTCTGCGCGGGGAGCTGGATCGCGAGCTCGTGCGCGCCCGGATCGAGACGAGCGTCGCGCGCGATCTCGGCGCCGCCGCGTTCCTCGTCACGATCGACTGCCTCGGGTCGCTGGCGCCGGCGCCGCGCTGGCTCCGCGCGGCCTGTGGAGCGCTCGGCAGCCGACGCGCTCGCCGGAGCTCGTCGCGCCGCCGTCCGGTCCGAGCGTCCGCTTGTGGGTGTGAGCCGCGTCCCCCGCTCACGCCACGCGCCGCTCGACCGCGCGCAGGTCGCGCATGTCCGAACGTGGGTCGGCGATCTCGCGTTGGAGCTCGGTGCGCGATGCGTTGCGCAGCCTCCACTCGCCGGTCGGGAGGCGCATGAGGTGCTCGCGATCCGAGAGCTCGACGAGCGCGAGCGAGACGGTCGGCCGTCTCGCCGCGATCAGCCGGCCGATGAACGTGTGCGTGAGCGCGAGCCGGACGATCACGCCGTCGCGGCGCACCGTCCCCCAGCGCTCCGCCAGCTGCCAGAAGAGCGCGAGGATCCGCTGCTCGACGCGCGGCAGGCTCATGATCGCCATCCGGACGGCGGCGGCGTCGAGCTGGGTGGCCAGCCGGTCGCGGATCACGTCGGTGAGTCGCGGCCACCGCCGCGCGGCGCGCGTGAAGCGGTCGTCGAGCAGCGCCAGCACCGTCCCGCTCGTCGCCGTCCAGCGCGAGCGGTAGGGCAGCAGCGGCTCGCTCGCCTTGCCGGGCATCATGACGTCGCCCGGTCCGAGCAGCTGCGCGCTGACGCGGTCCGCGAGCGTCACGTCGGAGATGATCGCGCCGCCCAGCACCACCCCGGCCGGGCGACGCCCGCGCCGCGCCGCGCCGACGATCGCGCCATCGCTTTCGGCGCGGAGGCACGGAACCGTCAGGATCCGCTCGGCGAGCTCGCGCTCCTCGCGCGGGATCGCGTGACGGAACTCGCGGTCGAGCTCCAGCAGCGGCACGCGCCCGTCAGCGCTGGGCACGTCGGCCCGGCGGGCCGGCGTCGTGTGCCGTCGGTCGTTGGTCATCGTCGCTCCACGGTCGGTCAGACGGGATCGGCAAGGACCGTCGATGCTCGCACGGTCGAGGCCGTCCGGCACCGGCGGCCATGCCTATCTTCACGCTGCCGATTTCGGCGATCGGCCCCACCGTCGGAGATCACGGAGTTGAGAACCAACATCCTGTCCGACGATCTTGCGCCGCGAGCGAGCGCACTGGTGAAATGACTCTCATGCGCGAGCTCGGCGTCTCCGCTTTGCAGCTCGAACGGGAGCGCGGGCAGCTGTTGGAGCTCGCGCAGGCGAGCTCGGACTTCATCGCGATCGCCGACCTCGACGGGGCCGCGCGCTTCCTCAACGACGCGGGCCAGCGACTCGTCGGGCTCGACGGTCTCGACGCCGTCCGTGCGACGCACGTCGTCGACTACTTCCCGGCCGAGGACCGGGCGCTCGTCGGCGAGGTGATCCTCCCGTTGATCCTCCATGCCGGACGCTGGTCGGGCGAGCGCTTCAAGGGCGTCGAGATCAGGTTGCGGCACTTCGTCACCGGCGCGACGATCCCGATCTTCTGGGACTGCTTCCGGCTCGAGGACGCCGCCACCGGGAGGCCGCTCGGGCTCGGGACGATCGCGCGCGACATGACGGCGCAGCGGCGCAGCGAGCGCGACCACGTCCGCCTCCGGCGCCGGCAGGCGCTCGTCGCGGAGCTCGGCCTGCGCGCGCTCGCCGGCGCCGACCAGCAGACGCTGATCGACGACCTCGTCGGCGCGGTGGCACGCACGCTCGAGGTCGAGCTGGTCGAGGTCGCCGAGCTGCTGCCGGACGGCGGGACGCTGTTGGTGCGCGCCGGAACCGGGTGGGGGCCGGAGGTCGTCGGCACCGCGACGTCGCCCGCCGGCGACGGATCGCTGGCCGGCTACACGCTCAGAACCGGCATGTCGATCGTCGTCGGCGACCTCGCCGCGGAGCGGCGCTTCGCCTCCGATCCGCTGATCAGAGGCCATCGCGCGGTCAGCGCGATCACGGCGGTCATCCCCGGGCGACGCGGTCCGTTCGGCGCGCTCGTCGCGCTCTCGACCCACGCGCGCGAGTTCGGCGACGGCGACCTGAGCTTCCTCCAGGCGGTCGCCGACCTGTTGGCGGCGACGCTGCAGCGCGGCGACGGGAGCCAGCGCTACGGCGAGCTCGTGCCGATGCTGCAGCGGGTCGGCGAGCAGGTCCGCAGCGCGATCGCCGAGGTGAGCGAGCCCGAGGGTGCGCTCGCCGCCGCCCCGGACCGCGCGCCGGCGGCCCGCGTGCTGCTGGTGGAGGACCACGTGAGCTTCCGCGAGCTGGTCGCCGCGGCCCTCGCGCGCGAGGACGACTTCGGCGTCGTGATGCAGGCGGGGTCGCTCGAGGAAGCGCGGCCGCTGCTGGCGAGCGCGGACCTCGCGGTCGTCGATCTGCGACTGCCGGACGGGTCCGGCGCGGACCTGATCCCGGAGCTACGCGCGGCGAACCCGCAGGCGCAGGCGATCGTGCTGAGCGCGGCGACGGACCAGGGGCGGATCGCCCAGGCGGTCGAGCGCGGCGCTGCGGCCGTGATCCACAAGACCGCGCACTTCGATTCGGTCATCGACGCCCTGCGGCGCCTCCGCGCCGGTCAGACGCTGATGCCGCTCCAGGACGTCGTCGAGCTGCTGCGGTTCGCCGGCCGCCAGCGCGAGCGCGAGTACGCCGACCGCCGCGCGATCGCGCAGCTGACGGCGCGCGAGCGCGAGGTGATCGCGGCGTTGGCGGACGGCCTCGACAGCCAGCAGATCGCCGACCGCCTCTGCATCGCGGTGCGCACCGAGCGCAACCACATGGCGAACGTGGCGGCGAAGCTCGGCGTGCACTCCCGCCTCCAGGTGCTGCTGTTCGCCCTCCGCTACGCCCTCGTCACGGTTCAGGCCGAGACGGACGTGGCGTCCACCGAGTTCCTCGGTCGGATCGCCTGACCGCTCGGGCCGCCCGGCTGCCGCTCGTCACGACGTCCGATGCGCATCGGCCTCCGGGATCGCCGGTGCGGACGCTCGCGTGCCCGTCAGGCCGCGCAGGAGGGCACGCGCGGCGGACTGCACGGCCGCCAGCTCGACGTCCCGCTCGCGGCGGAGGTGGTGGACCACGCGGGCCCCGATCGCGCCGAGCAGCAGGTCGGCCACGACCTCGGCGTCCAGCGACGGGTCGATCTCGGCCACCAACGTCCGCACGTGCAGGGCGAGTGCGCCGTGCAGCCGCATGCGCGTGGCGGCGCCCGCGGCGCGGTCGGCCGCGACCGCCAGCTCGAGCTGGGTGTCGATCAGGCGCAGCAGCTCGTCCACGAACGTCTCGAGGCGGACGCTCGCCGGCGCGCCCGGACCGAGCGGGGGCGGCCCCGAGAGGAACGCGTCCTGGAACGCGCGCATCGTGTCGTCCAGCAGCGCCTCGGTGAGGCCCGCGCGATCGCCGAAGCGGCGGAACAGCGTGCCCTTGCCGACGCCGGCCGCGCAGGCGACGGCATCCATCGTGGTCGCGTTCACGCCGCGCTCGGCCAGCAGCGCGCGCGCGGCCTCGAGGATCCGCGCGCGGTTCGCGAGCGCGTCGCCGCGCTCGCGGCGCTGCCCGGCGAGCGGCAGCGGGACGGGCTGTGGGGCGCCGGTCGTCACACGCTCATCGTACTCATCCGGACCGATGGTCCGTTTATGCTACGGTTAGGAACGCAAGCGGACCTTTGGTCCGGAACGGGCACGAGGAGTCGGACGCATGGGCACGCAACCCCTGGACACGCCGTCAGAGCTCGGCCTTCCGGTCGGCAGCTGGCACGCCGAGCGCGATCAGAGCCGGATCGGCTTCACGGTGAAGACGATGTGGGGCCTCGCCACGGTGAGCGGGCGCTTCACGCGCTTCGACGGGCACCTCCGGATCCACACCGACGGCGCCGCCGCGAACCTCGCGATCGAGGCGGCGAGCCTCGACACCGGCCACGCCAAGCGCGACCAGCACCTGCGCTCGGCCGACTTCTTCGACGTCGCCGAGCATCCCTCGGTCTCGTTCGTCGCGACGGCGATCACCGCGCGAGCCGGCGACGGCCTCACGATCGTCGGCGACCTGGCCGTCGCGGGGCGGAGCATCCGCGTCGAGCTGCCGGTCGAGGTCGCGCGTCGCGAGCAGGGCCGCCTGGGCCTCAGCACGACAGCGACGATCTCGCGGGAGCAGGCCGGGATGACCTGGAACCGTGCCGGCATGATCCGCGGCGACGCCCTGCTGACGGTGGAGCTCGAGCTGACGGCCGACCGCGACGGCGCGGACCCGACGTCGGATGTCGTCGTCGACGTCGCGTAGCGGATCCGCCCGGCGACGCCTCCCCACGCGGGTGGCGTCGATGGCGCTGCTCGTCGCGCTCGTGGTCGCGCTGCTGGCGGCGGTTCCCGGGCTGCGGAGCGTGCTCGACGACATCGGCGAGATGAGCCCCTGGTGGATCGCGGGTGGCGTCGCGCTCGAGCTCGCCTCGTGCGTCAGCTTCGTCGTCATCTTCCGGCACTTCTTCGACCGCGTCCCGGTGCTCGCCGCGCATCAGCTCGCCTGGACCGAGATGGGCTCGGGCGCGCTGCTGCCCGGCGGCGGGATCGGCGGCCTCGCGCTCGGCGGCTGGCTGCTGCACCTCGCCGGCATGCCGTCGCGGCGGATCGTGGAGCGCTCGAGCGCGCTCTTCTTCCTCACGAGCGGCATCAACGTGCTCGCGCTCGGCGGCGCCGGCGCGCTGCTGCTGGTCGGGATCGCGCCCGGCCCGCACGACCTGCTGCGCGCGGGCCTGCCGGTGCTCGTCGCGGCGGCGGTCGCCGGCGTCGTCGTCGCGCTCCCCCGCCTGCGGCGACTCGCCTGGCACGCCCGCGGCGCCACGCTGCTGGGGGATCTCTCGAGCGGGATCGTCGAGGCCGAGCGGACGCTGCTGCGCCCCCGCTGGCGGCTGCTGGGCGCGGTCGGGTACCTCGGCTTCGACATCGCCGTGCTGTGGGCGACGCTCTCGGCGCTCGGATGGTCACCGCCGCTCGCGCCGCTCGTGCTCGGCTACCTCGTCGGCTATCTCGCCAACCTGATCCCGGTCCCGGGCAACGTCGGCTCGCTCGACGCCGGCCTCGCCGGCGCGCTCGTCCTCTACGGCGCGCCGGCGACGAAGGCGACCGCCGCCGTGCTCGTCTACCACGCGATCGCGTTCTGGGTGCCCGGCCTCGGCGGACTGCTCGGCTACGCGCTCCTGCAACGCCGGCCCGCCCGCGCCCGCCGGCCCGCAGAGGCCGGCGGGCCGCCACCCCACGTCGGCTACGCGACGAAGCAGTAGAGGTTGCCGTCGTAGGCGCCGACCAGCACGGCGTTGCCCGTCACGGCCGGCGAGGACTTCACCCACGGACCGATCTCGTAGCGCCATCTGAGCCCGCCGGTGGCGCGGTCGAGCGCGTACAGGAACCCGTCGTGGGAGCCGAAGTACACGCTCGTTCCGCTGATCGCCGGCGAGGACTCGACCGTCGCGCCGGCGCGGTAGGACCACCGTCTCGTGCCGCTCGCGAGGTCGTAGCTCGACACGACGCCGTTGGCGCCCGGGCTGAAGACCGCCCCGTCCGCGACCGACGGAGACTCGGCGTTGTACGTGTAGCCGAGGCCGGCGTAGCGGCGCACCTCCGCGCCGCTGGTGCCGTCGAGCGCGAGCACGAGGTCGCCGCAGCGCGCGTAGACGGTCCCGCCCGCGACGGCGAGCGTGGAGCGGTAGAGCCCGTCGACCGGGTCCTTGCGCCACAGCTGCGCGCCCGAGGCGGCGTCGAGCGCCCAGATCGCGTCGCCCTTGGAGGGGAAGTAGACGATCTTCCCGTCCTCGCTGGCGCTCGGCATGCCGAGGTAGCTGTTGTCGCCGCCGCCGTGGAAGGCCCAGAGGTCCGACCCGGTGGCGGCGTCGAGCGCGAGGAGCTCGTGGCCGAAGCTCTGGTAGACGACGCCGTTCAGGACGATCGGG